>JBNMIS010000014.1:0-29686 GCA_050873385.1 Bacteroidales bacterium | reverse complement strand
GTCAGTTTATAGACCCGTTCCCCGTTGGCGTCATATCCGTAATATCCTGCAAACTTCTCCCCTAAAACAAACCGCAGCCTGTTCTCCTCGTCCCATTCATGGAATCGTGCCGCATTCTGCTTCCGCAGAATCACTTGTGCCAGGTTGCCGTTGTCGTCCCAATAGAGATCCGCCGCCCCGTTTACGGCATCGTGGATGTTTCTCGGCTGGTGACTTGCCTGCCCGGCATCATATCCGAACATCATCTCTGCATATACCCCTGTAGTCTCAAACAACCGGCTTCCAAGCCTTCCTGCCCGCGAATAGGCAGCCCGGAACTTGTACCGGTCTCCGAATGATTCTATAAGGCGGTATTGTTCATCGTATATATATACATTGGAGTATTGTTTGCTTTGTGCGGCACTTATGACAATGCCATCATGCTGTATGTTGAGAATGTTCCCTGCGTCATCGTATGTATAGGACAGGTCTTGCAAGGTGTTCCCGTCGGGTAGTTTGGTGTGTGTATGTGTCAGCCATTGCCGCTCCTTGCCGTATTCATAGTAGGTCTGTACTCCGTTCCCGTACATTTGCAGGGTTTTCCGGCCTTGTTCGTCATATTGCCTGTCCTTCAGATAGATGTTCTGCTGCCCGTCCTTTGTGCCTGTTACGGATTGTAGCAGTCCTCCTGTTTGGTATCCGTAATGCACCGTTTCCCCGTCGGGATACGTGATGTCTCTCATTTTTCCGAAACTGTCATACCTGAACTTCGTTCTGAATACGTACACCGCCGTTTCAGTGGGGATGATAACCCTCCGTAGGGATTGTGCCACATTTCCCAACGGGTCATAGACGAACTTTTCCGTCCCTGTCCCGTCCTGTCTCGAAGTGACTCTGCCTGCTTTGTCATACCTGTAATGTACGTCGTTTTCGGGACGCAGCGGGTAACGGATGTCCGAGAGCCTGTCGAACGTGTAGTCATACCGTATGGCAGTCCCTCGTCTGGCATGGTCGGCAGTCTCTTTGGCAATTATGTTTCCCGCAAGGTCGTATGTCCATTTTGTGGTCCCTGCATCGGGATGTACCCTTTCCGTCAGCCGTCCTAATTTGTCATATTGATAAGTAGTCCTGTATCCGTCAGCATCTCTTGTCTGCAGCAGTTCTCCTATGGGGGAATAGGCGAATGATGTGCTGCTTCCGTCCCCCGCTCTTTGTTCTGTCAACCAACCCTGCGGAGATTTGTATGCAGCCGTCTGTATGCCGTTCTCATCTGTCATTACGGTCAGAAAACGAATCTTCCTTTTTCTGTTGGTCTCAATGCTGTATTTGAACTCCTTTCTGGTCCCGTCTGCATTGATTTGTAATACGGGTCTGTCTAATGGGTCATATTCTGTCTGTTCAACCAATCCGTGTCCATCCCCGACAAAGCAATAGTTCTCCGCCTTGCGGCTGGTGACAAACGGATAGGTGCGTGCAATAGTCCGCCCGAAAGCATCCCATTCTTCCGCCATGTCCGCTATCCAGTGGTCTTTCCCGTACACTTTCGCATAATGTTTCTTCTGCAGCATTCTTCCCCGTGTATCATAGAGTGCCACCTCTTGTTGCACAAACAATGAATCATACATATCCTTGTACACGTGCGTGAATGGGTAAGAAACCTTGCATTTGAGATTGTGGTTGGTGAGGTTGTAGGTGAACCGGACCGTATAATCTTTTCCTTGTTCCGCTTCTTCGGGGGCAAGTACCGTGCAGAGCCTCCCTTTGTAGTCGTAGGTGTAACGTATTTCATTGCCTGCGGGGTCGGTGACGGACACCGGCAGTCCCCACCGGCAGTCATATCGGGTAATAGTCCCTGCATGGAAAGGATTGTCCGTGGCAACAACGCATGAGTACGTGATGGTGTCATATCGGAATGTGGTCCAACTGTGTTCGCCCTTGCTGTTCTCGGGTTGGATAACGGCTGCAATGTTTCCCAACGGGTCGTATTCGATATGTGTTGTGGCGTGCAGATCCCGATACTTGTCCACTCTGTGTATATGTGCAGGCTGCCCGTATGGCGAATAGTTTACATAAGAGTATCGGAGCAATTCCCCGTCTTTGTCTGTTATGTATTCGGCCTTCGGGAGCGAAACCATGTTGTAGCCGGTGTTCCGTAAATAGGATATGTCCTGCTGCCAGTCGTCATTGGCTATGGCGGTATCGCCATAATCGGTGTATCTCACTATGTTATGGTGCGAATCATAGTGAATGGTGTACCGGGTTACTATCTGCGGTTCCGTTTGTCCCTCAAAGTACTCTGTCCGGTAGCCTCCCTCTGATACATACACATTCGCATCGTCGCAGATGTCTTCTGCTTCCGCTTTGGACACTATGTTTCTGTACTTGTGGCCGTATATGTGCCTGATGTACTTTTTCCCGTTGTTGTCTGTTATCAGGTCCTCTCGTAGTTTGCCGTTCAGCGGATACGATTGGTTATGGTAACGCTCTTCTTTGATTTTCTCCCCGTTGGTTATGGTCTGCACGTATTCGTAACCATAGTCTGCTTTTTCAAAGTCGTCGTAGTAGGGATTGCTGTAGTTTATTTGGATAAGGGATTGTTTTGCTCCTTCCATAGGATGGTTGGGTGCCGCGTCTCTTGTCTCCTGTAAGTCCCATTGGCGGTTTCTGTGCGTTGTCGATGGCGCGGACAGAGTGTAGTCCAGATGTATCTCTTGTCCTGTCGGATTGATGACGGCAGTAAGCAGATTGGCTTTTCCTGCCGTGTTGTAGCATACACGGATCTGGTTGTTTTCTTTCCATACATAGTCGGGCAATCCGTCTCCGTTCATGTCGGTCAGCATTGTTTCCGTTCTTGTTGTGGATTCATTGTGTGGCGACGATTGAATACCTATGTTGACTTTGGCAGCGAACAAGGTAAACCCTCCCGTCGCACCCAATGTGGTCGAGAAGTTTTCTGTGCTGTTTTTCTCAATGGCAGTGAGCCTCGGTAACGCTTTCCACGAATCAAAAGTCATATCCGAAGATCCTGTCCCTTTATTGTAAGCAACGCTGACTTGATTATTCAATACCCTTACTTTGTCGGGCAGTCCGTCTCCGTTGATGTCGGTAAGAATCGTCTCGGTCTCGTTCTCGGAAACCGACTTCCCGCACCCGCCGCTTATGCTCACTTGTGCTATGGAAAACGGAGGGGTTGTGCCGCTTATGCTGCGACTCGCATTCAGCCCTTCGTTGATATATCCTGTGAACGGGTATGGCTCGGAGAAGCGGTAACCCAGATTGTAACGGATGGTTTGGTTTTCCATGTCTGCTATGTCAGGCAGTCCGTCGCCGTTCATGTCTGTATAACTTGTTTGCGTCGAAGAGTGCCCTGCGCCGCCCGAGCCGCCTGCCGTGGCATTCATGAAGAACCTCCCGTCGCGTAGGTTGTTGCCTGTCGCCTTTCTCAGTTTGGCGGGGCAGGCGGAAAACGAAACGCCCTCAGCCGTGTTGCTGCTGGAGAAGGGAGCGTAATGCTCCACGGCCTGCAGTCGTCCTATGCCTCCCCATGGAGTACTGTATTGAATACCTCCCCTCCCTGTGAAATCAGGGTATCCGTCTCCGTTCATGTCCATGTAGTCCACCACGCTCTCGTAGGTTCCCCTGCTGGCAGAGGCGTTGATGAGTATGGGTGCCCCCCAGGAAATGCTGTGCTGGACCGAACGGCTTTGTTTCCGTACAAAATTGTTCTTCCTTGTCTCGCCCTGTGCAAAGGGTAGCGGACTGTCAAACTCTGTAATATCCTCTTGTCCTTCGGATAGGACCGTCTCTCGGGCGTTGCTGTGTGTCCTTTTTCCGATGCATCCCAGGTTCCCGTATGCTATCCATCTGTTCAGGCGGCTGTCGGCACGCATCGGAATCCAATAGTTGTTCTCGGAGGTAGGGTTGAACACCTGTCCTTCTGCAAAAGCATGGTCCGTTTGCGTCTGCCAGTCTTCGTCTTTGGAGAACGATTGGGCATGCTGGTTGGTCCGGAAAGAACTGTTCTGTTCGGCACGCTCTGCGGCAAGTTGTTGTGTATTGACCAGGGAATCCAGAATAATGGTGTCGCTGTTCTGCAGATTCTGATAGGCAAACACTCCCCATCCCTTATGCAATGTCCCGAACAGTTGGCTGTAGGCGGATGATGCAGGATAATCGGTCTGGCAATCGGTCTGTATGTCGGGATAGTGGACGATGGTGTCGCGGGTGGCCTCTGCGGAAGAATCCCCGAGCGGGAAGTCTGCAATGTATTGCAGTTTGGGAACGATGTGTATATCCCCCCATCGGAGTTCTTCCGTATTTCCTTCCGCTGGTGCTGCACTCACCGTAATCCTGTCGCCCGCGGCTATTGGCAGGGTCTGTGGATCTGCATGGAAGTTCCCGTGATGCAGTGTGGTGGCAAACATCTCCGTCTCCTTCCCGTCATGATGTTTCCTCACGCTCACGGTAACGGGAACGTTGCCTTCATTCGTTCCTGATAGTGTTATAATAACTTGTCCCGCATACAGCGCCTGGAACTCTCCTTCTCCTGTACACAGGAAATCCTGTTCCGAATCGTATGTGCCGCTGTCTCCTGCATAGCGTATGGTGTGTCTCCAGTCTGTCTTGTCGAAAAGATTGTTCTCTCCTGAACGCAGACGGAACATGATGATGTCGCCTTTTCGGACGTTCAGTGTTTCGGCCATGGTCTTGGGTTGATAATCGTTCTCGCCAATTCTTCCTTGGTGCAGTAGTGTATAGTCGTCTGCATGCAGCCGCATACCGTCATTCCGTTCTGCCACCTTGCGGCAATGCTGAATGGTGTATGCAATGCCGTCAGCGGTTCTTGAACGCAAGCGGGAGGCGGAACTGTCCTCTGTGAGTGCGATGCTGCCGCATAGAGTGATATTCCCGTCTTTCGGTGCCACCCACACGCGCACGGTCTCTATGTCGGGCTCCGTCCTGACGGAATGGCAGACATACTCTTGTCGGTAGGCATTCACTCTGCCTTTTTCAAACCGGTAAATCAAAGAGTCTTCCGTTCTGGTAATCACTGCTGCTTGCTGCGCTGGGGAACGCTGTATGGCGGGCGTTTCCTCTTGTGTGCTTTGTATGGCGGTCTCCTTTGCTTGCTTGTATTCCTTCTCTTCCTTTTCTGTGTCAAAATAGAGTTTCTCCGGATATGCTTCTTGGGTGTCTTTAATCTGCTCATCTTCTTCTTCGATACGGTAGTTCGTGTCACCCCCGAAGAACTCGTATGGAGAATAACTGCGTACCAGAATCTCTTTCACGTCGCATTCAATATGCTCGTCCGCTTCCCCGTCAAGTGTAATCATTCCGCAACGGCTGTTGCCCACTGCGATGCTTTGTGTCTCTATACCCGTGAACGCACCGAAAGTCGGGACTCCGCCTGCCAATTGGTTGATCAGTATCCTGTCTCCGTCTATCATGTCCGGCAGACCGTCGGCGTTCACATCCGAAAAATAGGTGTCTGTGTAAGTTGTGGAAACGGGATGACTGTAACTCAGGTTCGCACCTAACGACATCTGTACGCCCCATGTATGTGTCTTGCTCACTTCCCGTGAAAGACGGCTCAACCCCTGTATCTTTTCAGCATTGGCGAACTGGTATGTCCCGCCGGCTATATATTGCCGTTTGTAATATACGTTGCCGCCCTCTTCAAAGACAATATCTTTCAGCCCGTCCCCGTTCAGGTCTATGAGCATTGTCTTGCATCTCCCTTCGTTTTTCCCGTATTCATAGTTTCCCCCTCCCGATAGACTGGTCGTGACAATGTCACTTCCTATGCCCACCGTAGCCGTGCCGCCTATGCTCCAACCCTTGCTCTCGCTTTCTGACAGTTCTGCGCCTGCGGAGTTCGGGAGGGTCTGGGGCGCACCGAACAGATCCTCGGCAAGAGGTGCGTCCTTGTAGGCGAATTTTGTTGTGTGTGCGGGAATGCTTCCCTCGCCGTAGGGGCGTTCCAGTGTGGCAAGTATTTTGTCATATACGTCTGTTTTCCCGTTGGCTTTGGCATCTTCCAATAGTATCTCCGACAGTCTGTTCCGTTTTACGTCACCGTCGTAGATTTGTTGCAGCGAACAGACATCGTCAAGCAGCAGGTCATGCACCGAGTCCAGCATCACCACTCCTTCCAACCGGCTCTTGTAGAGAGTTGTCTCCTGCGGTTGGGTATATTGCATATAGTAGGCGGCAAGGTTGTCTGTATAGTTATAGTCCGTTCTTGAATATTGTACCAATATGTGGCAAAGTAGTTGCTTTTCTGCTCGTAAACTCCCTGAACGGCAGTTTGTTGCAATGTCTTCGCGTTCTGTGTAGCCAAAGTGAATCTGATAGACGGGAGGGATATTTTGTCGCAGATTGCCGGTGTAGCATATCATTTTTGTATGTACTGCACCATAAGCCTGTTCATTATGATAGAGAATATAATTTCCGTGTATATCCACACTGGCAGTGGCTGCCCAATAGGTGATGCAGCCGTTGTCGTTACGCTCAACGCTTTCTTCCTCGATGCCGGTTAACCAATTCCCGGAAAGATCATGCTGACATCCGTAGTAGGTCGTTATGCCGTTCTTGTCTGTGACAGCCCACCGGTAGTTGGTGGGACTGTTCCCGAAACGCAGTATCCTTTCCTGGTTTTCCGTATTCCGTGCATAGAAACGTACTTTCCCTCCCGTGCGGGGAGAATAGGTCTTGTCATGATGTGGCAGTGCAAAGGCTTCTCCCTTCTCCTGACGAAGTACAACGGCTTCGCCGTTCACAATATATTCCTCCGATTCGTATAGCGGGTCAAAGCGTGGTACGCCTCGGCGTGTGTCTATGGTTATATAAGGGGTGTTCAGACGCCAACCGGCACCCAATATGCCGTTCCCTCCTGCGCTGGAATAATGCAGGTCCGTATTGGGTTGCATGCCTCCTCTCCCTTTGGGCAGCGCAATGGGGTAGGTCAGTTCTGCCGTTCCGTGATTGTTGATTCTTGGTGTCTCCACCATAGGTATCCCCTGCATCGGATCCGCATCGGGAATGTCCGTCATCGCTGTCGGCACAAACGCTTTGCTTTCTGGCATATCGGGGGTGCGTATGACGGCATTCGCGAAGTCGGTAAAGTGCGTGGTAACCGATGTGATCGTATGTGCTGTGGTGTCTGTGGCAATGCGTTCCAACCGGTGCCAACCGCCTGCCTCGTCGTTGTAATAGGTATAGATGTCTTCAGCCTTGTAACCTTGCGGCAGGCGTCTCGGGTCGTATGCCAGCGTAATCCGTGCAGGGCTCGCCGTTGCAAAATGTTCTCCGTTGGGTAGCAGACGTATGCCGTTGCCTCTGCCTGTTACATTCTCCATATCCGACGGCATCGCGGTTGTCTCAGCGTATGGTAAGGCTGTTACATATATGGTCAGATCATGTTGCAGACTTCCGCTGTCCGCTGTCAGTGCAAACCCGTCTCCGTCTGTTCTGACAGGTAAATACTGCTTGCAAGGATAAGCGGTATGACAGGGGGAGATAATCCTGCCTTCCCCTTTTTCGTTCTTTGGTCCCTGCAGCCTCTGCTCCCTGCTGTCGTTTGGTCCGTATATAGTGCCGTCCTTCCTTTCTGCCTGTAGCAGAAAAGAGGATAGACTGCAAATCAATACGGCTAATATGCGGACAACCTTGTTCATTACCGGTATCTGTTGGCGGATTTAACTTGAAAAGCGGGTGTCAGTAACTTCCGGCATTGTGCCTGACTTTGTCCCCCTCTTTGAGGGGGTTGGGGGAGTCTTTTTTATTTTGCTCATATTTAGCATTGTCTTCATGGAGCAATCGGAACGGATATACTGCCCGCAATCTTCCCGTCCGCAAGTATCTCTATGTGATATACGGTTTGTGGCAGACTCTGTATTTCTATGGGACTCTGGCTGTGTAATGCCGTACATAGTTTGCCGCTGCTGTCATACAGGCGCAACTCAAACACCTGGTCGTCTCTGAATCCCTCTACGGTAATGGTTCTGTTGTACGCATCGTAGAATACAGAGCCTTCGGCGGGTGAGCCTGTGTCCGTATTCTGCCGTTTCCTGCTTCTTGCTTTTGTCTCTGTTTCATTTTGGATAACACGGCAAAACTGTAGTCTCACAATGGGAATCGTACTATGTAGTGTGAAATAACCGATGCTGTCACCCTTTATGCTGTCAGCACTTGCTTTCTCTATGACGGCATCGTTTCCGTCCATGATTTCCAACTGAAGAGAATCGCTATGGTTGCTCCCGTCCGGCAGTCGCAAAGCCAGCCTCACTGTTTTGGGTATTTTCGTATGTTGCCGCAGTTGCCATTTGCGTGCCGTCACGTACTTCCAGTCTGTCTCTTGTCTCCATACCAAATCCTCACCGTCATCGCCTGCCAGGATATATTCATTGGCTGCCAGAGTGTCGGCTTGAAGGGTCAATGTATTTTCCTCTTTCGAGTGCGAGGTATAGCCCTCCCAATGATGCAGGGTGTCATGCCCTGTACCTGCCACTCTGTGGTAGTATGTTTTGTCTTTCTCGGGTGTCCATAAGGTATCCCCAGCACAGGATATATAAGGTGCATGGTCTAATGTGATTCCGTATTTGAGTGCCAGATAGGTCTGGAATCTGTCCATTTGTTGTGGTGGAACATTGCCTTGGAAGTAGGCAAGTTCTTCCGCTTCTATGTTGGCAGGCAAACTGTCTGCTGCAGTGCTGTCTGCTCTGGAAACAATCTGTTCTCCTGTACAGAGTGTATGTCTTTTGCAACTGTCCAGACGGATTCCGCCATGATAAGTGTAGATACACCATTCGGTAAAATCACGGGGCGTACTTGCTCGCAATACACCTGTCGGTCGGCTGTAAACCCCGTGGGTGAGCACAGCCGCCGCAAGCGTGTCGTTTTCTGCAAATCCCCATAAGCATTGAACGCTGTCGGGCTGCATGCTCCGCACAACCGTTACCATCGTGTATTCGTCCGTCCATGCAATACTGTCTTTTCGTGGAAAAGAGATAAGAGAGTCCGGTCTGAGCCAGACTTCGGGAGTATTCTTTCCCCCAACCGGTACGGCAATAAGTACGAATAGCACACAGATGATGGAAAACCTTATGCGGGTAAGAGAAAGCATATCCTTTGTTTGTGTCTGTTTCTTGAATTACGCCCAAAAAATAAAGAAAAAATATCTAACTTGCAAACATGGATCCTTAAAAGTGCCGGTTTCCTGTTTGTCATAATCCTGTTTGTCATTTCTGAGTGCTTTCTTGATTGTCTGCTTCAGGGGTATATGGTTCGGTTGGCAGATGATAGGTGGATTGAAGTGATCCGTTGTCGGAATCAGTCTGAAAAGCGGGTGCCGGCAGGTCAGTAACATCGGCATTGTGTCGGTGCGTCAAAATGGAGCAAGGATTCTGGTAGGCGGAGATACTGTCTGAGCGCAGCGGGTTTTGTCTCCGCCGGAATCAGGGCGACTTGTATTTTTTTTTGCAACGCCCGACATGAATCCGGTAATGAATCGGGTTTGTCCTAATTCCTGGAACCTCTCGAAATTCTCGAATCTCTAGAAGGTCTATAACAACTATCATCCAACGCCGGCACGGGTATCAGCGAACCTGCAATTTTCGTCATTGTATCGGGGCATCCGCTAATAAGCGGGATCTGATTTCGCCCACGGGCTTATATAACTTGCTTTTGGTCCCGATAAGGGGGGGCGTATTGTCTTGGTCTCTCCTGTTTCGGGGGGCGTAAATAGGGATAGGGTGTAGTGGGGGTGCTCTTGGAGGGTGGGGAGGCCTTTGCTTGTTCCCACGACCCCTCACGCCGCCCTGAAGCACCCCTTGTCGAGACCTGAAGGAGAGATGAAAGAGCAAAAAAAAAGTACATCGTAAATTGTCCAATCGTAATATTATGCCCCCTGAACGGGAGATGAAAAACAGATGCTCTCAATCTCTAAAACGTTTCGGACAACTAAGACGTCTATATAATGGAGAATTTTTCTTGTGCAACACTTGTGTATTCAAGACAATTGTTGTACTTTTGCCGGACTTTTCGGTTTTAGGCTCCGTCAAGTAGGATAATGTTGCTGAGGTTGCAGCGTTTCCTCGCCTGCCCGATATAACTGATAATTTATTGTTTATGTACGCAATCGTAGAAATGCAAGGACAGCAATTCAAGGCGGAAGCCGGAAAATGGTTGTTCATTCATCGTGTGGAGAACGCTGAAGTCGGTGCTACTTTGGAGTTCGACAAGGTGTTGCTTATCGACAATGATGGTGCCGTGGAAGTTGGTGCACCCGTTGTTGCTGGAGCAAAAGTGGTATGTGAAGTCTTGGATAATTCTGTTCGGGGCGAGAAAGTTCTGGTTTTCCATAAGAAACGCCGCAAGGGCTATCGCAAACTGAATGGTCATCGGCAGGATTTTACGAAAGTAATGGTTAAACAAATTGTTAATGCTTAAAGAGAGGTGGATTGGTCTGCGTACTCTTTGAAAAAATAGTGACAGTATGGCTCATAAGAAAGGTGTCGGTAGTTCCAAGAACGGCCGTGAATCAGAAAGCAAACGCTTAGGCGTTAAAATTTGGGGTGGACAGTTTGCAAAAGCAGGCAATATCATCGTCCGCCAGCGTGGAACAGTTCATTACCCTGGCGAAAATATGGGTATGGGTAGCGACCATACATTGTATGCCTTGGTGGATGGTGTGGTTAAGTTCCGCAGACGTAAGAATGATAAATCTTATGTATCAATAGAGCCTGTTGCTCAGGCAGAAGCCTGATAGCAGGGTTTGGTCTGTCTCTGATTGAATATCAGACATGTTTTTGTCTCCCGTGGCAGTAGGACAATCCTCCGAGCAACGGGAGATTTTTGGGTTAGAGACTTTTAATTCTTTCTATTATGCTTACACTCAAGCAAATCTACGACAATAAGTCCGCCGTCATTGCCGGACTGAATAAAAAGCATTTTCCTGGCGCAGAGGAAGCGGTCGAAAAGGTCGTTTCTTTGGATCAGCAGCGTAAAGAGGCGCAGCAGCAGAAAGACCTTGCGGCTGCCGAGATGAACAAAATCTCCAAAACAATCGGTGCTTTGCTTGCACAAGGGAAAAAGGCGGAAGCGGAAGACGCAAAAAAAACAACGGGCGATCTCAAAGAGCGTATCGCGCAATACGATGCTCTTATGTCTTCCGTCTCGGAATCGTTGACGCAACTTCTGCTTACGATCCCGAATGTGCCTTACGATATTGTCCCGCAAGGTAAATCTGCTGAAGACAATCTGGCGGTGCGTATGGGCAATTGGCCCAATCAGCCCATGCTGGATGTTCTTGCTGAAGGGAAAGGGGTTTTGCTAAAAGATTGGCGCTCTGATGTGGATGAGCAGATTGCTGCGGAACGGATCGCTCATAGTGAGAAATTGCCTCATTGGGAACTCGCAAAGAAATACGGACTGATTGATTTTGATCTGGGCGTCAAAATATCGGGCGCAGGTTTTCCTGTGTACATCGGCAAGGGGGCTCAGTTGCAGCGTGCTTTGATCAATTTCTTCCTGGCGGAAGCAAACAAAGCGGGATACACCGAGATAATGCCGCCTACGGTAGTGAATGCCGCTTCGGGCTATGGAACAGGGCAACTTCCTGACAAGGAGGGGCAGATGTATCATTGCGAGGTGGACGACCTTTACCTGATTCCTACTGCCGAAGTGCCTGTGACGAACCTCTATCGCGATGTTATCATTGATGAGAAGGAACTGCCGATCAGGAATTGTGCTTACACGGAGTGCTTCCGTCGTGAGGCGGGCTCCTATGGTCGCGATGTCCGCGGTCTCAACCGTCTTCATGAGTTCTCCAAGATAGAGATTGTGCGTATTGATACGCCCGAACATAGCGATGAAAGCCACCGTGAGATGCTCGATCATGTGGAGGGATTGCTCAGAAAGTTGGAACTTCCTTATCGTGTGCTCCGTTTGTGTGGTGGTGACATGTCTTTCACGGCGGCGTTGTGCTATGATTTTGAAGTCTATTCCGAAGCGCAGCATCGTTGGTTGGAAGTCTCGTCCACGTCCAATTTCGATACCTATCAGGCGAATCGTTTGCACTGCCGCTATCGTCGTGCCGATGATAAGAAGGTGACGCTTTGCCATACATTGAATGGTTCTGCCTTGGCATTGCCCCGTATTGTGGCTGCTTTGTTGGAAAACAATCAGACCGGAGAGGGTATCCGTATTCCTCAGGCACTGCGTCCATATACAGGTTTCGAGTGGATTAAATAACGGAAGTGTATAGTTTCAGAGGAAAGGTTCATTTTATATCCATAAAGTGAGCCTTTCTTCTTTTATATATGAAAAGTATGTTGTATCTTTGTCTCGTTTCAACCTTTAAGCAATAAGATGATGTTGGAAGTGCTGAAGTATATACTCCCTTCGTTGGTTGTCCTTTTGGCATCTTGGCTCGCCACGGAGAAACAGATGAAGAATGAAGATGCGCGGCGCAACTTCGAGTTGCGCAAACAATCGCAGAAGATCGTTTCTTCTGTGCGGTTGCAGGCGTATGAACGGTTTACGTTGTATTTGGAACGTCTTGAGCCTGGCCGTATGCTGCTCCGTCTGGATCTTGGTGGTATCAATTGCCGGCAGTTGCAGCAGCAACTTCTGCAGATTGTTCGCAGTGAGTTCGATCACAATCTGTCGCAGCAGATCTATATCGGTGATGAGGTGTGGGCTGGTATCGTTTTTGCCAAAGAGGAGATGCTCCGCTTTGTAAATACGTGTGCACAGCAGTTCTCTGCCGAGGATGATGCGATGCCTATGGCAAAGTTGTTGG
Organism: Bacteroidales bacterium; assembly: GCA_050873385.1. GTDB lineage: Bacteria > Bacteroidota > Bacteroidia > Bacteroidales > Paludibacteraceae > Colicola. The sequence goes on along the minus strand of JBNMIS010000014.1, from coordinate 16,905 downwards.
TCGCTTCATATACTATGAACGGAGAAACGCCTACACAGCGTGCGTTGGCGTTGCTTAAAGAAGAAGTACGGACGATCATGTGATACGCGTTATGAGTGCAGTGCGCAAATGCTTGTTTGTGGTTTGTGGTGTATTTCTCCTGCTGGCGGGTTGCACGGTTGACAGGGAGTGCCGCTTGGAGTATTCGGCGAGGCTGAATCTCCTCTTGCAAGTTGATTCCGTTTCCGCTCCTGGTGATACGGTTCGCTTGGAGGCGTTGGACAGTCTGAGTGTGTGGGGATTGGGGCAGGATTCATTGTGGATGAATAATCAGAAGAATGTGACATCATTGTCTCTTCCTCTTCGTGTGGATACCGCGTGTACTGAATATATCCTTTCTGTCAATGCTGCGGGCGAAGAACATTTGTGCATATACCATCAAAATACCCCTCGTTTTGTCTCGTTGGCGTGTGGCTGTTTCGTTTACTATACCATTGATAGTATCACCTGTAGTGGCAGTTTGGTGGATAGGGTGGAGATCCTCAATGCGCAAGTGGAGAATGTAAGTCAGGATAATGCACGCTTGTATCTCATTTTGAAACCGTGATAAAGAAACTGTCTTTCATAGGATTGTTGCTGTGTGTGTCCTTGTTTGCCTATTGCGAACGGCAGGATAGTGCGGTTTGGAACGGGTTCAGTCTCAAGGTGGATTTGGCGACTCCTGTCTTGGAGACTGCGAGGAGCAAAGGCAGTGTGCAGAGTTACGAGGTGATGATGAGTGCCGGCCTCTGCCATAAGTTCTACCCTGCTTTGGAATTAGGGTATGCGCAGGCGGAGACGGTAACCGGCAGAGGGCATTTCTTCGGTTTGGGCGGCTTTGGTCGGATAGGGCTTGACATAAGTGCATTGCGCAAAGGAAATAATGATAATAAATTGCTTGTCGGCTTGCGGGTGGGAACGGCGGTGCAGCAGCATACAACCGACCGGTTGTATTTGCCGCATTCCTATTGGACGGGAGATGCCCGGATTGATTATCCTGCCCGGTTGCGTTGTGATGTGTGGGGCGAAGTGGTGGCAGGTGTACAGGTAAAGGTGTACAAAAGTTTCCACATGGGGTGGTATGTCCGCTTGAAGATTCTGATGACAAGAAACGAAGATAAACTGACTGCTTACTATATCCCGGGTTATGGCTACCGTCAGGATACGAATTTTGGTATAAACTATTACCTCGGTTGGACTTTCTGACCGGTAGATAATGTTCCGTTCGATAAATAACAATAGACCGGAGCCCTGCCGATGAAAATAAGCGGGAGCGAACAGACTGAAAAGGAATTGGAAAGAAACTGAAAAATAGAAAACAAATAATAAACACAAAGTAATGTACACAATGTGACTCACATATCATGCCGCACACGTAGTGACCTGCATAAAAAGGCATACATGAGAATGGCTCACACACAGTGTCCTTCACGAGGTTAACTAACATAATATATCATCATGAACACAACCAAACTTATGAATCGGGCGGCGGATAATATTCGTATCCTGGCTGCTGCTATGGTAGAAAAAGCAAAAAGCGGACACCCGGGCGGTGCTATGGGTGGCGCGGATTTTATCAACGTACTCTATTCTGAGTTCCTCGAATACGACCCCGAGAACCCCGCGTGGGAGGCGCGCGACCGCTTCTTCCTCGACCCCGGGCACATGGCGCCGATGCTCTACAGCCAACTCTGCCTCGCGGGCAAATACACATTGGCAGACCTGCAGACGCTCCGCCAGTGGGGCAGCATCGTGCCTGGGCACCCCGAGCGTGACATCGACCACGGGATTGAGAACACTTCGGGACCTCTCGGACAGGGGCACACGTTTGCCGTAGGTGCGGCGATTGCGGCGAAGTGGTTCAACGCCCGCTACGGGGCTATTCACAACCCGACTATCTACGCTTTCATCTCCGACGGCGGCGTGCAGGAGGAGATTTCGCAAGGCGCAGGGCGCATGGCAGGTTTCCTCGGACTGGACAACCTGATTATGTTCTACGACTCCAACGAGGTGCAACTCTCGACCGACTGCCGCGACGTAACCGCCGAGGACGTGGCTGCCAAATACGAGGCGTGGGGTTGGTTCGTGCAGGAGATACCGGGCAACGACCCCGATGCGATACGCGAGGCACTGGTGCGCGCGAAAGAAGAGAAGAAACGCCCGAGTCTGATTATCGGGCACACGACGATGGGCAAGGGGTGCGTGACCGCCGACGGACAGAGTTTCGAGGGGAAATGCTCGACCCACGGGCAGCCGTTGAGCAAGTCGGGCGCATCGTTCGAGGCAACCGTCAAGCACCTTGGCGGCGACCCCGAGAACCCGTTTGCCATCTTCCCCGAGGTACAGGAGATGTACGACCAGCGTGCGGCACAACTGCGCGAGATTGCCAACCGGCACTACGGAAAATACTACGAATGGGAGCAGGCTAACCCTCTGGCTGCCAACGAATACGAGGCATTTATGAGTGGCGAGACGCCCTGTATCGACTGGAGCGAGATTGTACAGAAACAAGGTGCCGCCACCCGCAATGCGTCGGCAACCGTACTCGGTTACCTGGCAGAGCATGTGGGCAATATGATTGTGTCGTCCGCCGACCTGAGCAACTCGGACAAGACCGACGGTTTCCTGAAGAAGACCCACGCTATCCGTCGCGGCGACTTCACGGGACAGTTCCTGCAAGCAGGTGTGAGCGAACTGACGATGGCATGCGTGTGCATCGGTATGGCGCTTCACGGCGGTATCATCCCCGCCTGCGGCACGTTCTTCGTCTTCAGCGACTATATGAAACCCGCCGTACGTATGGCGGCGCTGATGGAAATACCGGTCAAGTTCATCTGGAGCCACGACGCGTTCCGCGTGGGTGAGGACGGTCCGACGCACGAGCCGGTGGAGCAGGAGGCGCAGATACGCCTGATGGAGAAACTGCACAACCACTCGGGGCACCCCTCGATGCTGGTACTGCGCCCTGCCGATGCCGAGGAGACAACGATGGCATGGCGTCTGGCGATGGAGAACACCGCCACCCCGACGGCACTCATCCTCTCGCGTCAGGACATCGCGCCCGTGCCGAACACGCGCTTGGACGGCTTCCGCAAGGGGGCATATATCGTCAGCAAGGACGAGAACCCGCAAGTGGTGATGCTGGCTTCGGGTTCGGAGGTTTCGACCCTGATGGCAGGTGCCGAACTGCTGCGCGCGGAGGGTATCCGCCTGCAGATTGTCAGCGTGCCGAGCGAGGGATTGTTCCGCCAACAGCCGCAGGAGTATCAGGACGAGGTATTGCCGAAAGGCGTGGTGCGCTTCGGTATGACTGCCGGTCTGCCATGCACCCTCGAAGGTCTCGTAGGCGAGAACGGCAGCATCTGGGGCTTACCCAGTTTCGGCTTCTCCGCCCCCTACAAAGTCCTCGACGAGAAACTCGGCTTCACCGCCCAAAACGTGTACGAGCAGGTGAAGAAATTGCTGTAAAACATGGCAAACGAAGTAGCACCATATAACCCGAAAGAAGAGAGTGTAGTTGTTTACCGCACAGCGGACAACACGCTTCAGTTGGATGTGCAGTTAGCCGACGAGACGGTGTGGCTGACGCAGCAACAGATGACCGTTCTGTTTGACACGAGCAAACAGAATGTCAGTTTGCACATCAACAATATCTTCAAACAGGGTGAACTGGATAAGGATTCAGTTGTCAAGGATTACTTGACTACTGCCACAGACGGAAAGAAATATCGCACTTCATACTATAACTTAGATGTCATTATATCAGTCGGTTATCGTGTAAAGTCCAAACGCGGAACTCAGTTCAGGCAGTGGGCAACCAAGGTGCTAAATGAGTATATGTTTCGCGGGTATGCTGTTAATCAACGTATTTTTGCCATAGAGGAACGCTTGGATAAGCGTCTGCTGGCACACGAACACAGATTAGAAGCCGTGGAAGAAAAGATTGATTTCTTCGTCCGTACAAATGTGCCGCCTGTAGAGCAGGTATTCTTTGACGGGGAGTTCTTCGAGACACGTGTGTTGCTTGAGCAACTCATCAAGATGGCTACCAAACGTGTCATCATTATTGATGCCTATATTGACGCAGCCACTTTTGATATATTGGACGTGCGCGCAAAAGGCGTTACTGCAGATATCTATTCCGATAGCGAGTATAGATCTTTGCGCGATACGCACAATGCTTCGGAAAGTCTGCGACCTATTCATACGCATAAGTGGGGCGCTCCGTCACATGACCGCTGGCTGATTATCGATGATAGTTTATACCATTGCGGGCACTCGTTCAAAGACCTTGGCAAGCGTTTGTCGGCTATTATGCGAATGGACTTAAGCCCTGATGTGATACTGAAACAAATCAAATAAACTTTGTTGTCTATGGAATAAAACGGTAAGAAATACAATATAAATAAGCATTTGCTTTATTAAGGATTCTCTCAATCTACCACAAATTGAAATGTATGTCCGTAATATAGCGAATGTTCGCACCATGAGTGTGAACTTTCTGCATATATTGGCATACATGGGTGTGGTAGCCCGAGAGAAACAATATAACAAAAGCGAAAGTTCACGCTTTTCGTATATGCCTACTAACAAACAAAAATACAAATTAAAAACCGACGAGGCGATGGGATATAACTGCCAATAAAAAGTATGAGAAAGTATATCTTTATCTTTTTAGTGCTCTGTGCTTCAACATTAACTAATGCACAATTAACAAAAGTCTCACAATTGGATGGGTTTTATTATCCGTCCTTATTAGGAAATTACAATTGTGGAATTTCAGGAAACACATGTATTAGTGTTACTGGCAAACAATATCTAAATGGACAATATATTAGTAATCAGTATATGGATTATAGTGTCCAAAATTTAATTAACAATTGTTTTCTATACGAAATTCACATTGATGCTAATAATACAGGTCATATCGAAAAATATGACGAGAACTATTCTTTAATTAAAGATGACATCATTGTTACTAATATCCCACAATATGACAACTATTTTATCACAAAAAACTCTTCATCAATGACTACCACGATGTATATTACTTCAAAAGTATTCAATGATGATGATAACTATGAAATACTTCTCCTATATACATTAGACGATAATGATGCTACAGCTTCGATGTCATATCAAGAGAAAGGTGCTATACAGCACAGACTCATATTAGTGGATAAGAATGGGAGTATTTTACATGATTTTGGGATGGCGTTTAACTTTGTAATTAACACTTGTCTTATTAGTTATAATGGGAAATGGTTCTGGGTATTAAATAAATACATTTACAATCTTGAGACTTCGCAAACAGAATACAAAACAGAAATTTATCAAATATCAAAACAGTCCCCTCAAGGTTTGACACAAGTTAGTGCACAGCATATGCCCGCTTATCCAAATCCAACGTCGTCTCAATTAAACATTCCTATTGGAGCGCAAAACGGAATGTGTCAAGTAAACATCTACGATATGAACGGACATTTAATTGAAACAAAAATGGGAAATGATAATGGAGAAGTTGTCAATGTGAATGTTTCTAATTATCCGGCAGGTAACTATATTTATCAGAATGGAAGCAATGCAGGTCAATTTATAAAACAATAATTCCATGATTACAATAGATGAGGCTCATAACATAATTGAGCAGATGAACCAAGAATTTGATTCCCATGACTTTATTAGGGCATACATAATACGATACCCCGCTTCATATTTAGAGATGCTCCGTTCATTTGGCACAGTAGGAAGAGCGAATGGAAGAATAGCGGCATTCCTTCAAGAAAAACAAGGAGACAAGAATATATCTATTCGTCAAACAGGAAAGGTACGTTCTATGAATGTTTTTGGACGAGAAACACGATGTGAGCATTGGATTAGAGATTTATAAAGATTTTTCTCTACCCCTATACCAAAGGTATAGCAAGGATATAGGAAAAGCAGGCAACCGATAGGTTGCTTGCTTTTATTATCGGGGAAAGAGGAGACGCTATACTTTTATATCGTGCTTTGCGGCAAAAAAGTCTTCTTTACGGATTAGCATATCAGTTTGGTTCTGTATCAAACCTCAAAAACACGCAACGAATTATCACAAAAACGCTCAATAAAATACAACAAAAACACGCAATGCCATTGCGTATGTCAGAAAATCATTGTACCTTTGCACTGAATTTTAATCAACGATTTATGGAGTATCTAAAGCGAGTAGCCGATGAACAACTGAAAGACAGGTTGAATGCCTTTGGCGCTGTGTTGATAGAGGGTCCTAAATGGTGTGGTAAAACGACGACAGCGGAGCAGATTGCGGCTAGCGTCATTAAACTGCAGGACACACGAATGCGTGCTCAATATATGGCTGCAATTGCTGCCAATCCTGCCCTGTTGCTATTTGGAAAGACCCCTCGTTTGATTGACGAGTGGCAAGATGCACCTGTGCTATGGGACACAGTTCGTACTATCGTTGATGAGCGTGCGGCAGAAGGGCAGTTTATCCTGACCGGTTCTAACACGGTAAATAAGAAAGAGATACTTCATTCCGGTAACGGACGCATTTCGTCTATGCAGATGTTGCCGATGAGCCTTTGGGAAAGTCAGGAATCCAACGGTATGGTTAGTCTGAGCGAGTTGTTTGATAATCCGGCAATGGAAATCGAGGCTGTTTCGGACATCGATATTGAGCAACTGATTTTTATTACATGCAGGGGTGGTTGGCCGGCAACTCTGCGTTTGCGCGATGACAAATCGAAACTGATGGTGGCAAAGAATTATTTTGCAACGGTTTGCAGTCAGGATATCAGTCGCGTAGATGGTGTGGATAGGGATGAGAAATTGGCACGTATGATTATGAGGTCGTATGCGCGGAACATTTCAACTTTGGCAAAAAAGACCACATTGTTGGCGGATGTCTCTGCTTCCGAAGAAATGGATTGCTCTATGAATACATTTGACTCTTATGTAAAAGCCTTGGAGCGATTGTTTGTTATACAAGACATAAATGCATGGTGTCCTGCCGTACGTAGCAAGGATGTTATACGTAACACTCCCAAGCGCACATTTTGCGATCCCAGTGTGGCTGTCGCTGCAATGCAACTTTCTCCGTCTGCACTTCTTACGCAACTCAAAACATATGGTTTCTTATTTGAGCAATTATGCATACGCGACCTGAAAGCCTACACGTCCGATATAGATACGCATGTGGGCTATTATCATGACCGATATGGCTTGGAAGCAGATGTGGTATTGCATCTCGGAGACGGCAGGTACGCACTTGTTGAATGTAAGTTAGGCAACAATGAGATTGAGGAAGGTGCGGGGCATTTGCTGCAACTGAAAAAACTGATTGTCGAACACAATAAAACAGAGAAACAGAATCCAATCCGTGAACCGGATTTGATGATTATTCTCACGGGTGGTATGTATGGATATCGTCGCAAAGACGGTGTGTATATTGTACCCCTTGCGTGTTTGAAACCATAATGCGGGGATATGTTTATATTTCTTGTAAATGTCAAAAAGCAATACCCTTCAACTTATCGTCCGTTTTTACCCGAAACCTATACCTGCCAAACAGCAAGGGATACGCAAGGGATGAGCAAGGGATAGGCAAACCTGCATAAGAGTTACCTACACCCATTTGTAATAAACAATCAGACATAACATTAATATTATGAGAGTACTAATCATAGGAGCAAGTTCGGGTATCGGAAAAGAACTATCCCTTCGGTATGCCTCACTAGGCAACGAGGTGATAGCAGTAGCCCGCCGCAGGCCTTTGTTGCAGGAATTGGCGCAGACAAGCCCCCATATCCAAGTTGCTCAATGTGATATAGCGGATATTGAGAGTTCGCAGACTCTCCTTACGCAAATCTTCACCTCTCCCATTGACGTGGCTATTCTTTGTTCGGGAGTCGGAGATTTGAACCCAGACTTAGACTTCGCCATAGAGCGACCGACACTGGACATCAATGTGATTGGTTGGACGTTCTTCGCAGACTTCATCTACAAGAAATTCGAGGAACAGCGGTATGGTCACTTGGTGGTCATCAGTTCCTGTGGTGGTCTTCGTGGTGAGCCGATGGCACCTTCCTATTCGGCTTCAAAGGCATTCCAAATGAACTATGCAGAGGCATTGTGCAAGAAAGCCTTCAAAAGCAAATTGCCGATAATGGTTACGGATATCCGTCCTGGATTGGTCAACACACGTATGGCAAAGGGTGAAGGTCTGTTTTGAGTGATGCCGGTGGAGAAAATCGCAGCACAGATAATGGCGGCTGTTGCAAAGAAAAAAGATGTCGCCATTGTAACAAAACGCTGGTCTATCCTCCATTGGCTAATGAAGCACCTCCCTCGCTTCATATACAAACGAATGTAGGCACCATAATACGCGACTCCATAAACCCACAATCGTTCTCCGTTAATGACCGTTAATTATTCGTTAATATGATAGATATAGAAAAATACAAACCAGTGCTTTACAACATTATTGGTGCCTCAATGGAGGTGCGCAATACGTTGGGCAAAGGGCTATTGGAATCGGTCTATCAAGAGGCATTGGCGATTGAACTGGCAGAACTGGGTATTCCTTGTGTAATGGAACAAGAAGTACCGGTTTTCTACAAAAACCGGCCATTGGAAAAGAAATTCAGACTGGATATGCTGGTAGCGGACGATGTTGTGGTTGAGTTGAAATCAGTGGCACATTTAGGGGCGGAGCATCGTCATCAATTATGCAACTATCTGCGCTTGACAAAGAAACCGATTGGCTTATTGATTAATTTTGGAAGCAATGCATTATTGGGTGAACGTTGGATTTATGATAAGGAAACCGATGAGTGTTTCATAGTTGATAAAAACATGAGCCCCATTGACTGACAACCAACCCGACAATACATTAACGGTCTATTAACGGCAATTATTAACGGAGAATAGAGAGTCGTGGTTATTGGTAAAGAATAAAATATTCCAAAGCGATTGAACGATAACGCCGAATCGTTTGAATAAGCAGTTTATAACGGCATTTAATTGAGAAAAACAATGAAGAAATCAGTTATCATTCCTATTATTGTACTACTCCTTTTGGGTATTGCAGCATTAGTGTACCTCAACCTTCGCCAGCATCAGGAGATGGGCGAGATGGTCGAGCAGATGCAGTTCGAGAAAGAGCAACTCGAAGATGAATACGAGGATCTCGCTTTCCAGTTCGATGGTTATGGAGCGGAGATCCATAACGATTCATTGGCTGACCTCCTTTCCAAAGAGCAGCAACGTGTGCAGGATTTGTTGGAAGAACTGCGGATTACGAAGGTTACCAATGCGCGTCGTATTGCCGAGTTGAAGAAAGAGTTGGCAACCGTCCGTGCTGTCATGGTTGATTATGTTCATCAAATCGATTCGTTGGATCGTACCAACAAAAGACTCGTGACGGAGAATATTCAAGTGCGCCGGCAGTATGAAGCCGCTTCGCAGAAGGCTACGCAGTTGGAGCATGAGCGTCAGCAACTCACCGAAGTGGTCAATCGTGCGTCTATGATGGAGGTGGACAACTTCCGTATGCTTACGCTCAATAAAAACGACCGCAAGACTTCTGTCTATTCCAAGATTCAGAAGTTACAGTTTACTTTCGACGTGTTGAAAAATATCACGGTGCAACCGGGTGAGAAGATTCTCTATTTGCGCATTGTGCGTCCCGATGGGGAGATTATGCAGAAACGGGCAGAAGATTTGTTCCTGTATGAGAACAAACAAATTCCTTATTCCCTGTCAAAAACGATAGAGTACACAGGCGAAACAATGCAGGAAACGCTCTATTGGAATGTCGAGGAGATTCTGCAGGCGGGTACTTATAATGCCGATTTCTTTATTGATGGCAACTTGATAGGTAGTTTCCCCTTTAGTATTCGCAAATAGTAGGGATCTGAGCATATTGATATATAGAATATAGTGCGAGCCGCCAATGTTGTATTTTACATTGGCGGCTCGCAGTTTTGTATTAGAGTGATATTCTTCTTGTTATCTTCTATAGTGAGCGTTTTGGATATGGCTCAAACTCTCACGTATGATAACCCTTATAAACTCTGTATGCTTACTTTTTCGGATACAATGTAAAATCAACTCTTCCTGCACCGGTATATTCGGTAATGTTTTGCTCAAAGTGATAGACCGTATATTCTATTTGTCCTTTCTTCGTTTGTGATTCATATACGCCGGCAGTGTCAGTAACTGACACGTACACATCCTTGTGTAAATCTTCACCAATATTACGACACACATCTTGTATATGATATGAACCGGTAGAATCCGTATATAAGGCATAATTCTCCGTTGTAAGATTACCTAAACTGTCTACGTCATAATACCCTTCATCGTAGGGTAACTTCAATGAGTCATCAAGGAATATTTCCACACGGATACCTTTAAGGGCATTGCCATTTTCATCTGTAATGCATCCGTCAATATGTTCTAAACCTTGAGCGATATGTAGAGTGCCCTCTCCATCGCAAGCACTCAATAACATAACGCACATAATAGTTGCAATACACCAATTAAACTTTTTCATAAGGCTGTCTTTTTATTGTATGATTACTTTGTTGTTTGCTACTGCCGAACCGCCCACCTGCAAGACAAGTTGATATAGTCCTGTAGGTAGGTTCGTGCAATCTATTGTGACATCAGACCGAGAGTCGGAAAGTTGTCTCACCATACCTCTCTCACTCTATAAAGACAATACATAGTCCTTTGGTATTTATTTCTTTGGATACAATGTAAAATCAACTCTTCCTGCACCGGTACGACCTATTCCGCCATTCCATGGTAGTATAATATCTGTATATTCTATTTGTCCTTTTTTCGTCTGTGACTCATAGACTTCGGTTGTATCAATGGCTACTACATATACATCTTTTTTTTCTGGACCTATAGCAGGTTGCCCTCGGTAATAGCGTCCTTCTTCATTTGTGTGTGTAATATGGCGAGCACGTACAGGAACCATATTTCCCAAACTGTCCCAATCATATTCACTTTCGAGATAGGGAATCTTCAATGAATCGTCAAGGTAGACTTCTACACGGATACCTTTAAGCATATTACCGCTTTCATCAGAAATATACCCATCTATGTGTTCAAGCCCCATAACGCCTACAGGTGGTTCTTCTTCATTATGATTGCAAGAACTCAATAACACGATGCACATAATAAGTATAATGCATAAATTAAACTTTTTCATAAGGCTGTATTTTTATTGTATGATTACTTTGTTGTTTGCTACTGCCGCACCTCCTACCTCCAAGACAAGTTGATATAGTCCTGCAGGCAGGTTCGTACAATCTATTGTGACATTGGATTGTGAGTCGGAAAGTTGTCTCACCATACCTCTCTCACTCCATAAAGACAATATGTAGTTTCCTTGATAGGGAACATAACGGTCTCCGTTAAAATGCTCTATGTAGACATCAATAGAACGGGTTGTGACAGGATTTGTATGTATCAATTTGTAATTTTCATTTATTTCTTCTTTTATGGAAGAAATATTGACATTCTCTGTTGATATGTTGCCCGATCCATTCTCCGAATATTCATCTTCGGAAGCTGCTGGAATGGAAGCCATAGGAGGGAGAGTTATTGTTTTTGTGATAGTGTATGATCTGTCTCCGCTTGTAATCTTTGCTTTTAAGACAGCAGTACCTGTAAAATAAACCTGCTCTATAGTGGTATTAGGTGAGTTCTCATTTCCGTCGGAAGCATGCGCAGTAAGGAATGCTAACGTGTCTCTCCATATTGTATACGTCCCGCGTTTCAGGGTGACAAGGGCTGTACTGTCTCCATTCACAAAAATGATGGGTCTACCAAGTGGAGGACGATGAGACGGAGAACTCGGAGTAAATGTATAGGTCCATTTGATTTTGGCACCGACAGGAATATGAGCAACGGAATATGTATCGGGTGTAGATAGGGTCTTCTTTCCGTTTATTTCTGGATTTACTACAAACTTTATATTATTCCCGTTCCTTTGTATAAAACAAAGATCAACACCTGTTGCCACACCTCCCCATGATTTGGCACTCGGTGTACTGGTAGAGGTGAAAAATATCTTACTGTTATTGTCTGTCGGGAATGCACACGAATAGCCAAGATTACAACCATAAGACGATGGAGAACTGGTTGGATCAGAAGAAGCATTGGCGCATACAACATAACATCTTTGTGGGTGAGAGGTGTTAATAGTGTTAGATGCAATACTATTTTGAATATCACTATGGATATGATAAATGAGTAATCCGTTTTTGGGAATATCTGCATTAAAAGAGTCTGATATTTTTGCCTTGTTCTCTATTAAAAAGAACTCATTGGCTGTGCTTGTGTTTATGCGGTAGAACGATGTGCTGTTATGGGATGGTGTCATCTCGTACAATGTATTTTTCACGGTTGAGGTTATCACTGCTGGAATAATCCACTTGTAGATATAGGCTTTTGTATAAGGATTGTGATGTGCAGGACATCTGCCATTAGTACCATCAGACTCATCACTGCCATTCCAACTACCACTTGCCATCACATCCCAATATCCTGTACCTGAGAATATATGATTAAGATCATAATAATCTGGAGCACCTAATGCGTGACCATATTCGTGGCAGATAGTCCCGACAGGAGCAATCTTAAACCCTGAGTTGCCTGCGAATTCAGATGTCATAAAGTAGTTTTTAGCCTTGTATAAACCTTGAAGTACGGCGGAAGGTAATGACGAATGGTGTGACCAGATCAATCCTGTGGATTCGTAGGCATCAGCAGCATATCCTGCAAAGACGATATGTACGGCATCCACATACTTGTCTCCGTTCGCATCAAAATTCTTGAATTTTATAGCCTCTTTTGCTGCGGTTATAGCCTCTTTTGCTAATTCTCTTACCTTTGAACTGGCAATGTCATTCCCGTTCGTCGCATAGTAGGAACTGTTGTGCTTGGCAACATAAGGTCCCACCACTGTCGCACGGACAGTCATGTTGTGATACGAATTTTCTTCATAAAACTCTCTGACACTTCCTTGAGAACCTTCCTCATGATAGTTCGTCCCGTTCCACATTGCCTCAAAGTCGGCTCTTGTCTTGACGAAGGGTCTGTCGGGAAAACCGATAAGAATGCATAATACCTTTTGCGAACCAATAGTCAAGGACGTTTGAGAAGATGTTGCCTGAATCGTCTCGGAATTGATATTGCTTGTTTCTGCTTGTTCTTCAGCCTGCTCCATGGCACGTATCTGTGCCATAATGGCGGCGCGTTTGTCCGACATCAACTTCAGCATTTCATTTCGGTCTGATAGGTTTCCCGTTTGAACCGAAGACCTGTGCTGCATATTTCCCGCCTTGATACCGGAAGCCACTACTTCGTTATTACGGATAGTCGCATATTCATAATATCCGGCATCGCTCTGGACAACAATTTGGTTGTCTTCTGTTTCAACCCAATGATAGTACTCATCTCCCACTGAATGTAGGGTCAATTGCGTTCCGTCTGGTTGGGTTACTGTAAAAGGCGTTGGCGATGCAGGAACTGCAAACACCCCGTTTATTGCCAATAAAGCAATAAATGGAAGAAAAAGATACTTTTTCATAGTATTACGTTTGTTGATTAGATTGATTACTGCAAAGTTGCACTTTTAATTTTATATATGCAAGAGCGATGGAGAAAATAATCAGGGCAACCGCATCAAAAAGGATAATCCTCAAGTGATGGGTAAATATATTATGGATGGAAGTACGAAAGAAAACCAAATGAGATTATGGGGGGTGTAGGGAGAGTTCCTTCGGCATTGTGTCGGTGCGTCAAAAATGGAGCGAGGATTTCAAGGAATGGAGATACTGTCTGAGTGTCGTCCCATTCGCCCAATCAGCCCAATTAGTCCTATCAGTCTATTCGCCCGATCTGTCCTGCTATCTTTCTTGCAATTGTCCAACCGTCATTCGTCAAATTGTAAATTTATACGACCTCTCAAGCCGGCCTGAAGCACCCCTTGTCGAGACTTGAATGGGAAACGAAAGAGCAAAATAGTACATCGTAAATTGTCGAATTGTAAATCATTTGACCCCTCAACGGAAAATTTGCGGGATGTCTGTATTGTTGGCTCCTCCTTTGGAGGGGCTAGGGAGGTTTTAACGGCTCATTAATGGTTATTAGTGGAGAAAAATTCTCAAAAGATTAACGACCCGTTAACGGCTTATTGGCGGTGATTGGTGGAGGATCATAGTACCCGATCATTGGTTAAATGGCATTTTTATTCCGTCTCATTATTGTGAGATAAGCAAAAAGGTTGTACCTTTGCACGCATTTTGGACGTAGTCTCTGGCAAAATAAAGAAATAGCGTATACTGCGTCTGTTAACCCATTAAATGAAAAGACAATGGATTTGATTAAAATTGCTGAGCAAGCATTTGCCGGTGAAAAGAAAGAGTTCCCTGCATTCAAGGCAGGTGACACGGTTACGGTTGCATACCGTATCAAGGAAGGTAACAAGGAACGTGTGCAAGAGTTCCGTGGTGATGTCATTCGTATCTCGGGTAGCGAGGACAAAAAACGTTTCACGGTGCGCAAAATGTCAGGAAACGTAGGCGTAGAGCGTATCTTCCCTATGGATTCTCCTTTCATCGAGAACATTACTGTCAACAAGTATGGTAAAGTGCGCCGTGCCCGTCTCTTCTATCTGCGTAACCTCACGGGTAAGAAGGCACGTATTCCCGAGCGCCGTGTAAAGTAAATCGCTTATCGTTGCTCAATCGCTGTGCCGGACAAGCACAGCGATTTTTTTGTTTTTATATCGCTATGCCGCAGAAAACCAATGCAGCACGTCTCTTGGATGCTGCTAAAATACAATACCGGCTTGTTTCTTATCCTGTTGATGAGAACGATTTGAGTGCAGTCCACGTCGCCGACCTGCTGAATGAAGATGTGGCTTGCGTTTTCAAAACATTGGTTTTGCGTGGAGACAAGACCGGAGTCTTTGTCTGTGTCATTCCGGGAGACAAAGAGGTCAATCTCAAGAAAGCCGCGAAAGCAAGCGGCAACAAGTCTTGTGCTATGGTTCCTGTGAAAGAACTGCTGTCGCTGACTGGTTATATTCGGGGCGGATGCAGCCCCATTGGTATGCGGCGTCCTTATCCTGCCTACATCAACGATACTTGCAGGGAACACGAAAAGATTTATATCAGCGCAGGTTGCAGGGGAATGCAGTTGTATCTGGATACTTCCGACTTGGTTCGCTTTGCCTCTTTGCAGGTGGCAGACTTGGTTTGACGTGTCATAGAATGGGGGCAAACAGACGTGTGATGCCTTGCAGTAGGCGGTGAAACCAGGGTTGTTCGTCTATTTGTTGCAGCGTTATTTCTTTGCACTGCTCCATGTCGCGGAAGAATATGTCCTTGTTCTTTTGGGCAAAAGCCGTGTCGTAAATGTAGGCATTCACTTCGTAGTCAATGCAGAAACTTCTGTAGTCAAGGTTCGCACTGCCGATGCTTGTCAGATAATCGTCGCAGACAAATGTCTTGCTGTGCATAAAGTTCCCTCCCCGTTCATACACGCGCACTCCTGCCTCCAGTATCTCGCGGTAATACGACCTGTTTACGGGGCGGAGAATGGGGGTGTCTGGTTTTGCGGGTAGCATAAGGCGTACGTCTAAGCCCGATAGGGCTGCGGTTTTCATGGCGGACAGCAGCGATTCGGGAGGGGCGAAATAAGGACTCTGCAAGTACACGTACTCTTTGGCGTGCAAAAGAGTCCATTCATAACCCATCTGAAGAATAGGCCAGCGCGAGTCCGGACCGTCTGGAACAATCTGAATCAGAGTGTCGCCTGTCGGGGACTCGGCTTCCGGTTGTGTGAAAATGCCTTGCAGATCTTCTCCTTTTGCGCTTTGCCACGAGTCCATAAACAGGTATTCCAAACTCCTTACGGCTTCGCCTGTCAGACGCAGGTGCGTGTCACGCCATTGATAGAAATAGTGGTTGTTTATGTTCATTCCGCCCACATAACCCGTCTCGCCGTCTATGATGACAATCTTGCGGTGGTCACGGTAATTGATGTGGGTAAACCAATCCAGAAAATGGTATCGCAGGTCCGTGAAGTTCACCACTTTTACTCCCGCCGTCTTCATGGCTGTGTAATAAAACGTCGGAATGGGCAGATTCGCAAAGTTCTCGTTGATAAAGCGTACGTCCAATCCCTCGCGTGCTTTCTCCATCAGCAACTCGCGGATGTGGCGGCTGTTGTCGTCTATGCCGAAGTGAAAATACTCCATGTATATGGATTTCTTGGCGTTCTGCAGGTCATGTAGTAGCAATTCCAACTTCCGTCCTCCTTCGGTAATCACCTCAATCTCACGGGCTGTACTTACGCTGGGGCGTTGGTTCTGGCTCAGCAGATGTGCCAGTGGGCGGTAATGCTCATCCACTTTTTCCGTCCCTGTCTCTCCGAATAGGGCTGTATCTAAACTTGTGTTGCTCCTTTCGGGAAATGTCTCTCTGTATTTGCGGTAGGTGCGGTCAAAATGATGCTTGTGCCGGTGGTTGATGCCGAAGAGCAGGTAGAGAAGCAAGCCCACAACAGGGAGCAGTGCAATAATGAAGAGCCAGGCAAACTTGCGCGACGGCTCTCCAGTGTCCACCAGAATCACCAGAACGACGCCTGTCAGTAATAGAAGAAAGAGAACCGACAGAATCGAACTTGTCGGTGAAACTTGGAAGGCAAGTAGTAAGGTGTTCATTTTTTGTTGTCGGTTTGGGTCTGTTTGTCCAATAGGTCTTGCATGCGCAGCATTTCGTCCCGTAGTTGGGCGGCTTCGATGAAACGCAGATCTTTGGCGCAAGCCAGCATTTCCTTCTTTGTCTTTTCTATGGCTTTCTG
>JBNMIS010000013.1:0-30876 GCA_050873385.1 Bacteroidales bacterium | reverse complement strand
TGGATATAGGCGCAGCGTATGCCTGCTTTTCTTAGATAGTCGTCCAACTCTTCCGCCATGCGTTTGGTCAGAGTGGTCACCAGGGTGCGCTCGTCCTTTTCCACACGTTGCGTGATTTCCTCCATCAGATCGTCCACTTGGTGTTCCGAAGGCCTTACTTCTATCTCCGGATCCAGCAAGCCTGTCGGGCGGATCACTTGGTCCACTACGATGCCCTCCGACTTTCTGAGTTCATAATCGGCAGGTGTCGCGCTCACATACACCGTCTGGGGTGTCATGGCTTCAAACTCTTCAAATGTGAGAGGACGGTTGTCTTTGCAGGCAGGAAGACGGAATCCGTACTCTACGAGGTTCTTTTTGCGCGCGGCGTCTCCTCCGTACATGGCGTGTATCTGGGGAACGGTTACGTGGCTCTCGTCCACAACCAGAAGAAGATCTTTCGGAAAGTAGTCCAATAGACAGTACGGACGTGAACCTGGCGGACGGGCGTCAAAATAACGTGAATAGTTTTCCACGCCTGAACAGTAACCCAGTTCCTGAATCATTTCGATGTCGTAGTTGACACGTTGTTCCAGACGTTTGGCTTCCATGCTTTTCCCTGTTTCCTGGAAGTACGCCACTTGGGTTTGCAAATCCTGATGGATTTCCCCGATAGCGCGCTCCACGCGTTCTTTGGTCGTCGTGAAGATGGAGGCGGGATATATGTTGAATTCGTCGTAGTCGTCCATCACGTGCTGGTCAGTCGGCTCGTAGGTGTAGATCTCGTCTATCTCGTTCCCCCAGAATACAACACGCACCACGTAGTTCGCATACGCAAGAAAAATGTCCACTGTATCTCCTTTCACGCGGAAGTTGCCGCGGTTCAGATCCAGTTCGTTCCGGGTGTATTGTATGGCTACCAACTGCAATAAAAAGTCGTCACGGACCACTTGCTGACCCTTCCGTATATGGATGGCGTTCTGTGAAAAATCTTGAGGGTTGCCTATGCCGTATAGGCAACTGACCGAAGATATCACAATCACGTCCCGCCGGCCCGAAAGGAGCGAAGCCACAGCGCTGAGTCGTAGTTTGTCAATCTCGGCGTTGATACTCAGATCTTTCTCTATGTACGTGTCAGTCGAAGGAATATATGCCTCGGGTTGGTAGTAGTCATAGTAACTCACGAAGTACTCGACGGCATTGTCGGGGAAGAATCCCTTCATCTCGCTGTAGAGTTGTGCCGCCAGTGTCTTGTTGTGAGAGAGTATGAGAGTCGGGCGTTTTGCCTGTTCAATCACGTTGGCTATGGTGAATGTCTTGCCCGAACCGGTAACGCCTAGCAATGTCTGTGCGGGGGCACCGGCGCGCAAACCTTCTACCAGTTGCCTGATTGCCTCGGGCTGGTCACCTGTTGGCTTGTAGGGAGAGACAAGATGAAAAGAGTGATTCGGCATTTCAAATACAAAATAATGGAATTATCCGGCCCAGTTGTCCCTGTCCAGATTACGGTAACTGATAGCCTCGGCAATATGCTGTGCCTCTATGTTCTCCGTCCCTTCCAGATCTGCAATGGTTCTCGCCACCTTCAGTATCCTGTCGTATGCCCGGGCCGACAAACCCAAACGCTCCATTGCGTTCTGTAGCAAGGCGTTGCAAGTGCTGTCTGTATGGCAGAAACGGCGTATCTGCTTGCCCGACATCTGCGCGTTGCAGTAAACTCCGTCAATGTCTGCAAAACGCTCTGCCTGTCTCTTCCGTGCTTTCAGTACTCGTTCTCTTATTTGTTCGCTGTGCTCTTCTTCCTTGTGGCTCGTGAGTTTGTCGAATGGCACGGGAACTATCTCCACCTGTATGTCTATACGGTCAAGCAAGGGCCCCGATATCCTGCTCAGGTATCGGTGTATCATGCCGGGGTTGCAGGTGCAGGCATGGGTCGGGTCGTTGTAGTGACCGCAGGGGCATGGATTCATGGCGGCAACGAGCATGAAACTGGCTGGATATTCCACCGACATTTTTGCTCGGGAGATGCAGATTTTTCTGTCCTCCAATGGTTGGCGCATCACCTCCAGGGCACTGCGCTTGTATTCCGGCAATTCGTCAAGAAAAAGCACTCCGTTGTGTGCCAACGAGATTTCACCGGGCATCGGGTTGGTTCCGCCGCCCACCAGGGCAACGTCACTCACGGTATGGTGCGGGCTGCGGAACGGACGTTGTGTTATCAGCGATGTGTTCCTTCCTGTGACGCCTGCTACCGAATGAATCTTGGTGGTTTCCAGTGCTTCCTGCAATGTGAGGGGCGGAAGGATGCCGGGCAAACGTTTCGCCATCATGCTTTTTCCCGCTCCTGGAGGACCTACCATGATTAGGTTATGCCCTCCTGCTGCGGCTACTTCCAAGGCACGCTTCACGTTCTCTTGACCTCTCACGTCCGCGAAGTCCGGTTCTTGATGCAACGCCTGCGCCTCAAAAGTCTGTTGAATATCGATGGTCGTGGGTACAAACTCTTTTTTTCGGTTCAGAAATTGTTCCACGTCACGGAGATTTTCCATACCGTACACCTCTATCCCGTCAACCACTGCCGCCTCTTCGGCGTTGGCTGCAGGAAGTATGAAGCCCTTGTACCCCTTTTCCTTTGCCATTAGTGCGATGGGAAGAACGCCTCGGATAGGCTGTAGTGTGCCGTCCAGTGAGAGTTCTCCCATGATGATGTACTCGTGTAGCCGTTCCGATAGCACCTGCTCATCGGCTGCCATAATGCCTATTGCCAGCGGAAGATCGTAGGCTGCACCCTCTTTCTTGATGTCCGCAGGCGCCATATTGATGGTGATTTGCTTGAACGGCATCTTGTATCCGTTCACTTTCAAGGCGGAGCAGATTCGCTCGTGACTTTCTTTCACGGCGTTGTCTGGCAATCCCACTAAGCAGAAATTGGTTCCCTGCGTCAGATATACTTCTATTGTCACCGGTACGGCGTCTATTCCATATACTGCCGCACCAAAAGTTTTTACTAACATACTTCCTATTTTTGTGGCGGAATGCTGTCGTCCTCCCCAGTCTTTTTCCTATGCTTGCGCCCCTGTCCGCCGAAATCATATTTGAACATCAAACCGACGCCCTGCACCGTGTGAGCCTCTTTCAGTGAGTATTTGTCCACGGTATGTGTGTAGGCCTTCGCGCGCCAGTGACCCGACGGACTGAGCATGTATTCCACGTCCAGATTGCCGAACAGAGGTTGGTTGCTGATGTCGTTGTAACGGTATCCGAAGTTGCCGTTGATGAGAAGCCTGTTGTTTGGCTGATATTGGAACTGGGTCTCGTATTCCTGACTCGCATCGTCGCCGCTTCCGCCGGTCCGCACGTTGAAACCCACCGTGAAATCTTTGGTCAGTTTGCCCAACCAATTGTTTATCTGACCGGTAATTGTAGAACTCAGCAACGAGTACGTCTCGCTCACTCCTATGTTCTCCGTGTTCGTTTGCAGATATTCCGGTGTGTAGAATTTGTTGAAGACAAGCAGATATAGTATCTGTCTCATCAGCATTTCGTCCGTATTGATAATCGATCTTACCTGACTCGCGACGCTCTCGTCAGACTGTGGCAACTCTATCCCGAAGGAAATTACGGGGTTCATCAGGTCCCCTTTGAGATAAAGAATACAGTTGACGGGGACGGAGGTCCGGTTGGTTGACACTTGCGATATGTCCGAACCGAACAGATCCCGCAGCGATGCGGTCGTGGAATAATGCGCACTTGCGTCTATCTGGGGGTTCTCCGGATCTCCGCTGAAGATGACTTTGCTGTTCGGCCGGATAGTGAATTCCTTGCGGATGACGTTTTGGAACGTGAAGAAGAACGACCCTTGCTGAAGTGTATAGGTGCCGAACATCTTGATGTCGTCGGCAGCCATGTCATATTTCACTTTAAGGTTGCCCTCTCCTCGTCCTTCCAGACGGTCACCTGTCTTCGGGTCTATGATGATGTTCACCTTTGCTTCGGGGGTGGCTTCTATTTGCAGGTCGAGATATACTTTTGTGTCGCTTTCCGGCTCGGGCTGATGCCGTTCTTCCTTTGCTATGGGAGCATTGTGATCAACAAAAGTGATGAACGAATTGTCATGCGCATTGCTTGCCCCGCCGATTGATAAACTGAACTCTGTCTTGTTCGATGTTCTCGCGTTGGCGTAAATACGGCACTCGTGTTCATCCCCGTCGATGGAGGCTTCTCCTGTCCCGTATACCTTGCCATAGAACATGTCATCGCGGGAAGGTGGCAGGTTCATTACGAGTGCTTTTGGGCAACTGATGTCTATGTGGTATCGGAAGTCTTGGAAACTGCCGTCGTGGTCAAGCGAACCGTCCACCGACAATGTGTTGCCTTCTGCGTCATGCAGGTGTATGTCGGAAAAGTCTATCTTGCCGTAATCCATGGTGATGGAGTCGCTGAAGTAATAGTATGTTCCGAGCATTCCTATACCCAATCCCGCATCTTTTGCCAGTGCTTTTCCTGTTACGTGCGTCTTTTTGTTTTGTCCGAACACATGCACTTCCCCGAATCCGCGGCCTTGTATGTCTTCCAGAATGTTCTTTGTCCAGAAGTTGATGAAACCGAGATTGACAGAATCGGCCTTGATGAACAGATCCCAGCGCTTGTTGTCCAATGGGGCCACCACACCGCTTATGTCTGCTACGGTGTCCCCGCCCTCTACGACCGCACCTGCTATGTCTATGGTCTTCTTTTCTCTGTTCAGTTGGGCGGTTGCGGTCGCATCACCCACAAACTGACCGTTTATGCAGGCGCTGTCCATGCGAGCCACGGCCTGAAGCATCGGCGTGCTGAATAGGCTGTACAGAATACCTTGTGCAGTGAGTCTCCCTCCGAAGGAAATAACATCTTTTGCGTCAGTAAAACTGAGCAGATAGTCCAATGGAAAGTCTCCGATGTCAAAATGGATGGAGTCGTTGCTGCGTTTGCTTGCCATACCATGGGCATATATGAAGCGCCGTGTGTTGCCGAATCGGAAATTGTCCAGTTGTAGTGAAGTGTCCGCCACGGCATAGCGAAGATGACCGTCTGCAAGAGTCCATACGGAATCCGACAGCAGGAATCGTGACGGTAGCAGATGAAGGTCTATGAGCGGTTCGCCGGCATATTGCATGAATCGGGTAACGGTGCGTATCGAACCGACATTGCGTTGCTCTTTCGGATTGGCGAAGTCGAAGTTTAGTACGACGGAGTCTCTTCGTGCCACCGATTGCAGATGGCATTGCAGATCGCCTATCTTTTCTCCGGCAGGCGTATTCCCTGCATGTTTCAGCATTTGGGCGGAGAGGTTGATCTGGTTGGAACGGTTGTCAAGATTGAGGGCGATATTGTCTATCTTCAGTTCTCCCTTTTCGAATGCAGGAACAAGCACTTGTAAAGCGAACTGTTCGTCAGGTTCCGAAATGAAGCCTTTGATGGTGGGGAAATCAGGGAACGATATGGGAAGTCCGAGCACATCGCTGACGAGGTCCAGATTCTTGAAATAAGCGTAGAACTGCACATCGTTTGTTGCGGGAGTTTGCATCACGGACTTTCTGTCCTTTTCCGATAGCAGACGGGGTACATATCTCACCAGCAACCGTTTCACGATGAGGGGTAACTGGCTGTATCTGTATTGTCCCGATATGTTGGCATTCAGATAGTCCGATTGTATTTTGAAGTTTGTCGGTTTCTTGTTGCCTGTCTCTGCCAACAGACGCATCTTCTCCATAAACAGGGTCTTGCCGTTGTTCTCGAACGATAGAGTGTCAATCGCTAAACTGCCGTTGATGTTGTCCAGTTTGTCTCCGACAAGGTTTAGAGTTATATTTCCTCGTAGGTCGGAGTGGCTGTAACGTTTCGAAAGACCCAACTCGCCCGGGCGCAGACGGTGTATGTCCAAACCGAAGTCAAAGACGGGCAACTGTTTGCTCAGGTCTATCAAACCGTCAAAACGGAAACCTATGTTCGGGTCGTCTATGTAAACCAGTCCGTCATATCTGTTTTGCGTATAGGTCCCGTCTATGTGTGCGTTCTTGTAGGTGTATCCGTTAAATCCTGCAGAATAAATATGGGCGCACAGATTGGCTCGCAAAGGCTTGTCTGTACCGCTGTGTGCATCCACCTGTGCACGCATCGCAACGACTCCGAACCGGTTGTCTCCCGTCAGTGGCGATAGGCGGAACCGCTTTGTCTGTACAATCCCCTTGAAATGCAGACCTTGAAAATGGTCCGTGGCGCGTAGCGAACCCTGTGTGGATATCGACCCTAATCTGGAAGTGAACGCCCCCTGCAGGTTTAGGCTGTCGGCACGCCCGCTCAACACACCCTTGTAGTGCACTATGCCTAACTGCGCTATCGATTTCGGCAACTGGTACGGATGGTTCTGCATATCCGAAATGAAGTCCTGTACAAGCGCCCTGTGTAATGTCAGGTCTTGAAGGTTTGCATATAGATAGGCTGTGTCAAGCCGGGGTAAACCGATGATGGATACATCGCCTTTCAGTAAGGAATACTGTTGGTAGTTGATGGCAAGATTCTCCGCGCGCAGGTTCCCGATACTGCCTGTTATGTCGCCTGAGAGCGAAATCTCGCCCTCTATCTTGTCTAATTTTGGGGCAAACAGACCTATGTCGTGAGGTGAAAGAACGGCTTTGTCAATCTCGAAACGCATTCTTGCATCGGCTATGTTCTGTTCGTTGGTGTATGGTGCCGGAAATTCTATCTCCACTGTCCGGGTGGCGAATTCCGAATGGGGTAGAACAATGTGCATACACGGTACGCTGATGCCTCGGGGCGTCATCAGCAAACGGGCTTGCAAGGTATTCACACGGAAAGAATCGGTCTGCTGTACGGAGTGCGCCGGCTCTTTTCTGACGGTTGCCGCCAGTTGCTCTATTTCTGTGTCCAGCGAGTCTTTGCTGTAGTGGTTGAGCGACAGTGCTGCTTGC
The DNA here is from genome assembly GCA_050873385.1 of Bacteroidales bacterium. Lineage (GTDB taxonomy): Bacteria > Bacteroidota > Bacteroidia > Bacteroidales > Paludibacteraceae > Colicola. The sequence continues at coordinate 23,926 of JBNMIS010000013.1, read as the reverse complement.
AAGTTGTCTGTCCGCCAGTCGTCATACCGAAATCGTATGTTCTGTAGTTCTATTCCTTTCACCTCCACAATGGGTAGCGAGTCTTTCTGCGTGGCGGTAAAAATGTCTTGAAGAAAAGTGTAGTTCTTGCGGGTGGAGTCTAATGTGTAAATGTTGATGAATGCATCCTGCAACGCGGCTTTCCGGAAGATGATACGGTGCTGGAAAAATCCTCTGAAGTCAAATTCGGCATCGATGCCTTTTGTGTAGAGCAAAGTGTCGCCTTGCTGGTCGCCTATGTAGATGTCTTCAAGAATGACTTTGTTGAACAGCCGGTAGTCGGCTTTCCCGATTCGTACTTCTGCTTGTATTCCTCTCGATACTTCGTGGGCGACCACATTCAGCATGGCTGTCTGCACCTTGCTGCTTCTGATGAGCAGAAGAAGCATGCCTGCCACCAATAGGGTGCAAGTGACAACAATCGAAAGTGTATAAACAAAGCGTTTCATTGCCGTATAGGTATAACTGCCGCAAGTTAATATCTGCAAAGATATGGTATATTTCTTGTATCTGCAAGTCATTCAGCAAGAAAGATGATGCTGCCATTGTTCTTTTTGATTTGCGTGCAGAGTCGGTCTGTTAATCCTGTAAATATGTGTAAAGTAATGAGGTTCAGTGTGTTTCTTTCCTGTCTCTGTCCTGTTTCCCGCTCTTTGGGCGCTTTGTGGCAGGTGTCTTCGACCCCTCAAGCCGACCTCATCGACCCCTTGACGGGAGATGGCTTCATTTGTCTTATCCGGCTGATATACCCAATTCGTCCAATCGGTCTCATTGGTCCAATATGTCCAATCTGCTCCTCGAATATCTAGAACCTCTAGAATGTCTATAATAAATCACCTCTTGGCAGCAATTTACGGAGAAATTGAGTTAGATGTTGCTTTAATGGTTCCTTTATATTGGTTTAACGGATAAACTCTTTGCTGGAGTTATCTTGAAAAGCGAGGGTTAGAGGGTCTGTTCCTCCTGGCATTGTGTCGGTGCGTCAAAAATGGAGCGAGGATTTTGAGAAGCGGAGATACTGTCTGAGCGAAGCGGGTTGTGTCTCCTCCGAAATCCGAGTGACCTCTATTTTTGGCAACGCCCGACATAAAGTTTGCCTATGAGTGAAGCCTGACATAGCCCCCTCTTTGAGGGGGGGGGAGGAGTCCCCTTGGTTTCTTTTCTTTTGGTCAGGCAAAGAAAAGAAAGGGCTATGCAGCCACACAGCGTTTTTTGGTGCGGTTGCCCGTGGCCTGATAACGCTTAAGTTGGCTTTGCTGCGGATTTTCAGTACCTTTGCCGCAGTTTTTAATACTGAGAATATGACTGAACGGGAAAAAATGTTGGCGGGACAACTCTACGATGCTTGTGATGAAGAAGTTATCACCATGCTGAATGTTTGCAAGGACCAATTGCATCGTTATAACAGTCTTCTCCCGTCACAATTGGACGAACGGAGGGAAATGCTTTTCCGGATTTTGGGGCAATGCGATGAACATGTGTTTATCAATCAGCCGTTCTATTGCGATTATGGTAAGCATATACGGGTCGGGAAACGCTTCTTTGCAAACTTCCATCTGACAATCTTGGACGAAGCGTATGTCACTATCGGCGACGATGCTTTCATCGGTCCCAATGTTTCTATCTACACGGCGTGCCATAGCACCGACCCCGTGGAGCGTAATAGTCGGCGGGAATGGGCGAAACCCGTGACGATAGGAAACAATTGTTGGATAGGTGGTTCCGTGACGATTTTGGCGGGTGTCACCATTGGCGACAATTGCACGATTGGGGCGGGGTCGGTTGTTGTACACGACATTCCGTCCGGTTCGGTTGCGGTAGGCAATCCTTGCAGGGTGATTAAAACCCTGTAAGACACGCTCTCCGCATGTCCGTGTGTTTATAATGGGATACTGTCTGCTGCAAATCGTAAAAAAGTTGTATCTTTGTAGCCGACTTGGGAACTTTGCCTACGGAATCGAAGCCTGAAATATCGGAATTCTCCTCTTGGATTGAAGTCACGGGGGATAGAGTGAACAATCTGCGCAATATCAACGTGCGCATTCCTCGCTATGCCCTCACCGTAATTACGGGGCTTTCCGGTAGTGGCAAATCCAGCCTTGCTTTCGATACGCTCTTTGCGGAAGGGCAACGCCGGTATATCGATACATTCTCCTCTTATGCACGCGGTTTCTTGGGAAACAGGGCACGGCCCGATGTGGATAAGATAACGGGTCTGAGTCCTGTCATTGCTATCAATCAGCATACCACCAACCGCAACCCTCGTTCCACGGTTGGTACCACTACCGAAGTCTATGACTATCTGCGTCTCCTTTTTGCACGCTCTGCGGTCGCTTATAGTTATCTGACAGGGGAAAAAATGGTGCATTACACCGATGAGCAGATTCTCCGCCTGATTGTGCAGGAGTATGCGGGTAAGCGTATTCTTCTGCTCTCTCCGTTGGTCAAGAATAGGAAAGGACACTACAAGGAACTGTTCGAGCGGTTGCGCAAAAAGGGTTTCATGTATGTCCGTGTGGACGGCGAAGTGCAGGAGATTGTGTCTGGACTGCGTCTGGACCGTTACAAGAACCACAGCATTGAATTGGTTGTGGATCGTCTTAAGATTCCTCTTGCGGAAAATGGCAAGCCGGCGGAGGTGGACACGCAGCGGATACGTGCATCTGTCGACAAAGCGATGCAGCAAGGCGAGGGAATCATCATGATTGTGGATTATGATCAGACTGCTGAAGAGGCAAAGCCGCGTTATTATTCCCGGACACTGATGTGTCCCACGACGGGTATTTCCTATGCCGACCCTGCACCTCACACGTTCTCCTTCAATTCTCCGCAGGGGGCTTGTCCCGTATGCAAAGGATTGGGAGTCATCAATAAGATTGATATAGATAAGATTGTGCCGGATCGCTCGCTTTCTATTGCCGACGGGGCTATCGAACCGTTGGGAAAATCCCGTAAGTCCGCTATCTTCGGGCAGATAGAAACAATCGTGAGCAAGTATGGAGACTTTTCTCTCGCCACTCCCTTCTCCCGCCTTCCTCAGGAGGCTGTCGATGAGATTATGAACGGATCAGGGGATAACTTCTCTTTCTCGGTGGCGGGAGTTACTGCCGAAAATAGCCGCTATGAGGGAATCCTTCGTTATTTGGAGATACAGCAGGAAAATGCGGCTACCGAAGAAGAACAGCGTTGGGTGAACAAGTATTCCGTCGAAGTGGAGTGTCCGGAGTGTCATGGCGCCCGATTGTCCAGGGAGGCGCTCAGTTATAGGTTTGGCGATAAGAACATCGCCGAATTGGCGGATATGGACATAACCGACCTCATGGCTTATCTTGATAAAGTGGAGCCTTTGCTGACGGAGAAACAGAAAGTTATTGCCCGTGAGATTCTGAGGGAAATACGCAGCCGCCTGCAGTTTATGGTGGACGTCGGACTGCAGTACCTTTCCCTGTCGCGCTCGTCCGATAGTCTTTCCGGCGGAGAGAACCAGCGTATCCGGTTGGCTACGCAGATTGGCTCGCGTTTGGTCAATGTATTGTACATCCTGGATGAACCGAGCATAGGTCTCCATCAGAGAGACAATGAACGGCTCATTGCGTCATTGCGCCGGTTGCGTGATCTCGGCAATACGGTGGTCGTTGTGGAACACGATGACCAGATGATGCGCGATGCCGACTATATCGTGGACATCGGTCCTAAGGCGGGACGCTTGGGAGGACGGGTCGTCTTCGAAGGTACGCCCCGGCAGATGTTGCAGGCGGATACACTCACGGCAAAGTATCTCAATGGTACGCTCTCCATTCCGCAGGCGGGGCACTCCTCCCTTGCTGGTGTCGATTGGATGAGGCTCTATGGTTGCTCTGGAAACAACCTCAAGCACATAGATGTCGCTTTCCCTTTGCGCCGGATGATATGCGTCACGGGTGTTTCCGGTTCAGGCAAGTCCACATTGATAAACCAGACTCTCTACCCCTTGCTTAGTCAGCATTTCTATCGTTCGCTGCTGCCGCCCTTGCCCTACGATCGTGTGGAAGGGCTGGAGTTCGTGGATAAGGTGGTTTGTGTGGACCAAAGTCCCATCGGACGCTCGCCGCGGAGCAATCCTGCCACCTACACCGGTGTATTCTCCGACATCAGGCAACTCTACGTACAACTGCCCGAATCGCAAATACGGGGGTGGAAGGCTGGACGGTTCTCGTTCAATACACCCGGCGGACGCTGTGAAGCGTGCTCGGGAAACGGATACAAGGTCCTGCAGATGAACTTTCTTCCGGATGTTTACGTCCCCTGCGAGGTTTGTGGGGGAAAACGTTATAACAAGGAGACGCTCGAGGTACGGTTCAAGGGGAAGAGTATAGCCGACGTGTTGGATATGACGGTTAATCAGGCGGTGGAATTCTTCGCTGCGCAACCTGCCATCCTTGCCAAGATACAGACCCTGCAGGATGTAGGATTGGGCTATATCCGCTTGGGGCAGAGCAGTACCACGCTGTCGGGCGGAGAAAGTCAGCGGATGAAGTTGGCTACCGAACTTGCTCGGCGCGATACGGGAAACACGGTGTATATATTGGATGAGCCTACCACGGGACTCCACTTCGAAGATATACGTGTCCTCCTCTCTGTCTTGCGCAAACTTACGGACCGCGGTAACACGGTGATAATTATTGAACACAACCTCGATGTGATACGTGCTTGCGACTATCTGATTGATATGGGGCCGGAAGGCGGTCGGGCAGGCGGGCAGGTCGTTGCCGTCGGGACGGCTGATGACTTGAGAAATTGCACGGATAGCATTACGGGTAAATACATATAATGGCGGGCGACGGTTGTGAATGAAGACTGTTTGTTCTCGTCCGGCACGGGTACAAATGGTATACACGACCTCGCTCTAACATCTTTTCAACGATATATGGCGGCTTTTTTGTCACGTTTGGCACATACTTTCTATTATGAATTGGGAAAGGAAATAGCGGATACCTGCTTCGTCTTTCCGAACCGTCGTGCCGGTTTGCTCTTCAAACATTGTCTCGCACAGGAGATATCGGCACCTCTTTTTGCTCCCGGTATCCTTACGGTTGACCAACTCTTTCAGGATATGAGCCCGTTGCGTGTTGCCGATCCTGTCGATTTGCAGTTGCGTATGTACGCTCTTTATACGAAACATTACCTCTTGCCGTTTAAGAAAGAAGAATCTTTCGACGATTTCATTTTCTGGGGTAGGATGATAATGAGCGACTTTAACGAGATCGACCGCCAATTGGCTGATGCAGATGCCCTCCTCGCAAACTTGTCATCTCTCAAGGAAATCGACCGCAGGTTCGAGTCCGACGGAGATGACGGGAAGAATACCGTCAGATTGTCCGCACAGGTTTTCCAGACCTGCCTGTTGCCAATGTATAAAGATCTCAACAGTCAACTCGCGGCAGAGGGATTGGCTTATATGGGGATGTTGCAGCGCAAACTGGTTGAGGGTTTGTCTGCGGGAACAATCTCTCTGCCCCTGGATCACCCTAAGTGCTTTGTCTTTGTCGGATTTAATGTACTTACCGCAGTAGAGCGCTCTCTGATGTTGCATCTGCAGTCGTTGGGCTTGGCAGATTTTTATTTCGATTATGAAGCCCCGTGGCTTCGCGACCCCGCCAATAGGGCTTCGCTCGTTGTGGAACAGAATATCGCTGCCTTCAAATCGCGTTTTTCTCTTCCTGCCGAAACGCCATCCGTTCCTGAAATCCATTGGGTCAAATGCCCGTCCTCCGTTAATGAGGCGGAAGAAATTGCCCGGATCGTCGGACGTGTGGAGACTGTCTCGCAATTGGGCGATCTGGGTATTGTCTTGCCGGATGAACATCTTTTGCAGCCCGTTCTGTACGCTTTGCCTGGTTCTGTAGGCGACATCAACATCACGATGGGTCTTCCGCTTTCTGACACGCCCCTCTATACGTTGGTGCAGCATCTCAGCGAATTGCAGATTTTTACGATTCGGCAAGCCGACGAAATGTTGTTTTACTATAAACCCGTGATGGGCATCCTCTGCCATCCCTATGTAGTGGAACTTTTCCCAGGATGGGTCAGAGACATACAGGCGAAAATTTATCGGGACAATATGGTGTACATACCCTCGTCGTTCTTCGATGTACATCCTCTCCTCGCATCGGTCATGCGTCCTTTCCCCGATACACCATCCTTGTTGCAGGCTCTGTCCGATATGTTGCACTCCTTGGCAAATTCTCCTGTGGATGCCATGCCGTCCGAAGAGAATGTCTTCATGGAGAAGCAGGAGTACATCTATCGGACTCTGCTCATTGTCAATCGCTTGCTCACTCTTTTGAATCATTATCCCGACGTTACCGTACAACCAAAAACAGCCTATCGTCTCCTCCTCCAACTGATGCAGACAACCACTGTCCCTTTTGAGGGGGAACCATTGCAAGGTATGCAGATAATGGGGGTCTTGGAAGCGCGTGGTATGGATTTCCGGACGGTGATAATGCCCGACATGAACGAAGATACCTATCCTGGTGATGGACATCAGAATAGTTTCATTCCGTACGAACTCCGTCTGGCATACGGGTTGGCAACGCCGGAACGGCAAGATGCCATTGCCTCCTATAATTTCTACCGTCTTCTCTCGCATGCACAGACAGTCTATCTTCTCCAGACAACTTCCGAGGACGGACGCTCACCCGATGCCTCTCGCTACATCTATCAACTTCTCTATCAGTACAATGTCCCGCTGATAGAAGAGAATGTTTGTCTTGCAAAAACTTCTTTCCGGAGATCGGACGATGTGGTATCGGTCTCCAAGGATGACCGCATTATGCAGCAGTTGCTTTCCCGAATCTGTCGCCGGAGTACACAAGATAAGAAAGGACTTTCTCCGTCTGCGCTTAATAGATATGTCAGTTGTCCTTTGCGCTTCTATCTGGAGTGGGTATGCCGGTTTGAAGAACCTCTGTCTATGGAAGAGAGTGTGCAAAGTAACAAATTGGGGACAATCTTCCATCGGACAATGCAGCAACTCTATTCCCCCTATGCCCATAATGACAATACGCGAACCATGATAACGGAAGATATTGTCAAGGGCATGCAGGAGAAATTTAGGAAAGAATGTCTCGTGGAGCATTTCTATGCACAGGAGTTTCTCTTCACGGACGATTTGTCCCGCCTTCAGGGACGTGACTATCTCCCTATCCGTGTCCTGCAACGGTATGTCGATAATGTGCTATGGCACGATCTTCGTCTGGCACAGACCGGTACGTTCTTCTATTTGGCGTCCGAGCAGTGGGTGCGTTCCGAACTTCTTCTGCCGGATGGCAAGACGGTTCTCTTTCAGGGTATTGTCGACCGTGTCGATGAAGTGAACGGGCAATTGCGTGTAGTGGACTACAAAACGGGTAAGGAACATGCCGTTTTCCCTGATTGGAACGAATTGTTTTCGCCCGATCGGAAGAATAATCCCGACCATGTCCGGCAAACCCTCGTCTATAGCCTGTGCTATAGCGCTACATACAACACCGCAGATATTGTCCCATGTGTCTATTATGTTTGCAACAAGCCGGATAAGGTGGAAAAACTGATAGTGCAGGACGATAAGGAACCAGTCCCGTTTTCGGCTATGGAAGCAGGCTTTCGGAAGGCACTCTCCGCTGTGTTGGAAGAGATACTGTCTCCTGATATTCCTTTTGAGGCTCGCCCCGATTCTTCCGACAAGGGGACATGCGCTAACTGCCCGTTTCGCTCGTTGTGTTTTTAGGATTGCCGATTTTTTCTGTCCACCATACCCACAGCATGAAGAGCATAAAGTAAAACAGATATTTGAAAACGTAAGAGTGGAAGAGTTCAAACAATTCGTGGTGATGTTCCATTATCATGGTAATGGCTGTCACGCGAAGCAGGTTGAATAGGTATATGCAGACAAATCCCAATGGAATAAACCATAATTTCTTTTTTCTGTCCCCTCTTGCCGTCAGCATGATAACGAACCATATGAAACTCTGTTTCAGTCCCGTACAACTCCATACTATAATCACTGCGTATCCTGTGTCGAATCGTAGCGTATAGGGCTCTATGTAATGGATGGTGTCTTTGCTTAGGTGAATCAGTTGGTACGCTACGGAGGCTATATGTGCCGACAATAGGTCAAAGGGTTTGGAAATGTCTAATCCGAACCAGAAAACGGGACCGCCGTGTTCGTCCGCGATTACGGTAAATTTCCAGAAGAAATGGGCGCACAGCAAGGCGGCAACAAAAAGAATAACATCCTTGTAAGGGGTTATTGCCTCCGTAAGCCTGTGCTGTTTTCCCTTATCCATTCTGTATTGTGGTGCGGGCAAAAGGAACGGCATCTATGGGGCAAAACTCGCCTGACAGATATTTGTAATATCCGGCTTGCGCAATCATGGCTGCATTGTCTGTTGTATAGGAGAAGGGGGGGATAAACACTTCCCAATGATAACGCTTGCCATAGTCAAGGAAGGCTTGCCGCAAAGCGCTGTTTGCACTCACGCCGCCTGCCACGGCCACCTGCCTCATCCCTAAGTCTTTCGCTGCCAGACGCAGTTTCTTCATCAGGATATCTATCACTGTCTTTTGCAGACTGGCACACAGGTCGTTTTTCCGCTCCTCGATGAATTGCGGGTTCTTGGCAAGTTGGTCTCGCAGAAAATATAGGAACGATGTCTTCAATCCCGAGAAACTGTAATCGTACCCAGCAATCTGGGGCTTGGCAAACTGAAACGCTTCTGCATTGCCTTCTTTCGCCAATTTGTCTATCCATGGCCCTCCAGGATAGGGCAATCCCATCACTTTGGCACATTTGTCAAAAGCCTCGCCTGCTGCATCGTCAATGGTTTGTCCCACTATCTCCATGTCATTGAATGCTTTCACAACGATAATCTGACTGTTCCCGCCGCTCACCAGAAGGCATAGAAAAGGATAACTCGGGTGATGCTCGTCGGCTTTCCCTTCGCTCACGAAGTGGGCCATCACGTGTCCTTGAAGGTGGTTTACGTCCACCAGCGGAATACCCAGACTGATTGCCAGACCTTTGGCAAAACTGGTTCCTACAAGCAAACTGCCCAGCAAACCAGGACCTCTTGTGAAGGCAATGGCGCTCAAGTCCTCTTCCCTGACGCCTGCACGCTTCAACGCCGTGTCCACCACGGGGACAATGTTTTGTTGGTGTGCGCGGCTTGCCAGTTCAGGGACAACCCCTCCGTATTCCTCATGAACACGCTGGCTGGCAGTCACATTCGACAACAGTATCCCGTCCTGTAATACTGCCGCACTTGTATCATCGCACGATGATTCTATGGCTAAGATTGTAGTTTTCTTCATCTTTGTTTCTGTATGCTTGTCCGCATTCATGCCGCAAAGATAGCATTTTTATCCCAATGCGGCAATGGGAATAGTCTGCTGGGTTGCCAACGCGTATATACAATTTGTGATTATGTATGTGAAAGTTTTACAAAGAAAATCATGATAGTTTGCTCGTTGGCGGAATTAATTTGAACTGAGAGTGTCAGCAGGTTAGTAATTTCCGGCATTGTGTCGGGTGTCAAAAATGGAGCGAGGATTCCGGAAAGCGGAGATACTGTCTGAGCGAAGCGAGTTGTGTCTCCGCCGGAATCCGAGCGACTTGTATTTTTGGCAACGCCCGACACGCAGTTTGCTAGTGAGTGAAGTCTGACATAGCCCCCTCTTTGAGGGGGGCGGGGGAGTCCCATTGGTTTCCTTTCTTTTGGTCATGCAAAAGAAAGGAAAGAAGGAATATATGTATAGTTTGCATCTCATATATTTCAAGTGGTGAGATGAAATGAGTGAACTTAATTCCGCTAATGGGTAAAGAATAGATTTTTACTATCTTTGCACTCGGAATATAACACGTTTAAGACAATGAAGAAAAGTCTATCATCATTTTTCTTGTTAGCATGTCTTGTAACGCCCTTTGTCGGTTGCAGTGATACTATAGAAAGGATGGAAGAATGCCTGCAACATATTTTTGCGGCTATTGGAACGGGATATACAAGGAAAGGGAATGACCTGTATAAAAACAAATATTTCCTGGTGTATGACAATGGTTATTGGTCTAAAGAACATCATTATTATCCTTTCTGGAGAAAGCATAAGCCTATGAATCTTCACTACATTGTTAAACCTGCAAATCGTTAAGTCATGAAAAAAGTTTTCTATTTGATACTGGTTGCTTTGTTCTGTGTTGCATGTGGGAATAAACCCGCACCACCAATGGCTGACACCATTCAATTATATGGTGATAGTATTAATATAACTGTTTCATTCTTAGACTTTACAAGAGAAAATTACAATAAAAGAGATTATCATTCAACCAAACAGGAGGTCTCACATCTTTTGGATGGCAACGTATGGGAACTGGCACGTGGTTCGGTCTATGCCTATCCTTGTAATCTGGAAGATGATGTATTTCATGTTTATACAACCTCTCCAGACGATACAGTTTATTCAGTCGGATTGGCTGCTTTCCGAGATAAATCAGTCTCTGTTTTTACGGTTTATGTAAATGACGAACCCTTTGAATTGGTCAAAGACAATACGATTACAATAGGGGGCATAGTTTATACTACGAAAGATGTTCTGCGTGTAGCCTCTAAGCAAAATACGGGTATCTATATGCTCACAGGAAATACATATTATGTGGTATATGGGGATTTAACGGCACAATCCTTTCGGAAACAACCTCACAATGTACAGAGAATTGTAATTGAAGAAGAGTAAGGAGGTTTAGAGAGTTTCGGCTATGTAATATGACTAAACCTGCAAGTCGTTAAGCCATGAAACGAGTTACTGGTTGCCTTGTTCTGTGTTGCTTATGGAGAGCCGCATGTTGAATAGGAATTCTTCTGTTATTGTGTCATTTTATACTTTACAGGACATCGCTATATGGAACAGGAAACGTACATAACGGTTCCCTGCTCTTTGTTTCTCTTATAGGGGATTCCCTTGAGATTCATAGCAAAAATCTACGACCCCTCAAGCCGACCTCATCGACCTCTCAACGAGAGATGAAAGCAATAAATCGTACATCGTAAATTGTCAAATCGTAAATAGTCTGCTCCCTCAACGAGAGATCAAGGAACGGTTCGGAATAGGAATAATGTTTTGTGGGTAGTGATTGATGGAACAATTGGGTCAGATAATGCTTTAATGGACCGTTAATGCTCATTTATGGAGAAAGAGTACACCTTGGAAAGCCTGATTAACGGCTTATTGACGATGATTGACGGAAAGCCGTCTTATCTTGTGATGTCTTTTTAATGGGGCACTAATGGTCTTAATGAAAAAACTCTTGGAGAGATAGTTGGTGGAGTCAGCGAATCTGCTCCCGTGGTATCTTTCCTGCTGTTTCCTCGGAAATTAACTTAACGGTCAATTGGCAATCATTAACGGAAACCCTATATCTGATTATGTTTTTAGGAAGATTCTCTTGTAACATGGTATTAACGAACGATTAACGGCGATTGGCGGAGTCTCCTGCCAAATAATGTTTTCAATGAGCCTTCTATGGTCTTGAATGGAAGCCATCTGTAGATGCTTTCAGAGGATAATGCAGTCATTGTCCGAATTAAGTGGAAATTTGCGGGTCGTCAGATTGAGAAGGCTCTCTTTCCTGTTTGTAAGTTCCCCTGAAAAATACTACTTTTGCACCGCTTGCAGTATCTGCCTGCATCCCCTTTTTGTTGAAGTAAAACGTATAATATGAAGAACGATCCGAAGAATATCATATACAGCAGTGGCGCACTCGATTTTGTTCAGGTGGCGGCTCAGACTTGTTTGCTGCTGGAACATTCGGCAGAAGAAGAGCAATTCGGTTTTGTAGAGAAACTGTGCCGTCTCCTGCCATTGTTGTATCTCAAGGCGCACCTTCTTCCTTTGCCTGAGCGGCAGGCCGATGACTATCTGCAAGACTTTGTTACGGAAGAAGACTACAATTTTGTGGCAAACGGGGTGAAAGAACAACTTGGAACCGACGATTCCTACCTCGAAGTATTCGTGGAGGACATGCGCTATTCCGACGAACCGCTCACGGCATACATATCCGAGAATCTTGCCGACATTTATCAGGAGTTGAAGAACTTGGCAGCCAACTACCGGACGGAGAATGAAACCGTGATGAACGATGCGCTTTTGGCGTGTTTGGAAGGTTTTCGTGAGCATTGGGGGTTGAAACTCTTGAACGCAATGCGGGCTTTGCATGTGCTTTGGTTGGATTATGGGTCAAAACAGCAGGAAGATGCAGATAGCCGCAATTGATATGAAAAAACCGAATCATTTCCAATCGCGTATATCCAAAGACGATGTCAATGCTTTGCCGTTGGCGGCTTTCAAGGGAAGTGTCTTTATTGTGAATAATGCAGGGGACGCCGAGATGGCTTTGGACTACTTGGAACAGCAGGAAGTCGTTGGCGTGGATACGGAGACGCGTCCTGCTTTCAATCGTGGAGAACACCATCCTACGGCACTGCTCCAGATTGCCACGAGAGAACGGTGCTACCTCTTCCAACTTTTCCAGGTCGGTTTCACGCCTCGGATGGCTGTGCTCTTTGCCAATCCGGATATATGCAAAGTGGGGCTCGCCTTCAAGGACGACTTGGCTGGGTTGAAACGGTTGTCCCCCTTTGTTCCCGGCAATTGTGTGGACCTGCAGCGTATTGTCCTTGCCTATGGAATCCTCGATCTCGGTTTGCAGAAGATGTTTGCGATTGTCTTTGGACGGAGAATATCCAAGGCACAGCAACTTACCAACTGGGAACAGCCTGTCCTTTCTGCCGAACAGGCTACCTATGCGGCAACCGATGCATGGGCTACTCTGCTGATCTATCAGGAACTGCAGAAAACGAAAAAACTGCCTAAGAAAGAATACACTGCGCTGCGGGAGGCGGATTTGCGCTTGCAGCAGCAACACCAACTGGAAGTACAAAAACAACGTTTACTCACTATTGAACAGAACAACCTGCAATGAATACTGTTTATCTTAAACCGCATAAAGAGGAATCGCTTCTTCGCTTTCACCCTTGGGTCTTCTCCGGGGCGATAGCACATATCGATGGCAAACCGCAAGAAGGCGAACTCGTCTTGGTCAAGGATTCCTATGGACACAAAATGGGGGTGGGACACTTCCAGGTGGGAAGCATTGCTGTACGTATTTTGGAGTTTATGACAGATACGCTTCCCGAAAATTTTCTGGAGGTGCGTTTGCGTCAGGCGCTTTCCGTCCGTCAGTCGTTGGGACTGATATCTCCTGCAAACTCCACATTCCGTCTGGTGCATGGAGAGGGCGATTTCCTTCCGGGATTGGTTGTCGATGTGTACAACGATACGGCGGTTCTTCAGGCACACTCGGTCGGAATGCACCTCTGGCGGAAAGAAATAGCCCGGACGGTGGTGAATATATTGCCTTCTGTCAGCAACGTGTACTACAAATCGGAAGGAACATTGCCTTTCAAGGCGGATTTGCAGGAACGTGAAGATGGCTACTTGATAGGAGGAGTCTCGTCTTGTGAGGCTTTGGAGAATGGATTGGTGTTCGGCATCGATTGGCTCAAGGGACAGAAAACGGGCTTCTTTGTTGACCAGCGTGAGAATCGTGCTTTGGTGGAGCGTTATGCCGCGGGGAAAGATGTCCTGAATATGTTTTGCTATACGGGAGGATTTTCTGTCTATGCGCTGAGAGGGGGTGCAAAGCGTGTTCACTCTGTCGATAGTTCTGCGCTTGCCATTGAGCAGGTCAATCGTAATGTACAGCGCAATTTCCCCGGCTGCGACCGGCACTGCTCTTTTGTCGAAGATGCGTTCAAGTATTTGGATAACACAACCGATACCTACGATCTCATTATTCTCGACCCTCCTGCTTTCGCAAAGCATCGGGGGGCTGTCCGCAACGCGCTGCAGGGTTACAAACGCCTCAATGCAAAAGCCATTGAACGCATTCGGAAAGGGGGTTTGTTGTTCACTTTCTCTTGTTCGCAAGTGATCGACAAGGAGATGTTCCGTCTTGCGGTCTTCAGTGCGGCGGCAATGACGGGACGGCGTGTCCGTATCCTGCATCAACTCACCCAGCCGCAAGATCACCCCGTCAACATCTACCATCCCGAAGGCGAATATCTCAAAGGTCTCGTCTTGTATGTAGAATAAGATGCTTCGGTCGGAACGATATACGGTCGCCCTCATTTGGCTCTCTGTATTATTTCGTTATATGAAAATTTGGAACGATTGGGGATTGTTTCTTATCTTTGCATTTTGATTGGGGGAGTGTGTCCGTTTGTTGTGTAGTGCCTCCCTTCGTCCCTATTATGATGGAAATAAATTTACATACTGATATGAAAAAGACCTTGTTTGTTTTGTCAGCGTTTGTTCTGACGACGTTAACTGCTTTTGCTGTGGAAGACAACCGCGTGCTGCTTACCATTGACGGTGAACCGGCAACGGTTGGGGAGTTCCTGTATATCTACAGGAAGAACAATAGTGCCTCGCAGGAGGAAGACCGGCGCTCTCTGCAGGACTATTTGGATTTGTTCGTCAATTATCGCCTCAAGGTTAAGGCCGCTCAGGAGGCGGGCATTGATACAACGGAAGCCTTTCGCAAGGAGTTGGCGGGTTATCGGAATCAGACAACGCCTCAGTATATGGTAAATAAGCAGGCGGAAGAACAGATTGTTCAGAAAGCCTACGGACGTATGCTTACCGATCGTTTGGTGCGCCATATTGCCGTTCAGTGCAATTCGCACGCAACGCCGGAAGAAGAAGCGGAGGCTCTGGCGAAGATTCAGAATGCTTATCAGCGTGTCACAACGGGACTCCCTGTGAAAGTCCGGGGCAAAATGAAACCTGGTCAGGTGGAAGATTTTGCGGTTGTTGCCGCCGAAGTTTCCGAAGATCCGTCGGTATCGGAAAACAATGGTCTTGTGGGCTGGGTGACGCCGTTCCGTTTTGTCTATCCTTTTGAGGAGGCGGCTTATACGACGGAAGTAGGTTCCGTCAGTAAGATTTTCCGCACTCCGTTTGGTTTCCATATCCTCAAGGTGGAGGCGGAGCAGCCTCACGTGGAGATACATGCTGAACATATAATGAAGATGACGCCTCGCGGCGACGACTCTCTCTCTCTGTCGGCAAAGCAACAGATTGACTCGCTCTATCGGTTGGCAGTCTCTGGGGCGGATTTCGAAGAGTTGGCGCGCCTCAATTCCGAAGACCGTGGCTCTGCTCAGCGGGGCGGCGATCTGGGATGGTTCGGAAAGGGACGTATGGTCCCTGAATTTGAGAATGCTGCTTTCGCATTGCAGGATGAAGGAGATATAAGCGAACCCGTGCAGTCACCCTATGGTTGGCATATCATCAAATTGTTGGGACGCCGTGGAACGCCCGATTTGGCGGATATACGTGCCGATGTCATCAAGCAGATACGCCGTTCCGAGTATCAGAAACAGATCGACGAGGCTTTCGTCCAAGGTCTTAAAGAAACCTACTCGTTCTCCGAAAATCCCGATGCTCTCGCTCCGTTCTACGCATTGGCTGAACAGTATGATATGCGCGACTCGATGTTCTTGGCAGAGGCTGCCTCTTTGGAGGGCGTGTTGTTTACTTATGCCGGCCAGCAGCGTACGGCTTCCGATTTTCTGGATTTCCTCGGACAGAACATGTTCTCTCAACAAACTGCGCCGGAAGCAATCCTTACGGAAAAATACAATCAGTTTGTGGAGAAATGCCTGCGTGAACAGGAAGATTCCCGGTTGGAGAACAAATATCCCGAATTCCGTAATCTGATGCGTGAATACCACGATGGAACTCTCCTCTTCGAAATATCGTTGCGCGAGGTATGGCAGAAAGCGGGGCAGGATACGGTCGGACTCAATGCCTTCTTCTCGCAGCATAAGCAGGATTATATGTGGAGCGAACCTCGTTTCAAGGGCTATGTGGTTTACTGCAAGGACAAGACCACGGCCAAGGTGGCTAAGCGTATACTGCGAAGTGCTGATCCCGATTCTGTCGCATCTTATTTGAACACCCGTCTCAATGTGGATAGCGTCACCTACGTACGTTTTGATAAGGGACTCTTCAAGCAGGGCGACAATGCTGCTGTGGATAAGTATGTGTTCAAGCAGGGCGACTATAAGCCTGAAGAAGAATATCCCGTTGTCTTTGTGTCGGGAAAGCAACTCAAGGGGGCTGAAGAACCTGCCGATGAGCGTGGAAAAGTGATTGCTGCTTACCAGGATTATTTGGAGAAGCAGTGGTTGGAACGTTTGCATAAGGAACACGAAGTGGTAATAAACGAAGACGTTTTCCGTTCTTTGTTGAAATGATAAGATGAGGAGATTCTCGTTTTGGATACTGCTCTTTTGCCTGGCGTCAGCAAATGTGTTGGCGCACTGGTTCTTCTTTCGTATCGACCTCACCGACGACAAACGCTACTCATTGGGAGAGGAAACGAAGACTCTGCTTCGCAATTCCGGTAAAGTGGAGGTGGATGTGTTCCTGGACGGGAATCTCAATTCAGGTTTCTTGCGCCTTAAGGAAGCCACGGTGCAGTTGCTCAGGGAGTTTGATGCTTATGGCGATGTCCGCTTCTCGGTCTGCGATCCCGCGGGGATGACGGAGAGTGAGCAGAAGTCTCTGGCTGACGAACTGGGAGCGTATGGCTATATTCCCACTGCCGTTTACGAACGCGACCGGTCCGGTAAAACAACCGAAACGATTGTCTATCCCTATGCTCGGCTTCGCTATGGTGGCAAATCGACTGTCCTGTGCTTGTTGCAGAACAACCGTGGATTGTCCGGTGCTGAGAATCTCAATCATTCCATTGAGTCCTTGGAGTATTTGTTTGTGGAGTCAATTGAGTCTTTGTCGTCTTCTGAACGCAACAAGATCGTCTTTCTGGAGGGACATGGGGAATTGGGCGAGCGGGAGACGATGGATGTTCAGCGTATGGCGTCCTCTTTCTTTGATATCTATCGGGGTTTATTGACGTCGGAAGTAGGTTGTCTCGACACGTTCAGAGCGGTGGTGATAGCCGATCCTCAAATGCCGTTCTCGGAACAGGATAAGTATATACTCGACCAGTATATCATGCAGGGAGGGCGTGTCCTTTGGGCACTGAATGGGGTTCGTCTTTCGGAGGAAGTGTTGTCGCAAAACGGGTTCACTCCCGTCCTTCCTATGGAACTGAATGTGCAAGATATGCTCTTCCGCTATGGTGTACGGGTTAATCCCCGTCTGGTGGCGGATTTGCAGTGTCTTTCTGTTCCCGTAGACGTTTCTCCGGATCCTTCCCAACCGCAATACGAACCTATCCCGTGGTGCTATGCTCCGCTTTTGCTGACTTCCTCGGAAAGCCCGATTACGCACAATGTGGTGCAGGTGTCTTCTGCTTTTGCCTCCGATATCGGTTTTGTGGGGGATTCCGTTGCACAGAAGCGTGTGATTCTGTTGGCTACGGGCAATGCTTCTCGTCTCATCGGAACGCCCGCTGAAGTCGATCTCACAGACTTGAGTGTCAATCCCCAGGCCTTTACGAACGCTTATATCCCCGTGGCTGTAAGTCTTGAGGGGAAGTTCTCGTCGCTCTTTGCGCATCGTATGATGCCGCAGGGACTGATTGCCGATACTGTTCAATTGAAGGAAACGGCATATTCCAAGCAAGTGGTTGTGGCGTCCGGAACGGTTTTTCAAAACGATTGGCAGAACAACCGGCCTCTCCCTTGTGGCTACGATCGCTATTCAAAGATGCAGTTTGGCAACAGGGATTTCTTCCTCAATACTTTGTTCTGGCTTACCGACGACAGTGGGTTGATCAATCTCCGGCAGAAGGCTATTCCTCTGCGGTTGCTCAATACGGCGCTTGTTAATGGGAAAAAGAATATATACACGGTATACGCCCTTGTACTGCCATTGGTCTGTTTGGCACTGACGGCTGTGGTGGTGATGCTGCTTCGGCGTATGCGGTATGAACATTGATTGTGACAACCTGAATATTTTATCTATGCGCAAAACGTTTACACAACTCATCTTTTCCGTGTGCTTCGCTTTTTTTTGCACATCTTTGGCGCAAGCACAAACCTGTCCTACCGATACCATTAAGGGAAAGGTCTACTACAAATATGCGGCGCAGAAGGGGGAGGGGCTGTTTCGTATCAGTCAGAACTTTGGAGTATCGCAAGAGGATATCATAAAGTGTAACCCTGCCTTGAAGAGCGAAGGAATCAGACTTGGACAGGTCATACTCATACCTTATGTGCAGAAAACCGATTCCTCCTTGTATATTGTACATGAGATACAGCCGAAAGAAACCCTTTATGGCTTGAGCAAACGCTATGGGGTGACGGTGGATGATATAGTCTCCCTTAATCCCGAAACGGCTAAACGTATGGCAATCGGCAGCCGCCTGCTTGTTCCGCGCAAGCAGATGGCTGAGACGAAGACTGCTCCGGAAGCATCCGTTAAGGAAACATCGGACAAGGCATCTTCAAAGAAAGAGGCTGCGAAGTTGCAGGAGTCGCAACAGGAGACCAAGCCTGTAGAGGTGAAACCTGAGAAAACAAAGCGGAAAAGACAGTCTGATGAGGAATCTGTAGCGGTAGTAAAACAGGAGGAAATCACCATTGTCGGGGATACCATTCCTCAAGATGCTGCTCCTACGCCTACACCTTTGCGGATTGCTTATTTGCTCCCTTTGATGACGGATGTGGCACCGCGTGACCCGTCCATTGACCGCTTCTTGGAGTTTTACGAAGGAGCCCTCCTTGCTTTGAATAGCGCAAAAGACAGTGGGCAGCGGTTTGAAGTATATATATATGATACGGAGAAGAATACGTCGAAGTTGTCAGGTATTCTTTCTCGGCCGGAATGGCTGAATATGGACGTCATCATAGGACCTGCCTATCCCTCTCAGGTGAGTGTTGTGTCGCAGTTTGCCTACGAACATCAGATACCGGTGGTGGTACCTTTCACCTACAAGGTCTCCGATGTGGAGCGCAATCCCTATCTTGTGCAGTTCAATCCGTCCAATGAAACGGAGAACGATGTGCTGGCAAAATATCTCTCTGAGAACAAGAATCAACCGAATTGTATCTTTGTCGCATGGGATGATGCTTCTGCGAAAATCCGGCATCTCTATACGCAGTTGAAGAAGGCGGGGCTGCAATGTACTGCAGTTGATAGCCGGTGTGTCGGGAATGACTCGTTGTCCGTTTTTCTGCAGACGGGTGTCGATAATGTACTCGTTCTTCCGTCTGAGAAATATTCCGATGTCCAGAGTCTCTTCCGCTATGTTCAGCCCTTGGGTAATGATGCTTCGGTGAGTCTCCTGTCTTTCTATGCATGGAAGAAGCAGCCGCTTCCGCTGCCGTCTTTCTATTCCACTATCTTCCATGGAGTAAAGGGCTTGTCGCTTGAAAAGATTGCTTATTCTGTGAATTTCAAGAGGTATTTTGGCAATGAATTGGAGAACGAAACTCCCCGTTATGACTATTTGGGGTACGACATCACTCGTTATGCCGTTCAATTGCTTCAGCAGAAGCAGAACGGATCCCGTTCCCTCCCTGTTGAAACGCTCCGCTATCGTGGACTGCAGTCGGATATAGAGTGTGTGCGGGTGGGAGAACATGGAGGCTTCGAGAATCGTTCTATTCAGATACAAACGCGATGAAGCGGTTCCTGTTTTGTATATTGTCTTTCTGTGGGGTAGTCTCAGTGCTGGCACAACCTCGTCTCGCGGAAAAGGAATACTATGTGGGAGCGCAGGCGGGGGTCTTGGCATCCATGGTCCGTTTCTCCCCTTCGGTGGCACAGTCCGCCGTCAATCCTTACTTGGGTACGACGGCAGGATTGGTTTTTCGGTACAATGGACATAAATGCTGCGGCTTGCAGTTGGAACTCAACTATATGCAACGTGGTTGGCATGAAACCGATACGGATTATCGCAGGGAACTCAATTATCTCGAAATGCCTTTTCTGACGCACATCTACTTTGGACGTAAGTTTAGAGGATTTGTCAACCTGGGACCTCAGATAGGTGTTCTGGTCAACGAACAACACCATGGTATGCCTGCCGATAGGAAAACACAGCACGATGCTGCCGATACGCGTTTCGATTGGGGAATTGCCGGTGGCTTGGGCGCAATGTATCGGAGTGTCGCGGGGGTGTGGCAACTGGAAATGAGATTCAACTACAGTTTCGGAGACATCTTCAGCAACCATAAAACCGACTATTTTGCCAATTCCAATTCGATGAATCTCTCTCTCAATTTGGCATGGATGTGGCAATTTGGCAAAAAAGGACATCCTAAGAAGGGTGTTCAGCAATAATTCTGCCAAATAAAGGTGCCTCGCGGAAGGATACATTCGGAGATTTATTGTATCTTTGCATACGTTAAACATCTATATAACTACACACATGAAAACAAATTACGAAGTGCGTTATGCAGCGCATCCGTTGGATGCAAAACAGTATGATACAACGCGTTTGCGTCGTGATTTCCTTATTGAGACTTTGTTCGTTCCCGACGAAGTGAATATGGTTTACTCGATGTACGATCGTATGATTGTAGGTGGAGCCATGCCTGTCAAAGAATCTCTTCTCTTGGAATCTATCGATCCGCTGAAAGCCCCCCATTTCCTTACTCGCAGGGAAATCGGAATCTTCAATGTAGGAAAGGGGGAAGGACGGGTATATGTTGGCGATGAAATTTTCAACCTGTCCTGCAAGGAGGCTCTCTATTTGGGTAAAGGAGACCGTGAGGTGCGTTTTGAGAGTGTCAACGCTGATGAACCCGCTTTGTTCTATTTCAATTCCACGACAGCGCATACAACCTATCCTGATAAAAAGGTAACCAAAGCGGATGCCGTGGTGGCTCACATGGGGTCGTTGGAGGGATCGAATGAACGGAATATCAATAAAATGATAGTCAACCAGGTTCTGCCTACCTGCCAACTGCAGATGGGGATGACCGAACTCGCGCCGGGCAGTGTCTGGAATACAATGCCTGCCCACGTGCATAGTCGCCGTATGGAGGCTTATTTCTATTTCGATCTTCCCGAAGATCAGGCTATCTGCCACTTCATGGGAGAGGTCAACGAAACCCGCCATATCTGGATGCATAATAACCAGGCAGTCCTTTCTCCCGAGTGGTCTATCCATTCTGCCGCTGCCACCCACAATTATACTTTCATCTGGGGAATGGGGGGTGAGAATCTCGACTATGGCGATCAAGACTTTGCTTTGATAACTGACTTAAAATAATAACGTACTATGAACCAATATCTCAATTTTTCTCTTCAAGGGCGTGTGGCTCTTGTTACGGGTGCCTCCTATGGCATAGGTTTTGCAATCGCATCGGCTTTTGCTGAGCAGGGTGCTACCATTTGTTTCAACGACATCAATCAGGAACTGGTAAACAAGGGACTGGCTGCTTACAAGGAAAAAGGAATACCTGTTCATGGCTATGTCTGCGATGTGACCAATGAACCTGCTGTACAGGCAATGGTGAAAGAAATTACCGAAACCGTCGGTCCTATCGACATTCTGGTGAACAATGCAGGAATAATCCGCCGTGTACCTATGCACGAGATGGAAGCGTCTGACTTCCGCCGTGTGATTGACATCGACCTTACTGCGCCTTTCATTGTTGCCAAGGCTGTTCTCCCTGGTATGATGGAACGTCGGCATGGCAAGATTATCAATATCTGCTCCATGATGTCTGAACTGGGACGGGAAACCGTCAGTGCATACGCTGCCGCAAAGGGAGGCTTGAAGATGCTTACTCGTAATATCTGTTCCGAGTATGGACAATATAACATTCAGTGCAACGGCATCGGACCCGGCTATATTGCCACTCCTCAAACGGCGCCGCTGCGTGAAAGACAACCCGATGGCTCAAGACACCCCTTCGATTCGTTCATTTGTGCCAAGACGCCTGCCGGAAGATGGCTCGATCCGCAAGAACTCACCGGACCTGCTGTATTCCTTGCTTCGGAGGCAAGTAATGCTGTCAATGGGCATATCCTGTATGTGGATGGTGGTATTTTGGCATATATAGGCAAGCAACCGAAATGAAAAGGATAATTCTTTTGGTTTCGCTTGTTGCTTTGTTCGCAAGTTGCAACAGGGAGGTACGGTATGTCGTCGTGTCCAACCCTTCTTTGGAAGAACGTTTTGACGATTTGGTGGAGGTCGCTGCTGCGGATTTGCAGTTGACTGCGCAAACGGTTGGAAAATACGCATTGTACGATGAGAACGGAGACCAAGTTCCTTTCGAAGTGGTTTACCAAGATAGTGTACCTTCTTCGGTTCTGTTCCAAGCCTCTGTTCGCGGTGGTATGCAGAATACGTATGAATGGAGAAAAGGCAAACCGCTGTCACCGGAAAACAAAGTCTTTGCACGCTTCGTGCCCGAACGGAAGGATGACTTTGCGTGGGAAAACGAGTATGCGGCTTATCGTATGTACGGCCCGGCTTTGGCTCCCGAATATCCGAGCAATGGAGTGGACTTGTGGCTGAAATGTACCGATGAACTGATTGTCGATTCGTTCTATTGCAGAGAGTTGCAGCAGGGTTATTCCTATCATGTCAACTGGGGCAAAGGTCTCGATTGCTACAAAGTGGGGCATACTCTCGGTTGCGGAGGCACGGCTCCTTTTGTCGGCGATTCACTGTATGTCGGAAATCACTTCAATACATGGAAAATGTTGGAGAGTGGTGCGTTGCGTACTGTCTTCAGTTTGTCCTATGACAACATGGAGCAGATTGTTACGGTGCAGGCCGGCACGCCTTTCTGTCGCTCGCAAGTGGTGTATAAACCTTTCGTGACGCAGGACGGAATGTCGCAGGATACTTTCCGTGTGGCTGCCGGTATCTATTTGCACGATGTCATGGATAATGTCTCCTATTCCGCACAAGGCAATTGGCTTGCCTATGCCGAAAATGCGGTGAGTGATGCGGGAGTGCCTCAGGGACGCAACTATGCCGCTGTCATTATGCCTGACGCAACGGATGTTCTCATTCGGGATAATACGCTCCTTTCCTTGGCGCCTTATGTGGCGGGAGATACGCTCACCTACTATTTCGCAGGGGGATGGAGCCAATGGAAATTCCCTGAGGATGCTGATTGGTTCTCGGAAACGGTTCGCAGAGCCGGACTGCTTCGCTATCCGCTCCAAGTCTCCGTCGAAAGCCGTCGATAGTCTCTCTGTCATATCATAGTGTTCCCATGCTCGTCAAATCGGGCGTGGGAATACTTGTTTTTAGAGATGTTTCGTCTGAGACCGATATGATGGATGCCGTGATGATTCGCTTGGTGATAGGGCCGGTCTCGGTGAAAAAAGGCTCCTAGTGAACTCTTTGCCTGTTGTCTGTTCTTCAAATTGAAGATAATAGGTGCTTCCTGCTCAGTTGGTTTTGAGCAGACCTCGTCGAGACCTCAACGACCTCTGGAAGAACTTTCGGTAGGGACTGAAAGGGTTGTTCGGGTGTGTTGAATCTTGCAGAATCAGGTTTGGAATGGATTGCCGGTCTGCTTTTCATGATTGTTTTTGTGCGCAATGACTTTCTGTGTCCTGTATTTCGCAAAATATCCGAAGGCTGTTTCTGATGGGTTCTTTGGCACCTGTCTCTCTGTCTCAATAGGGAAAATGAGTCCTTTTGGCATGCTGAACTCCTTTTTAGAATGGGGAATAGCCTTTTCTCATGGTATTTTTTGCTTTTTTGGACAGGTAATAAAAAAGGGCGAGACGGTTGTCCCTCCCTGAATGTTTACACAACGGAATAATCCTTATTGTGTATATCACTCAAATATGTACCGCAAAGATACTGAGTATTTCTAATACTTGCAAATAATACAATAAGATTTTGTAATCTTATTAT
>JBNMIS010000012.1:0-31017 GCA_050873385.1 Bacteroidales bacterium | reverse complement strand
TTGCAGTAATCTTACATCCGTAGTATGGAATGCAAAAGAATGTGAGGGATGGAGGAGAGTGTGGGAAAATTCACCTTTCTATTATATTGCATCGCAGATTACTTCCTTTACATTTGGAGACAATGTAGAGAGCATTCCCTATGCTATTTGCGAAAATATGCATCTTGCTTCTATTACAATTCCAGAAAGTGTGACACGCATAGAAGATAAGGCTTTCTATAATTGCAGCAGTCTTTCTGCCGTTGTTCCAAATAACGTGACGAGCATTCAAGATTCCGCATTTTATAATGTACTGAATGTAGAATACAATGGCACTGCTACAGGCTCACCATGGGGCGCAAAATGTGTAAATGGTTATGTGGACGGCTATTTTGTTTATACGGATGAAACCAAAACAAACCTGTTGGCATGCAGTTTTGCTGCAATGGGAGTCGTTACTATTCCCGAAAGTGTAACGAGCATAGGTGCCGGTGCATTCAGAGGTTGCACGGGTCTCACCTCAATCATTGTTCCCGAAAATATAACAAGTATGGGGGCTAATGTTTTCACCGGTTGCAGTAGTCTTACATCTGTAGTATGGAATGCAAAACAGTGTGATGGATGGAATAGGTGGGTAGAGGCTCCTTTCTATGACATTGCATCGCAGATTACTTCCTTCACATTTGGAGAACAAGTTGAGAGTATTCCCTATGCCATTTGCGAAAATATGCACCTTGCTTCTGTTACTATCCCCGATGGTGTAACAGAAATCAGTAGTTCTGCCTTCTTTGGCTGTACAGGTCTTACATCTATTACTATTCCCAGTAGTGTAACAAGCATAGGAAGTTATGTGTTTGAGGATTGCACGGATCTGACTTCTATTGTAATACCCGATAATGTAACGAGTATGGGTCGCTATGCCTTTTCGGGTTGTACAAATCTCGTTTCTGCAAGCATCGGAAGTGGTATAACCAATATATATTATAAAATGTTCTATGGTTGTACAAGTCTTACATCTGTTACAATTCCTAATAGCGTGATAAGCATAGAAGATAAGGCTTTCTATAATTGCAGTAGTCTGACATCTATTACTATTCCCGAAAAGGTAACAAGTATAGGAAGTGGTGCCTTCGAAGGCTGTACTAATCTTGCTTCTATTCTGTGGGACATGGAATCTTGTTCTGATTTTGCTACGATGAAAGCAGCTCCCTTCTATTATAGCCATTCTTCAGTAACCTCTTTTACAATCGGTGAACACGTAAAGACTTTGCCGGCCAACCTCTGTAATGGTTTCGACAATCTTACATCTCTTTCCATTTTGAATGCGCTTCAAACCATTGGCGATAGTACTTTTGCCAATTGTGCCAAACTCCGTGAAGTCTCTTTTGGCACAGGCTTGCAAACCATTGGTAAGAATGCTTTTGCAGGTTGCCGCAAACTGTATAATATCTACTCTTTTGCTTCCGAACCGCCAGTAGCGGACGCTTCATCTTTTGCCAACTATAATGCAACCTTGCATGTCCCGTGCGACTGTTTCGATGAATACAAGTACGATATGGTTTTTGGAGAGTTCCGTTATATGGAATGTATCAGTGCCGAAAGCGTCCCTGCTGACGATGTCACTGTCCAACCCTCTGTGAGCGATGCAGTCTTCACATGGCCCTCTCTCGGCAGTGCTGACACTTATACGTTGCAGATAACCAAAGACGGCGAAGTCTTCTGCACCCTCACATTCAATGCCAATGGTCAACTTACGGGTATCGCTTTTGCTCCTGCGCACAATCGGGGCGATATGCCTGCGGCTACGCTTACTGCCGATGGCTATCGCTTCACAATCACGGGACTGACCGGAAACACGCACTATGCTTACAATTTGACGGTAAGAGATGTCTCTGAGAACATTCTTCAGACCTATCAAGGCACTTTCACGACTCAAAGTAACACCTCCACAGGTCTCAAGGATATGGATAGCACCAACGAAGATATGCAGAAGTTCTTCCGCAACGGTCAACTCTATATCCGTCAGGGTGATAAAACCTACACCCCCGCAGGTATTGAATTGTAATCCCGAAAAAAGAATCTCTTGAATATCGTATAACACCCTATTCAAGATTGAAACAACAAAAACGAATGAATATGAAAACAAAATTCTCTGCTCTTCTTGTGGCACTTCTTGCCACCACCTGCTCCGTCTTCGCCTACGACTTCCAATCTGGCGACCTCTATTACAACATCACCGGCAATACTACCGTTGAAGTAACCTATCAACTATACTGTGAACATGGCAACTATAGCGGACTTACTTCTGTCAATATCCCAGCCTCGGTAACCTACAACGGCAAGGAATACAATGTGACAAGCATAGGAAAGGTTGCTTTTGAGTATTCTACTCTTACCCGAGTGGTTATTCCCGAAGGTGTAACTGTCATTGACAATGGTGCTTTTTTCGGGTGTACGGGACTGACTTCTGTTGTTGTCCCTAATAGTGTGGCAATCATCGGAGAGGCGGCTTTCCAGAATTGCACGGCATTGACCTCCCTTGTTATCCCTGACAATATAACAAGCATAGGCGACAATGCCTTTGGGGGAGTTTGCAATATAGTCTATAACGGTTCTCTGACAGGTAATTCACCATGGGGTGCAAAATGTATAAATGGTTATGTGGATGACTATTTCGTTTATGCGGATGAAACCAAAACAAGCCTGTTGGCATGCAGTAATGCTGCACCGGGTGATGTTATTATTCCTAATGGCGTAACAAGTATAGGTGATGCTACATTCCTATGGTGTTCCAACCTGACATCTGTCACTATTCCTGAGAGTGTAACATGCATAGGCGATTATGCTTTCTCCTATTGTGGTGGTATAACATCAATTACAATTCCTGAGAATGTCACAAAAGTGGGAAAGTCTGCTTTTTGGGCTACAGGTCTTACTTCTGTCGTTTGGAACGCAATAGCATGCGAAGATACAAATACGGAATCTTCCGGCAATCCATATTTTAGTTATTTTAGTTATGCTGAAGGAGGATGGTTGGATGACTATACCCCGAAAATAACTTCTTTCATTTTTGGTGATAAGGTAAGTCGGATACCGGGGCGGCTTTGCTATGGAATGGACAATCTTACTTCTGTTACTATTCCCAATAGTGTAACGACTATCGGAGATTATGCTTTCAACGGTTGCACCAATCTTGCATCCATTACTATTTCCGATAACGTGACGAGTATTGGAGATTATGCTTTCTATCGTTGCATCGATCTTACCTCTGTTACTATCCCAAATGGCGTAACAAGTATAGAAGATGGAACTTTTGGTTATTGCTTGAGCCTTACATCAATAACTATTCCTGATGGTGTTATAGCAATTGGTGACTATGCCTTTTACGATTGCGTTGGTCTTACTCCTGTTACTACTCTTCCGAACAGCGTAACAAGTATTGGAGACAATTCTTTTGAGGGTGTTCTCAATATCAATTATAGCGGTTCCGCCTCTGGTTCACCATGGGGGGCCAAATGTGTAAATGGTTATGTGGATGACTACTTCGTTTATGCGGATGAAACCAAAACAAGTCTGTTGGCATGCAGCCGTGTTGCAACGGGTGATATTACCATTCCAGCGAGTGTAATGAGTATTGGAAGTAAAGCTTTCTCTGAATGTTATGGTCTTACCTCAGTCTCTATTCCCAATAGTGTAAAGAACATTGGATCTCTAGCCTTCTCTGGTTGCACAGGTTTTACCTCTATTACAATCCCAAAGAGTGTAATAAGCATTGGAGATAATGCTTTTATTCGTTGCAGTGGCCTTACATCTATTGTTGTAGAAAGTGGTAATACTATATACGACAGTCGTAATGATTGCAATGCTATAGTAGAGACATCAACCAATACCTTGATGCAAGGGTGTAATACAACAGTTATCCCGAATAGTGTAACAAGCATTGGAGAGTACGCTTTTTGTAGGTGTACCGATCTCGCTTCCGTTACTATTCCAAATGATGTAACGAGTATTGAGAATGGGGCTTTCTTCGGTTGCACGGGTCTTTCCTCTATTATTATCCCCAATAGTGTAACAAGTATTGGAAGTGAGGCTTTCTATTATTGCACGAATCTCACTTCTGTCACTATCGGCAATAGTGTGACAGCCATTGGAGAGGAAGCCTTCTATGAGTGTATGAGTCTCACTTCCGTAACAATTCCCAATAGTGTGACAAGTATTGGGGATTATGCTTTCTATGCTTGCACCAGTCTCACCGAAATCACCATCGGCAATAGTGTAACAGTCATTGGAGGTTATGCCTTCTATTATTGCACTGGTCTCTCCGAAATTACCTGTTACGCAACAGCCGTTCCTGAAACGGCAACATATGCCTTCGATGGAGTCAACAAGTCCGCCAAACTCTATATCCCCAAAGAAAGCGTTGCAGCCTACAAAGCCCATCCCGTCTGGGGTCAGTTCGACCTCATTCTGCCTTTGAGTACGATCGATATTCACGACGACCCCGCAACAGGAAGCAAGAATGCCGCCCCGCAGAAGTTCTTCCGCAACGGTCAACTCTATATCCGCCACGGCAATAAAACCTATACTCCCGCAGGTATCGAGTTGTAACCGGCAAAGAGATTGTGATAATTTGACCGTTCTTGTATCGCACCCTTGCGTATAAGTGAGCGAATATCTGTTCAGTCTGCTGGCATACAGCGCATTGAACAGCACCATAGCCGGAAATACACTATCTGAATAAATGAACGGGTCTGTCTGAGGAGATCGGATAGACTCGTTCATTTTGTTGTTCTCGCCTGCCTTGTTGTATGTTATGCCATCATTTGTTCTTCCGTAAACATTCCCTCTCGCCCCGTTTGGTCCGACATTGTCTCAATCCGTGCAGGGATAGATTCCTTGAATTGGAAAAGGTGTACCTGCGCCCTCTTCAACGAGACCTGAAGCACCCCTCATCGACCCCTCAACGGGAGGATGACAAGGCATTGTCGTACATTTGCGGACTGTATATCGAAACGTCCTATGTCGCAGTATCCTTCGTTCGTTGACTTTCATCGGGGTGTTGATGGCATTTCGGCGTTTTTTGCTGAATATTTCTTGGAGTGGTGTATCCGTTTATTCAAAATAAATCAGTACCTTTGTGGCAGAAATTAGTATATTATGAGCAATAAATCTTGTTTGTTAACAGCGGTCGTCCTCGTGTTGGGACTTTTTGTTGCATCTTCTTCTGTCAATGCGCAGAATTTTGGTAATCTGTTTCGTGAAGCAGCCAAAAAAGCCACACAACATGCCGTGCAGAAGACTGCGGAAAAAGTTACGGAAAAGGTCACGGAAAAGACCTCTGAGAATAAACAGGAAAAACAACAGTCTTCCAAGCAGTCCAAACGTGATAAACAGGTGGAACAATGGATGGACGCAATGGTCCATCCCGGTGCAAGCAAAGAGGTGCAGGAAGACGAAGCGCCTACTGTCCGTCTGCCCGAACAGCATACCGCCCTTTTCGAACCGCTGGGCTATCCGATAGAAGAGCATTTCGGCACACTGTCTGTCAAGCAACCGGTTTTCCCGCCCAAGGCAGCCGCTGCACAGGTGGATTGGGTGAACAAACAGCCGTCTGTCCTCGATATGGACAACCAAAGTCTTGTTGACGAGTATTGGATGCTTGACAAGGCGGAAAGTAAAGGGGTTAGTATGGATCTCTCTCCCGCTTGGCATCGTTACCATGCGCTGAAGGATGTGCTGATTGACCGTTGCGATGTGCTCAATGGCTTGGTGAAATGGTACAACGAGGCGCAAGGCGAATATGCGATGGGTGATGACACCTACAACTGGGTCATCAACGGCGACCACCGCCGTATGGTGGATCTTATCGGAGGAGACACCTACAAAACCCTGATCCGTTCTTCGCTGGTGCCGCTTTTTGAGCAGACTTCTTGGATTGACAACGATACCCGTGCCTATTTTGCGGCACACGGTGGCTACGCGAACGCTCTCAATGTCAAATGGACACATTGGGATCCCGAACCCGACAAACAGACCGTCTCCACGTCTATTGCTGGCAAGACCGGCAAAGTCCTCCATTCCAACGGTTCGGGTGCTTATGTGGACATAGAGGGTATTACCTACATCCTTCATAGTGATAGCAATCCGTGGGCGTTTGCATCTGCATTGGCGACCGCCGCTGTGGCAGGCAAAGACATCGTCATTCCCGAATATATCAACTATAATGGCAGGAAATATCCCGTCACCACGTTGCGGGGCGACCTCTTTGCACAGACCGCTATCAAGTCCGTCAGGTTGCCGAACACCATGACCGAGATTCCCAATGGCGCGTTTGCTTGTACCTCCATTACGGAGATTGTCATTCCTGCTTCGGTGAAAGAGGTGCAGGGGTCGGCTTTCCGCGATTGTAAGAACCTCGCCAAGGTAGTATTCGAAGGCAATCAGATAGATGCCGTACACGGATGTTTCCAGCGTTGCACCAAACTGCAAAGCGTAGTCTTTCCGCAAACTGTCAAGGACCGTATGAGTTACGACATGTTCTCGGGTTGCACCGCCCTCACGGGCGTTACGCTCCCGAAGAACCTCAAAGTGCTTCCCGAACGGTTCTTCAGCGGGTGCAAGAAACTGACCTCTGTTGAGTTGCCCGTCAGCGTAACGGAGGTGGGAGATGGGGCTTTCGATGATTGTACCGGACTGGTTACGGTGAGTTTGCCGGGGGTGACTAACCTCGGCGAAGGGGTTTTCTCGGGCTGCACGGCCCTCAAGACGGTAAAGATTACCGCTGCCGTCGAAGCCCAATTGAAAGCCGATAACTACTGGGTTTACGTGACCAATTTCTCCGAATCGCCCAATCTCCAACTTGAATTGGTGGGCAACGACATCTCCCTTCCCGCCGGTATCGTTGTGATAGATAAGAAATAGAAGCAGGGCGCAGTTGTTCTCGGAACGGTCTTTGGCGTATTCTGGAACTGTTCTCTTTTTGCGTTTATGGCAAAAAGTACTACCTTTGTGCGCTTTTTTATAAGGTTATGCAAAGTCGTAAGTTTATCGGTTATCTGTGCGGTATTTTGGCTGCGGCATTCTATGGCTTGAATCCCCTGTTCGCGTTGCCGTTGTATTCCGATGGTATGGACGCTGTCTCGGTCCTCTTTTTTCGCTATATGCTCAGTTTGCCCATGTTGGCTGTGCCCATGCTTTTGCAGCATATCGACTTCCGCTTGTCCCGTGGTGAGGCGGTCCAACTTGCGCTGTTGGGACTGCTGATGATGCTCTCGTCGCTTCTTCTCTATGAGGCCTACCGCTTTATGGATGCAGGGATTGCCAGCACCATCTTGTTTCTCTATCCTATTATTACGGCCCTGCTGATGGCATTTGTTTTTCATGAACATGTCTCGTTGGTGGTATGGGGTTGCCTTTTGTTGGCAACGCTGGGAGTCTTTGTCTTGTGCGATATGAGCGGCGTATCCCGCGTTAGCACATTGGGTATCGTTCTGGTTGTGGTTTCCACGGTAATGTATGCCGCCTATTTGGTCTTTGTTAACAAAGGGCATATCACGCGGATGCCGCCGGTTAAGGCAACTTTCTACGCTCTTCTGGCGGGAGGAATAGGATTGGGTGTCGCTTTGCTCATTCAGGGAAGTCTGGTTCTTCCGCAAGGGCTGCATTGGGGATACAGCATTGGTTCTGCGCTTTTCTCTACGGCATTGTCTCTTACATTTACTACCGTCGCCATCCAATGCATAGGCTCCACTAAGACTGCCATAATGGGGGCAATGGAGCCGCTTACTGCCGTCTTCATCGGGGCCCTTGTTTTTGGAGAGCAACTGACCGCCCGCTCTGTTCTCGGCATTGTTATGATTGTAGTTGCAGTCACACTGGCTGTGGCTAAAAAGTAATCTGCTTCCCCTGCCTATACTTTCTGTTTCTTTCTGTTGCAGAGACCTCGGGATATGGTCACTGCAATAATATTTTTTTTATACCTTAACGTGTTGAATCTCTATAATGGTTACCTGCTTGTAACTAACTGACATTCAAGTGCGTTCTTGTGCGATGTTGGCAAATGCAATATCTTTGCAGCGTCAAATGAGAAGATACATTGTATCGTTGGTACTGTTGACAATAAGTATAAACCAATAAATTTACAAGACAATGAAAGAGATTCAAACAATCGCAACGGCACAGAACTTCAGTGCCATCAATCTGGGTAAGTTGAACCAAATCAGTGAGCATGA
Organism: Bacteroidales bacterium; assembly: GCA_050873385.1. GTDB lineage: Bacteria > Bacteroidota > Bacteroidia > Bacteroidales > Paludibacteraceae > Colicola. Next base: position 22,807 of record JBNMIS010000012.1, on the reverse strand, counting down.
ACTGCACCTTGGGGCAAATGTGGTTATCCCCGGCAAGGTGTTCGGCGGAGCAGCGTTGCACGCTACGGGCGGAGACTTCTCGTTCCAAGTGTTTCCTGCAGGTGCGGAGACAGGGTTCCTGCACACGCACAAGAACCATGAGGAGTTGTACTTCTTCTTGGGCGGCAAGGGTGAGTTTCAGGTGGACGGGCAAATGTTCCCCGTTGAGGAAGGCAGCGTGGTGCGCGTGGCTCCCGCAGGCAAACGCTCGGTGCGCAACAACGGCAATGAGCCGCTGATAATGCTCTGCGTGCAGTACCGCGGCAACACGCTCACGGCTGAGGACGCGGCTGATGCGGACATACTGAACGAGCCTGTGAAGTGGTGATTTGACGTGAGACTACGTATAACAAAAAACGTGAGTTCGATATAACGAAAACCCATAGAACAAAACAAGCAAAACCAAACAAAACTTATCTTGCGGCACAATATGTGCCGCGCTTGGAAATTTTCCGATTCTACTATCAAACATAACGATTATGAAAAAAGCAATTGTAGCATTGATGAGCGTGGTGGCACTCGGTGCCAACGCACAAATGAAAGGCAAAGTGGAAGTGTACGATTTCGATACCTTCAAACTGCACGTCTATTACACCAACGACGCCTTGGGCGATGCGAGTTATATCGTGGAGGGGAAAGACGCCCTCGTAACCTTGGAACAGCCGCTGTTCAAAGACAATATCGCCGAGTACAACTCTTATCTAGAGTCTCTCAACAAGCCTGTCAGTCAGCGCATTGCCGACTACCACGTTGGTGGGACGGACGACCACGATGTATTGATGGCTGAGGGTATGCCGGCGTTCTCGAAAGGAGAGACATACGGTGGTATGATGCAGAACTTCGCCCACATCTTCGGCGATGCCATCACCGACCTGCCTACGGGCAAGACCGCCGAGGTGTCATTCGGCAGCACACAGACCTACGCAGGCGTGCCGTTTGAGTTCCGCCACGGGGCTTCGACCGACTTCCCTGCTGCCAGTCTGCTTATAGGGAAGCGTGTGTATTACACCCATTGGACGCCTGCCAAAGCGCATGTCAGTCCGTTGCAGGTAAGCAGCGCAGCCGCTATCGACGCCGAGATTGCAGAGGCTGAGCGTTCCTTGAAATCGGGTGCGGAACTGTTCATCGGCGGACACGGCGGGGCTGCCAAGAAAGACGCTGTGGAGTTCAAGATTGCGTACCTCAAGACACTCAAACGCCTGCGTGCCAAGAGCAAGAGTGCCGAGGAGTTGGTGGCGGCTATGCAAAAAGCCTACCCCAATCTGCAGGGTGAGGACAACCTCGCAGGAGTGGCGAAAGCGTTATTCAATTAAGAATTATGAACGAATGGCATAGTTCTTGTGCAAAAATCGTCAGGCAGGGGAATCCTGTCTGACGATTTTATGAACGGAGGATGTAATATGCTACATAGTGAAGAGACGCGGGATATGTTGTTCCCGAACTGCCCGATACGCAATGTGTTGTCGCGGGTAGGCGACAAGTGGTCGCTATTGGTGCTGCATACACTGGGACAAAGTGCCGAGCCTGTGCGGTTTAATGCCTTGCAGCGCGGTTTGCCAGACATCTCGCAGAAAGTGCTGACCACCACGCTGCGGACGTTGGAAGAGGACGGCTTTGTGGTGCGCACGGTGTATGCCGAGGTGCCGCCGAGAGTGGATTACCAACTCACGGAGCGGGCGCAGTCGTTCATGCAAGCCTGCACGCCGATGATACAATGGGCGGTGGCGAACCTTGAGGATATTGTGGCAGACCGCAAACGCAAGAAGAAATGATACAAGAGATTGATATACAAAGTGTAAAGGATAGGCTGTACGGAGATTTCAAGGTGCTGTACAGCAGCAGTTTCCCTATTTTTGAGCAACGCACGGAAGAGCAACAGGCGTGGGCTTTCGAGCAGGCGGGGTACCACCTTGCGGGCTACACGGAGAAGGGAAAGTGGATAGGATTTATCTCGTATTGGGAGTTCGATACGTATATCTACATTGAACATTTTGCCATTGATGCCACCTTGCGCGGGCAAGGCTACGGAAGCCGCGTGCTACGGATGTTTGTGGAGCAGAAAGGCAAAACGGTAGTGCTGGAGATTGACCCGATAGTGGACGAGGTATCGACAGCACGCCTACGTTTCTATACACATTGCGGGTTTCAGGTCAATCCTTACAGTCACCGTCATCCCGCCTACAGAGAGGGCTATCAGCCACACCCGTTAGTGGTGCTGACAGCCCCCGTTGCTATCTCCGAGGAGGAGTATCAGCGTTTCTACCGCGACTTGTGTGATAAGGTGATGAAGTGCCATTCATAGAAAGTGGCATGCCGGTAAGATTTGTTTTGAGACTCTATAATAATCTGTTGCCTGTTGCTTGTCGCTCAAGGTTCAGCAGCATCTTTTTTGCCTGTAGCCCGCCTCCGTAGCCTGTCAGTGAATGGTCGCTCCCGATCACTCTGTGGCAGGGGGCAAGGATTGAGATGGCGTTGGCTCCGTTTGCGTTTGCCACGGCACGCACTGCCTTTGGCATACCGATGCGTTTTGCCAATTCTCCGTATGAAATAGTTTCTCCGTAAGGGATTTGTAGAAGATGGTTCCACACTCTTTTCTGGAAATCTGTTCCTGTGAATAGCAGTGGTATGTCAAATGTCTGCCGCTTCCCTGCAAAATACTCGTCCAACTCTGACATCGTCTTTTCTATGATAGCCGGTTTGCCTGTTTCAAAATCGGCATGCAGTGTTTTTTTTAGTCGTCTGTCCACGAATGTACGGTGTTTCTCGGTCTGCCAGTCGCATAAACATAGTTTTTGCTCAAATTCTCCAAGAAGCAGTTTTCCGCAAGGAGTTGCATACGGATATACTTTTATGACATTCATTTTCCCTGTTTTTGGTTGGAATGGTGTAATACGTTTGGAATCGGGTTCTTTGCATTTCTGCGAAAGCGTATGGTTCTTGATAGATGCCAGTAAGTCTCGGTCGCCTGTATATCTTTGTCTGGTCACACGCTTGCTTGCAAAGATAGTGATTTTTTTCAAACCGCAAGTCCGTAATGTGGATGCACTTTCTGTCTGTCCTTTTCTTTGTTTGTGCAACGGTCTTCATTGTGGTATGATCTGCCTCTTGCGTTGTGGCAAACCCTTTTTTCCTGTTGATATGCTGAATCATGTCTTTTTTGTCTATGGGTGCCGGCTCTCGTCTGCATGAGATGGGCATGCAGTCGACGACCCCTGAAGCACCCCTCAACGGGACCTGGCAGCCCTCTCTTGGAAACAGACTGCTGAATTTGACGAACACATAAGAGGCTGTTCATGGAGAGCAATGGTTGTACACTTCAAAAACAAACCTTACCTTTGCGCCCCGAAATGATAACAATGCCGAAAATATGGAAACGCTTCCTGATGATCCGGTGATGCTGCTCAGCGTCATCAATATGAAATTGCGCGACTGCTATTCCTCGTTGGATGACTTGTGTGAGGATATGAACATCAGTAAGGTGGAACTGACGAACCGCCTTTCTGCCGCAGGATTTGAATATAATCCCGATTCCAACAAATTTTGGTGAAACCTTTTGAAGGACTCTATTCCTTCTTTTCTTCCAGAAGTTTGTCGATTTTTTTGTTGAGTTCTCTGACTTGCTTTTCCAGGTCGTCGTTGTTGTCGCTCACCATGGCATCCACAAAGATGGAGTTTACAAGCGACAGCCCGATGATGCTGCAGACGACAAGCAGAATACTGAAATATAGTCTCACCCAACGGGCGGTGACAATCGGCGAACCTTCTGCAATACTGTCTGGTATTTCATTCCAGCCTTCGCCCGTACATATGCGGAATATGGAGTAGATACTGTCTGTCGGTGTGGCAAAATATTCTGGCGAAGATTCTCGGAACAAAGCGCATGAAATGAGGGCGATGATTAGGATAAGTATGAAGAAACCCGTAAACACGCCGTAACTCTCACGCATAGCCTTCTTGAAGTTTTTGGCGATGACTGAGAAGTTGGGGAATATGTGAATGATGCGGAAAAAACGTAATACGCGGAACAATCGGAGAATCAGCAGCATGGAAAGATTGCCCAATACACCTGCCGGAACAAAAAAAGCGACCAGTGAAGGAAGGGATAGTATGACCAGAATCCCGTCCAGCCGGTTCCAACCGCTCCGCCAATACCCTTTCCAACCGTACACCCGTTGTTTCACAACCATCTCGATAATGAAGATTAGCGTGCAAATGAAGTCGGCTGCCGACAATGCCATGCTGCTCACGCCGCTTTCCTGTGCAAAAATAATGCACGAGTTTGCGAGAATAACACACAGGATAAAATGCTCGTTGAGAAATATCTTTTTTACCAATTCTCTCATGTTCTCTTGCTGATTGAAGTACAAAATCACTTTTTCTTGAAGACTCGCTAAGGTAGCAATAAAAAAGCATATCGGCAATAGTCTTTCTCTTGGTGTCTTTTTCTTATGGATTAAATCTGTTTTTTGTGGCTTCAACGGCTGCTTTTGCCCTGCTGTGAGAAAAAAGTCGTTCTAAAACTTGTATTCCGTCAAAAATAAATATACCTTTGTCCTTGAGTATGCGAAGTGCCGGATATGCGCAATTGCTGTTGATTGTCTGGCAATTGCTTCGGCTGAACGGATGCTCGTGAGATTCCTTTTTGCGGGAGTCTCAGGAAATGAATACAAACAATTAACCATCATATACGATTATGGCAGAAGAAAAAGGACAACCGTCGGCAGACAAGTTGAAAGCCCTGCAATTGGCAATGGCTAAGATTGAAAAGGACCATGGCAAGGGTACTATCATGAAAATGGGAGATGACAAGGTGGAAGATATTCCGGTTATCTCAACGGGTTCAGTCGGACTCAACCTCGCATTGGGGGTAGGTGGCTATCCGCGTGGACGGGTTATTGAAATATATGGTCCTGAGTCATCAGGTAAAACCACACTCGCTATTCATGCTATCGCTGAAGCACAAAAGCAGGGAGGTATTGCGGCTATTATTGATGCCGAGCATGCTTTCGACCGTTTCTATGCCGAAAAGTTGGGCGTGGATACCGATAATCTGCTTATCTCGCAACCCGACTCGGGCGAACAGGCTCTTGAGGTGGCTGACGAACTGATACGTTCCAGCGCAATCGATTTGATTGTGATCGACTCTGTGGCAGCACTCACGCCGAAGGCGGAGTTGGACGGTGACATGGGCGACAATAAGGTCGGTCTGCAGGCACGGTTGATGTCACAGGCGTTGCGTAAACTGACCGCTACCATCAACAAAACCAATACCTGCTGTATCTTCATCAATCAGTTGCGTGAGAAGATAGGTGTTATGTTTGGCAATCCCGAAACGACAACGGGTGGTAATGCACTGAAGTTTTACGCTTCCGTTCGTCTTGATATCCGGCGTATCTCCCAAATCAAAGAAGGTGATGAGGTCTTGGGTAACCAGACGCGCGTCAAAGTGGTGAAAAACAAGGTGGCGCCTCCTTTCCGTAAAGCCGAATTCGATATCATGTTTGGCGAAGGGATATCACGCGTGGGAGAGATTGTCGATTTGGGTGTTGATTATGGTATCATCAAGAAAAGCGGTTCTTGGTTCAGTTATGGCGACACTCGTTTGGCACAAGGGCGGGATGCTGTCAAAACACTTTTGAAAGATAACCCCGACTTGGCTTCCGAGATTGAAGGAAAGATAATGGAGGCGGTCAGGGAAAAGAAAGACTAGTGATTCGCTTGCCGCTTTATGGATAGCGTACAACTTACTCTCACCCCTGCTGAGGCGTCTCGGCAGGATACTGTTAAAAAGGCATTGGCAAAGCAGTTGCGAGTGCCTTTTCAGTCGGTGTTTGGCTATCGGATAGTGCGCCAAAGCGTTGATGCACGCCAGCGCCAACTCAAACTGCTGCTCACCGTACAGCCGTTTTTCTCTGAGGAAGAAAGCCGCTTGCCTGCTTATGCCGAACCTGTTTACAGGGATGTGCATAATGCGGATAGGCAAGTCGTTATTGTTGGGGGAGGACCTGCAGGGTTGTTTGCAGCACTCACACTCTTGGAACATGGTGTGCGTCCTGTCATCTTGGAGAGAGGGAAAGAAGTATCTCAGCGCAAGGCCGACATTGCGTTGCTTAATCGCAACTTGGGACTCAATCCCGAATCAAACTATTGTTTTGGGGAAGGTGGAGCAGGAACGTTTTCCGACGGTAAACTCTTTTCGCGTAGTAAGAAGAGAGGCAATATGCAGCGTGTGATGGAACTCTTCCATTATTTCGGGGCAGAGGACACGGTTTTGTATGAGGCGCATCCGCACATCGGGAGCGACATCCTTCCGCGAATTGTCAAGGCAATGCGTGGCACAATCATTCAGCATGGTGGAGAAGTGCATTTCTGTACGAAAGTGACGGAACTGCTGTTCCGTTCTTCGTCTTCTTCGCGCTCCGTACGCGGGGTGCGGACGGCTGACGGAAAGGAGTGGTTGGCTGATGCTGTCTTTTTGGCTATCGGACATTCAGCACACGACACCTACCGCATGCTCTATCAGCAAGATGTTTGTTTGGAACCGAAAGGTTTTGCTTTGGGCGTACGGGTCGAACATCCTCAACTGCTTATCGACCGTCTGATGTATCATGGGCAGCCGCGTGGTGAATTTTTGCCGGCGGCTTCTTATTCTCTGGTGACGCAGGTGCAGGGTAGGGGAGTCTATTCTTTCTGCATGTGCCCGGGTGGACATATAGTGCCTGCAGGGAGTGGCGATGGACGTTGTGTGGTAAATGGTATGTCTGCCAGCAGGCGTAATTCTCCTTATGCCAATTCAGGAATGGTGGTGGAAGTGCGCCCTGAGGACATTGATGCGATGAGTGGGTTTATTCCGGCTGATACGCCAAGCGTTTTGCGGGGGCTGGCGTTGCAGCAGTCTGTTGAACACTTGGCCTATCTTCATGGAGAACAACCCTCCAAGGCACCGGCGCAGTGCCTGTACGATTTTGTAGCCGGACATCAGTCTCTGAGGCTTCCCTCGTGTTCCTATCTTCCTGGCATTGTTTCTTCTCGGCTGGATGAATGGCTTCTGCCTTTTGTCGCTACGCGTTTGCAACAGGGTTTCCGCGACTTTGACCGGCATTACCATGGTTTCTTGACGAACGAAGCCGTTGTTCTTGGCGTGGAGTCGCGGTCAAGCAGTACCTTGCGTATCCCGCGCGATCCTGTTACCCGTGAACATATCGGGATTCGCGGACTTTATCCTTGCGGAGAAGGAGCAGGATATGCAGGAGGTATCACTTCTTCTGCACTTGACGGCATCAATGCGGCACTTCAGTTCGCTGCCGTATCTGACTCTTTTTGAGCAACGTTTCCTGTATAGCCCTTGTGAAAATCAGATTATCTGCTGTTGGATCTGCTCATCTTCTGTTCTCTGTTTGAGTCAGTGAACGGCACTCCTTATAGATCAGTCACGGGTAGAATACGAACTGCATACCACATTGGTTCCCCATTTGCTCGGATGGCTATGTATATGAATACGGACTGATATAATCAAAAGGGGCAGATTGCATAATAGCAATCTGCCCCTTTTAAATGCTGTGTTTCTGCTTATTTGCGAACCTCTGCACCGAGAGCGTTGTAGTAAACGCCGTCACGGATGATGTAGAGTTGACCGTTGATGATTTCTTTGCGGGTTTGTGTTCTTGCGTCTTCTGCCAGATTCTCAACGCCGGATTCAACACCTACCTTGATTGCCTTAAGAACGTAACCACCGGCAGTCTCACGAATCGTGATGGTATTGGCAATGGCTTGCACCTTGATGTCGTACGTTGCACCTGCTTCTTTCGTCTTTCCGGGGAGAGCGGTTCCTATACCTGTTGCATTGGCATCAACAGCAACACATCCTGTGAATGCGGTGCCTTTGTCGCTATCTGCAAATTGTGCCCCTGTATCACCTTTGGAGCAAACGGTCAAAGTAACAATAGTTCCGACACTCAAACCGCTGATAGTTACATCGCGCTGATTACCATCCATCTGTATCTTGCCGTTCCCGCTCTTGCCTTCTGCATTGTAATACACTTTGAATGCGGTCTTTTCAGCACTGTTCTTGTAAGAGAACTTGATGTTTGGCAATTGCTTGATGCTCATTTCAACGGTTTCACCGGCTGTATTCTTTACTACGAAATAAGCTTTTGCGGCATCATTTGTAATGGTTCCGTTAACAACGTTAATGTCTGCTTCTGCTATGTCCATAGCAGTTAAATCATAAGTTTGTGCATTGATAGTCAATGCGGCTACAATTGTTGTAGCCATAAGAAGTAGTTTTTTCATAATAGATACTGTTTATTTGTTAAGATTATTGATATGCTTTCGCAATGGTTGTTTCTTGGTTTTTATTCGCTTTTTCCTTTTGCCGGATAATGTTATTTCTGCCTCCGCTGGTCATTGTTTTTCCGTTTCAAGGCAATCATTTTCCCGTTTCGATATTGTTGTTTCGGCAGAGTATAACTTTTTCGTTTCGGAAATTTTTCGTTTTCGGTCTGTTCTGTTGACGTTTCCGGATAGTTCTGCTTCCAACGTTGCAAAATTAAGGAATAACGTTTGTTCTACTCTCTACAAATTGACAAAATATGTGCATTTATTGCTATAGAACTCTTTCTGTTACTCCATTTGGGGGTCTTTGCCGTTGTATAGGATATCCTTCGATTTCTGTATGTCAAATTCATACCCTTGTTTGGAACGTATGGTACAACCCGTGAAGAGAAAATTCTCACAGAATTTCAGCACTACGCCCTCTTTCGCATTCAATATGGTCACGTCTTCAAAACGGATATCATGTATGGGTTTGCCTTTCAAACCGGTTGCACTTACGGCTGTTTTCGCACCCACGCAAGTGATATTTCGGAAACAGAAGTTGCTCCAATCCGGAAAATATGCTTGTTTGTTGTCCTTGTCCGTTGCACTGACGCCTGCTCCTCTGTCTGCATAACCCGACTCGAAATAGATGGCGGACTCTTTGATGTTCTTCATTGCTATATCTGTGCAGTAGATGTCCTCGCACCAACCGCCACGACCTGGAGCCGATTTCATACGCAGTCCGATATCTGTTCCGTCAAAGAAACAGTCGCGAACCACCAGTCGTTGCATGCCACCCGAAAATTCCGAACCGATCACAAAACCGCCGTGAGCATGATATACGGTATCTTTCATGATAAGGAAATCGCGTTGCGGTCCTGCTTTCACACCTTTGTCACCCACACCGCCTTTCATGCATATCCCGTCATCGCCGCAAGCAATGTTGCAGTTCACTATCAGTGCCACTTGCACATTGCCCGGATCCATCGCATCCCCGTTCTGTGCCCAATGTGGACAACGTATGTTTACACCGTCTATTATCAGGTTCTCGACGCGGGTCGGAACCAAATGAAACTTGGGAGAATTGAGGAGATGTACATTTTCTATGAGTACATTCTTTGCATCTGTGATGTTTACCAGATGGGGGCGCATCTTCTCCTGCGTCACGGCATCGGAGGCTATATTCGGAATGCCCAGTTCTTTCTTCAGGTTGAAAGGATACCAAATGCTCTTTTTGCCGTTCGGTACCACTGTTCCTCCCATTTCCAATAGTTCCTCCCATTGTTCTTTCGACACCTTTTCCGACTTCACTGGACGCCAATAAATGCCCTGTCCGTCTATGGTCCCCTTTCCTGTTATGGATACGTTTTCGCAATGTGAAGCGTAAATCAACGCATAACACTTCTTGCTTCCGTCCCTCAATGTGTCGTTCTCCTGTACATATAGTTCCTTGTTTGTCGAAAAACGCAGGGTCGCTTTGTTCGCAAGGTGCAGATCTATGTTGCTCCTTAGGCGGATCGGACCGGTCAGCCAAACTCCGTCAGGCACTACAAGATGCCCTCCTCCTTTCTCTGTCAAATGCTGGATGGCTGTCTTGAAAGCCTCTGTACAGAGTTCTTCTCCGCCTTCTTTTGCACCGAATTCCGTAAGAGTGACGCTGTAGTCAGGTATCACAACGGGCTGTACTTGTTCCACGGCGCAGGGAAGATTCTGGTAATAATTGGAGTATTCCTTTGCCTCAAGCCCGCTTGCCAAGGTAATGCTGCCCGCTATAACTGTACAGATAAAACTTCTTTTCATCATGTTTCTTTGATATTATTTCAGATTAGTAAAGATGTTCCACAAGGCTGTTCAAGTAAATTTCCACATTGGTGTACTCTTTGCTCAGGGTATATTTGCTCCCGTCCCAGACATCGTTGGGATTCAATCCGTGTTCTGTTTCCCATTCGTCGGGTATTCCGTCATGATCCGTGTCTGCGAGGGGCTTCTCTGTCTGATATGTTGGATATCCGCCGACGTCTGATGGTGTATCAATCAAGCCTCCCGTGCTTCCTTTCGAACCTTTGTAGGTGTATGTCCCTTGCCTGACCTCCCCTGCTATACGTTCGTCTATGGCATCCCTTCGTAGGGAACAACCGGATTTCTCAAGCACTGTCTCAAATGCTTCTTGGGCGGTTTCTTCATGGCTGATGGAGGTCATGCCGTGAGTCCAGCGTGTGTCTGTCCTGACCTCATCCGTTTGTACGGTCGAACCCGACCAGTTGTCAGCGGTAACTTTGTCAGAACCGGACATATAGTTCCCTTGCATGAAGAACTTACCGGGGATAAGTGTTCCCAACTTGCTGCAATTCGAACAACGGATAGTCGGGTCCAGTAGCCTTTCTCTCTTGCTTGATGACGTTGCAGGACCGGGCTTGTAATAGTTGCCTACTATGTTTATCTGCCGTGCTTCACCGATTCCTTCTCCGCCGTAAGTGGAATTCCCTCCCCAGTTATACACCACGTTGTTCACATAGTCAATCGGTCCCAGGCACTTGTTGTCTCTCACGTAAGAGTGGTCGAAACGTGGGTTTCTGGAATCATGGTGAGCCAGCAGGTTATGGTGGAACGTGGCATTTTTTCCTCCCCAGATGCCCCCGTAGCCATGTTTGTCTTTCGAGTGTACCGACTGTCTGAGCGATTCAGTGATGAAGCAGTACTGAAGTGTAAAATCTGTATTCCCGTAACAACCGACGCATTCGTCTGTGCTCCATGAAAAAGAGCAATGGTCTATTAGGATGTTGCTCTTTCCTATGCAGGTTAAAGCATCACCCTCCACACCTTTCTCGTCCCCCATTCGGGAACGGACAAAGCGGATAATCACATTGGATGCTTTTATCACCACAGGATAGTTGGCTATGCATATCCCGTCTCCTGGGGCGGTCTGCCCGGCTATTGTCACCGAACCTTCAGTGATGTCTAATTCTCTTTGCAAGAATATCGTGCCGCTTGTGTCAAATACAACAATCTTCTTGCCCGGAACGCTCAGTATATATCGTAGCGACCCTGTCTTGTTTGCGTCATCCTCTGTGGTTGTCACATGATATACCATTCCGCCTCTTCCTCCGGTCGTGTATTTCCCTCCGCCCTCTGCTCCGGGAAAAGCAGATACCTTTTCCAGTGTTGGATCTTCATTTGTCGGATTCGGAGAGCATTTACACAATGCAATCATCACGCCTATGCAAATCATTCTGTTCAGAAAACTCTTGATCCGACGGTGAATAATATGACTACGCCTCTGTTCCATGTAGAAAGACAATGAACCTAATCTGCTGCAAATATACAAAATTGATTGGGTTTAGTAACCGTAGTCGTTCCAGAGTGTACCGTTCGAGGCGTTGATATCCACGTCAAAGATAGGCCAATAGTGGTGCATATCCACGTCTGCTCCCTCTGCATACAGGAAATAAACATCGGGAGACAGATAGCGCTTGCCGTCGCTCTCATAGATGGATTTGCTTACCCAGCCCTGTTTCTTGTCGAACTCTGCAGGACGGTTGTCGCCCTTTTTCATACCGACAAATTTGTCATACACGTATGTCTGGGAGGCGTCTTGTGTCAGGTCGCTTTCGCTCAGTTTGTAGGTGAAATAAACGGTATCGCATCTTCCTTCGAATTCTCCCGTTCCTGCGTCCATATCAGCAAGACGGTCCATGGTCAGTTTCAGTTGCGAACCAAGTTTGTTCCAGCGCATCAAGTCATATTTTCGTATGTTCTCGCCGCAGAGTTCGTAGGCGCGTTCTGCCATCAGGTTCTCCATGTTCAGCGGTTTTGACGAGAGTCCCGCTCTGTTGCGTATCTTGTCGAATTGCTCTTGTGGATTCAGTCCGTATAGGTTGCTTGGAGCATTTCCTTCCATGCTTCCGATAGCCGCTTCGGCGTACATCAATACAACATCGGCATATCTCAATACGGGCAGGTCTATTCCGTCCTCGTTGCCGCTGTAAGTCCGCTTCATCCATTCCACACGGTATTTGCCAAGATAGATGTCTTTGACTCCTCCGAATTTCTGATACAACTTGCTCTCGTTGGTTTCACTGCCTGGAAATGCCGAGGGATCAGAAGATGCCCCGGAACCGTTGTCATAGTTCCATGTAAAGGGACATACTGTCACATTCATTCGCTTGTCACCATTCTCGAAATCCCATAGGAACGTGGGGACAATGCGGATCATACTCTGTGTCTTCGTGTCGTTCTTTCCGTCACCGTAATATCGGGTATTGATCATTTTTCCCGCACAGGTCGTATTCATTTTCAATCCGCAGAGCGACAGCACTTGTCCTCTGGCACCGTCCAGATAGGGCAATGCCCATATAAACTCCGACTGGGCATAGTTTGTCTCATCTGCACAGATCTTGCGCCAGATGTTCTCAAACTCTGGCTCCAGTTTGTAATCTTCGTGCTTGATAATCTCCGAACATGCCCATACAGCCTCTTGGTAAACAGCCTGTCTTTCTGTCGCATCTTTGATGTTATATTGCACGGAGCAGTCGCTTGTTCCGCCAACGGTGAATGTGTTGGGACGCAATGCCATACCTGCATACATCAAGTCCATTCTTGCAAGCAGTCCTAATGCAGCGGCGCGCGAAGGACGTCCTGTGTAGTTTTGTGCTTTGCCCGGACAGTCTTCGCTCCATGGCATCAACTCTGCGGCTTTCCGTAAGTCTTTGCGCAATTGTTCATAGATAACATTCCTGTCGGTCTTGTATACATACAAATCATTCAGATCCTTTCCGTCAAACGACTTGAAGCAGGCAGGTACATCACCCCAGAGTTTCACTAATTCGAGATAGCAGTAACTGCGCAGTGTCAATGCCTCTCCGAGTAAGTATTTGATAGTCTTGTCTGTGGTGTCGCTGTATTGCTCTATTCCGTCTATCACCACATTGGCACGTTCCACGGCGGCATTCAGATAACTCCATGGATCCTTGTGATTGGAGTCCGACAGGTTTCCGGTACCTTTGCCCAGATTATAAGTGGCGCACGTGCATTTGTCTCCGCTGGTCTGTCCGTTCCATTCTATATCTGTATTCACGGCTACATAGCCGCCAACCAATCGGGCGCGGTAGTTCTGCTCTCCGAATATATTGTATATCCCGCCTATGGTTTGTTCCACCATGTCTGCCGATTTGAATACCGATACATCCATGGCCGAAGGGGAGTCCGTGTCAAAAAAGTCCTTCTCACACGATACCAGCATCACAGCCGTTGCTGCAATAATAAGTTTATATAGGTTTGTTTTCATTGTCAATACGGATTAAGTAGATTAGAATTGTATGTTCAAACCGACATTGATGCCTCTCGATTTCGGATAAGCGGAGAAGTCAACGCCTGGAGTAAGCGGGTTCTTTGAAGAACGGGTGTCCACCTCAGGGTCCAGTCCTGTGTATTTCGTGGCGCAGAACAGATTCGTCCCCTGCACAAACACACGGATTTGGTTCAGGTGGGCCTTCTGTAGCCATACCTTGGGCAGTGTATAACCGATGGTCAGGTTCTGCAGACGCAGGAAAGAACCGTCTTCTACATCTCGGTCGGTTACTAAGTAATGCGAACGTATCGGGGAGGCATATTTTGCACCTTTGGAGGCGTTGCTCTCATCAAGTGCGTTGGCCATGGCGGTGTATGCATCGCCGAATACCAACGACTGTCCGGCTGCCAGTGCTTCAGGAAGATAGGTCCCGTCTGCTGCAAACAACGAATAACGGTTGGCAAAGGTCATTTCGCTGATGAGATTGCGCATACGGGACTTTTCTGTCACGGTCGTATATTCCATATGGCTGAGGTTCAGTATCTTGTTGCCCCATGAAAACGTGAAGTTTGCTGTTACGTCAAAACGACCCCATTTGTCGCCGCCTACATAAGCGCTTATGTTGAAACCGCCGTTCAGTACGGGAACCGTATTGCCTAATACCACTTTGTCAGCGTCCGTTATTTTGCCGTCTCCGTTCTGGTCTTTGAACTTAACGGAGCCTGGGCGGACGGCGCTGCTTAAGAAACCGTCACCGTATTGCGTGATGCCGTCTTTCAGTCCCCAAGCCTCTCCGCCGATGCTTGAGTACGATATAAAGTCTGAGGCAGTGTAATAACCGTCAGTCTCATAACCCAGTATGTTGCCGACGGGTTGCCCTACTTCCACAAGGAATTCGGCTACGGTCAGATATTCCGAACTCCCGAAGCAGGTCGTCTGTGCCTGTAGGGAAGACATGTTGCCAAGGTCAACCACTTTGTTCTTGTTATAGGCTAAGTTTGCATCCAAGGTCAATCCGTAACTCAGTGCTTTCGACTGGTGATCCAGCACAACACCCTTTATTGAAAACTCAACGCCCTTGTTTTCTGTCGAACCGATATTCTGGTACTGGGCGTTATAGCGTGCCGGCAGACTTTGCAAAATAATCAGGTCGCGGGTCGTGTTCCAGTATAAGTCAACCGTTCCGGTCAAGCGCTCGTTGAAGAATCCGAAGTCCAAGCCGAAATCGCGGGTTGTGGTCGTCTCCCATTTCAAATGCGGGTTCTGTGCAATCTTGCCCGAACCGCCCACTATCAATATGTTGCTCACGCCGCTGCCCATGTCTATATAGGTCATCTGCTGTGAAAGGAAGTCGTTATGAAGGTAACCCAAATCCACATTGTTGTTTCCGGCCATACCGTAGGACAATCTCCATTTCAGGTTGCTCAGCCAGGAAGACGCTCCCTGCATCCAACTCTCGTCCGACATACGCCATGCTGCGGCAACCGATGGGAAATAACCCCATTGGTTCTCTTTCTCGAAACGCGTGGAGCAATCGGCACGGAAAGTGGCGGTCAGGTAATATCTTCCCATGTAGTCGTAGTTCGCACGGGCAAAGAAACTCAACTGGTTGTCTTTAGGATTGATGTAGTTCGATATCTCGGAATATTGTGCTTGCCCCAGATAGTTGAATATCTCTCCGTTTGTGGCATCATAACTCCCTTTGTAACCGAAGCCCCATTGTGTGTTTGTTTCACCCTTGCGCAAAATGGTTTCTTCGCCGACCAACAGGGATACTTGGTGTTTCTTGTTGAATTTTTGTTTCCATTCCAGCGTATTGGCATTTCGCAAGCGGCTCTCTCGCTCTTGCAATACCTGCAACTGTGCGGTTTGTCCTTCTATGTTCGGACGGCCTGTATTCTTCGCAAAATATGTGCTTGGACCGTAGTAACGGTTGGTCTCGATCTGGCGTGAATCATAGCCTAATTCCACTTTGGCGGTGAAATGTTTGGCAAACTTGTACGATGCATAGCCGTTCATTGTCCACTTGTCATCGGCTTTGAACTTGTAGTTGTCACGTATCGTGGTCAGCGGGTCATAGAGTGAACCGAAAGTCTCGTCTGCATCATCGCTTATGTCTGTTCCTTTGCTTAGCAGATTGGTCGGAGTATATACAACGGCATTCCTAAGACGGCTCTCTGTTGCTGTTCCTGCATCTTTTATGGCATTCGAACCTGCGCCCAACACCTCTGTGTTGGTGTAGCGGGCGGTAAAACCTAAGGTGAAATCCTTGAATGGCTTGAATTTCGCTTTCAGGGAGAGGTTGTTGCGGGCATAGTTCGATTGCTCCATGATAGCCTTGTCGTCCACTCTGTTGTACGATAATGTGAAATTCGCATTCTTGTTTCCGCCGCTTACGCTCACCGATTGGTTCGAGTTGAATCCCGTCCTGCCGAATGTGGCGTCTTGCCAGTCTTGGAACGGATGCAACTCCGGATTGGCATACTCTTCAAGCAGCGTTGCAATCGGAGTTGTCATGATTTCCTCTTCTGTTGCCGCATATTTTGTCCGGTTGTAAAGAGGGTCAAAGTAAGCATTGAAATCACTGCGGATATTCTTCGTGTTATTGCTGTTTTTCAGGTAGGCATACTCGTATTGCATCAATGTGAAGTCTTCCACACCCATCACATCATATTTCTTTGCCATTTTCTTCCAACCCACATAGCCGCTGTAGTCCACATGGAAAGTCAT
The DNA here is from genome assembly GCA_050873385.1 of Bacteroidales bacterium. Classification (GTDB taxonomy): domain Bacteria; phylum Bacteroidota; class Bacteroidia; order Bacteroidales; family Paludibacteraceae; genus Colicola. The sequence goes on along the minus strand of JBNMIS010000012.1, from coordinate 6,435 downwards.
CTTGTCGGAGTCGGTATCCGAATCCTTTGTCGTGATGATGATAACGCCGTTTGCACCCTGTGCACCGTATATGGCGGTTGCGGCTGCGTCTTTCAGTACGTCCATCGATGCAATGTCGCTCGGGGCAATATCCGAGATACTTGATACAGGGAATCCGTCCACAATGTAAAGAGGGTCGTTCGACTGTGTCAGAGAGGTCCCCCCGCGTACGCGTATCTTCACGTCTGCATCAGGGCTGCCCTCGGTGGTCGTTACGCTCACACCGGCCAACTTTCCTTGCAAGGCTTCCGAAGCGGATGTGACGGGAATATCCTTCAGTTGGTCTGCCGATACCGAGGCCACGGCTGTCACAAGGTCACGCTTCTTCGTGGTTCCGTAACCCGTCACCACCACTTCGTCCAGCAACTCCGTATTCTCTTTCAGTACAACATTGATGTTGTCACCCGTAATGGCGACTTCTTGTGTCACCAGACCAATGTACGAAAAAACAAGCGTTTTTGCATCATCAGGCACTTCCAACGTATAGTTCCCGTCAAAATCTGTGACGGTCCCAATGGTTGTTCCCTTCACCATGACCGATGCGGAAATAATGGTTTCTCCTGTTCCGTCATGTACGGTACCGTGAATTACTTTTGCTTCGGCACCGGATGTCGCGAAAAATAATATCGCCGCCAAAAAGATTGTGAATCTGTTTTGCATGTGTATTAAATTTGTTTGTTTTATAGTTTAAGTAAAGAGAGGGGTGTGCCAACCGTATAGGCACAATTCTCACGCTGCAAAAGTACTTGCTTCTGACCTTTTCTGTGTGTATATTTTGACACAATCTGTGTATTTTGTTGTAAGGGTTGTTTCCTGTGTTGGTTGAGGGGAATTTTCTGTTGTGTGAATCTTTTGGAATCTCCTTTTTTAGGGTTGGGAAAACAAAAGAGAATATCGGAATGTGCAGTTGCAAAAAACGTACATGGAAGTTGTTGTGGACTTCTTTCCGTAGGTCTTTCGGATAGCCATTCGCCAATGTTCCGCTTGCTTGTGTCCACGACCCCTCAAGCCGGTCTCAAGCACCCCTCATCGACCTCTGAACGAGATTCCCTGAAAACAGATAGCCTCGCTTTACCGGGATGCCTCGAACAAATAGAACGTCTATAATATCAGAATTAAATTGAAGTATGCAGATCCGCGAGGCAGTAACTTCCGGCATTGTGTTGGTCTGTTGAAAATCGGATTAACGGTTTGTTGGTGGTGATTAACGGAGAATCATCGTGCCCGACAGTGCTTTTTGACGGTTATTGACGGAGAATGAAAATACACGGATGGAAACGGTCTCTTTTCTGTTCCGCAAAAATATACTACCTTTGTACTATGATAGTTTGTATAGCGGAGAAACCTTCAGTTGGGCGTGATATTGCCAAAGTATTGGGTGCGAATACTGCACGCGATGGTTATATGGAAGGAAACGGTTATTGTGTGACGTGGACCTTTGGGCATCTTTGTGCCCTCTTCGATCCTGATGAATACGATGACCGCTGGAAGCAATGGAACTTGTCCTCTTTGCCAATGATTCCGCAACGCTTTGCTATCAAGGTCACCAACGACAAAGGGGTGCAGAAACAATTCAATACCATCCGTACCCTCATAGCGCAGGCAGACGAGGTGATCAATTGTGGGGATGCGGGGCAGGAAGGCGAACTCATACAGCGTTGGGTTCAGCAGAAGGCGGGGTGCAAATGTCCGGTCCGTCGTCTCTGGATATCATCGCTTACTACGGAGGCTATACAGGAAGGATTCCGTCAACTCAAGCCGCAAACCGATTATCAGCATCTCTACGAAGCAGGGCTCATGCGGGCTATTGGCGATTGGTTGCTCGGAATGAATGCCACGAGGGCTTATACGTTGCGCTATCGGAACGAGTCACGGCAGGTTCTTTCTATCGGACGTGTACAGACGCCCACTTTGGCGCTTATCGTCAGTCGTCAGTTCCAGATAGAGCATTTCGTGCCGAAAACTTATTGGGAACTGAAGACTGCCTACCGCAACACGCTCTTTTCTGCCATCGTTAGGAAAAGCGATGAAGAGTTGGCGGAGATGTTGGACAAACTGACTCAGCAACAGCAGAAAAAGCAAAAAACAGCCTCTCTTCCTACTATGGAAGATTTGCAGCGGAAAAATCTTGGAATTGATGCGGTGGCTAGTGCGGAAGAGGGAAACAAATGGGTGGAACGTTTGTCGGGGCAACCTTTTCTTGTCAAGACCGTAGAGAAGAAAAAAGCAAATGAAGCGGCTCCTCGGCTCTTCGACCTGACAAGTCTGCAGGTCGAGTGCAACAAACGTTTTTCCTATTCTGCCGATGAAACACTCAGGTTGGTTCAGTCGCTCTACGAGAAAAAGGTTAGCACCTATCCCCGTGTCGATACCACTTATTTGAGTGAAGACATCTACCCTAAGTGTGGGAGTATTCTGAAAGGAATCGAGCCGTTCTTCAAGGCACAGATCGATCCTTTGCACGGCAAACCGCTTCGCAAGTCCAGGAAAGTGTTCGATAATGGCAAAGTAACCGACCACCATGCCATCATCCCGACGGGACAGGCTCCGGATAACCTCACGGAGCAGGAACGGAAAGTGTTTGGATGTATTGCGTTGCGGTTCATTGCAGCGTTCTATCCCGATTGCGAGGTCTCCACAACTACGGTAACTGGTGCCGTCTCTGCGTCTGACAGCGGGGAAGAAGTTCTTTTTCGTACAAGCGGACGGCAAATCCTTTCCGCCGGTTGGCGCTCGGTCTTTGATAAAGGGGCAACTGCGCTCGTGCCTTCCGAACAGGAGGAGGCAAACGAAGATACAGGAGCAAAAACACAAGATACGGTCACTCTTCCCGACTTCAGAAAAGGAGAAACTGGCGGGCAGCAACCAAGGTTGGCAGAAAAACAGACAACTCCTCCTAAGTATTACACCGAGGCGACATTGTTGCGTGCAATGGAGACCGCTGGCAAAACGGTGGACGATGACGAGTTGCGGGATGCGCTCAAGGATAATGGGATAGGACGGCCGAGTACACGTGCTGCAATTATCGAGAAACTTTTTCAACGGCAGTATATAGTCCGTTCCGGAAAAAGCATCAAAGCGACACCTGTAGGCGTCTCGCTGATTCAGACTATTCATTTTCCTCTGCTCAAAAGTGCGGAACTCACCGGACAATGGGAGAAAAAACTGCGGCAAATCGAACGGGGCGACTATGAAGCACCTCTGTTCTTGGACGAACTGAAACAACTGACTACGGAGGTCATACGCGAACTCAAAGCCAACAAGGCGGGGATGCTCTGCCCAGTTTGCAGGAAAGGAACGGTTATCCGTGGGAAAACCGCCTATGGCTGCTCGCGTTGGCGCGAAGGATGCAACTATCGCGAACCTTTTAACAATTGACGGATTACACCCTCACGGCGGCTTGATGCCTTGTCTGCTGCGGATGATTGGCAAAATATCGGACAGAATGGCTGATATTTTTCTCTTGCCGGTCTTATGCCTCGTAGCCGTACCCGTATCCGTATCCTGCGGTCGCCGACTTTACGCCGTTCAGTACACACGCCATATTGGGCAGTCTGTGCTCCTCATATACGGAGTTGATGAAGTCGGTCATATCCTTTGACGTGTAGTTCGCACGGGATACATATAAGGTCATGTCGGCAACATGAGCAAGCAGGAATGTGTCGCTCACCATCGCAACGGGAGCAGAATCCAGGAAGATGTAGTCATAGTGACTGCGTAGATAGTCTGTCAGTTCGTCCAGACGGTTGCTTTGCAATAGTTCGTTCGGATTAGGCGGAATGATTCCTGCAGGCACAATATCCAGATTGGCATGAATGCTGGATGCTACAATGGTATCTTCTGCTTGAATGTCCTCTCCTGCCAAGTACGATGTCAGACACCCCTTTTGTGAGAGACCTAAGTAATCGGCTAAAGCAGGTTTCCTCAAGTCCAAACCTGCCAAGGCGACACGCTTCCCGAGCAGAGCAAACGATAGAGCCGTGTTGATGGCAACAAACGACTTGCCCTCACCGTTGATGCTGGAGGTCACCAGTATAACCTCGCCTCCTGTCTTCGTCTTGTCATGCCGCATAAAGCGTATGTTGCTGCGGAGCAGGCGGAATAGTTCTGCCGGCGTGCTGTTGGAGCCCTCTGAAATGGCAACGGGTTGTTTGTCTTTGCTGAAAACAAGTTGTCCTATGATTGGAGCCTTGACGAGCCTCTGATATTCTTTGTATCCCCTGATTTTGTTGTCCAACAGATTCCATATCTCAATGATGCAGATAGGAATACAGCAACCTAAAATGAAGGCCAGAAGAATAATAATCTTTTTTCTTGGGGCAACTGCATAAGTTGATGCTTGAGGCGGGTCTATCACTTTGGCTGGTACTATGGTTGACGCCAACGTCAAAGCATTCTCTTCTCGCTTTTGATATAAGAAGATGTAGATGTTCTGTGTAATCTGTTGTTGCCTGCGAAGGGCTATGTAAGGACGCTCTTGTTCGGGGATCTCTTGAATACGTACATTGAACTGTTCTTGCTGGCGGATAAGGTCGTTCTTTTTGATGGTCAGTGTGTTACGCACTGTTTCTATGCTCGCTAACAGGTTCTTTCGCATGGCTGCAATCTGGGCGTCCAACTGAATAACCATCGGGTTGCTTTCGGTGGCGCTTCGTTCCATTCTCATTTGGCGAAGCACCAGACTGTTGTAAGAGTTTGTCAAGCCGACCAAACCGTCATCTGCTAAGCCCAGGTTGGTGGGAATAAGACTATGTTGGTTTTTCTCCTCCATGAGAAAATCACGTATGTAAGCCGTCAGGTTCAGTTGGGTCTCTGTTTTCACCAACTCCTTCTGATACTCACCTGCACTCTCCAGATAAATCTTGGCTTCCTCGCTTAAACTCGTGATGGAGTTCTCCCTCTTGTATCGCTCCACTTCCAATTCTACAGAGTCCAACTCGTGCGAGATAACACCTAAACGTTCCTCTATGAATCCCTTGGTATTGCTTGCTGTCGTGTTCTTGTCAAGGATGGCATCAAAGTTGTACAACTCGGTCAGACGTCTGATCAGACTGATGCTCCGCTGAGGCATATCGGTGACGAACGATACGCGTACCACATTCGATTCTTTCTTCACCTGCCTTACGTTCATTTCTGCACAATACATATCCACCAGTACAGGCAAAGGCAATGTCTTGATGCGTATCCTGTCGCCCTTTTCCAAAGGATTGTTCTCGCGAAACTCAATCGTGCCTATACAGGTTTCGATCGGGTCGTTTAGCGAAAGAATTGCATGTTTGCTCTTGATATGCTTTCTCCCTATCTTCATGTCCACCGTCAACTTGTAACCGCGATTTAGGCGCTTCAAGTCCATTTTTACAATGTGTGTCAAGGTGTCACAGAATTGATAAGGGTATACCACCACGACGTCCTGGTTGGGATATTGGCCGACCCAGCGCATTTTATCCTTTTTTCTATACTCCGTTTGCAAGTTAAGGTCCTTGATGGCCTGTCGCATGAGCGAACGTGAAGTATATATCTCCAACTCGTCAATTACCTGTTTGTTGCTTCCCATGCCCACCATTTGAAGAACATTTGTCTCCATCGACATTCCTCCGTCATCGGTATTGCGGATGGCAAAACTGGAAGATACATCAAATGACGGGGTCGTAACCAGAATATACAATACGGCTCCCCCTGTGCAGAACAGGATCGATAGCAGAAACCAATACCATTTTTTCAGGTAGCCGAGAAGAAGTTCCCGTATGTTTATTTCGTTCTGGGTATTTGTTTGTTGGGAAGTTGGCATATTTGTATGCTGTCTTATTCTTTAAGTGACACAACTGATACTATCACAGTGGCGAGTGAACCAAGTGTAGTAACCATGGAAAGATAGAGAGAAATGTTTTGCGAATTGAGGGCGCGGACATTGTTCGGTTCTACGTATAATACGTCGTTCTGCTGCAAATAGAAGTAGGGCGACGAGAATAAATTGGCATCATTCAGGTTGATGCGGGCGAACTCCAGTTTCCCGTTGTTCTCACGTGTCAGTAGCATGTTCTCCCGTTTCCCGTAAGGTGTCAGGTCGCCTGCTTTTGCCAATGCGTCTAATATCGAGATTCTCTCCGTACTTACTTCATATTGTCCTGGGTGGTTCACTTCGCCCATAACGGTTACCATGAAGTTCATGAAGCGTATGTTGACGATAGGGGCATGTAACGATACGCCTATTTTATCCGTCAGTAGCCGTATGGCGTCGCTTTTGCTCAAGCCTGCCAAATGAACTTTCCCCAGCACGGGAAACAGAACATCACCGTCTTTGTCCACAACGTACGATTGTTGCGCAGGAGTGGTCTGTGCCAAGTCGGAAGAAGGAGTAATGTAACTTGTAACGGGCATATTGAAGGGTGCCGCTGC
>JBNMIS010000011.1:0-31729 GCA_050873385.1 Bacteroidales bacterium | reverse complement strand
TCCCCGCCGTGGAGGCGGTGTTCAAGGGCATCCGCCCTGCTGTGGTGGCTCTTATAGCGGCTCCTCTCTACAAGATGGCAAAGTCTGCCGGAATATCATGGTCTACGGCGGTCATACCTGTTGCAACGGCACTCGTCCTGTGGCTTTTGCCGCTCTCCCCTGTCTGGATTATCATGCTGACGATTGCGGCTTCTGTGCTGTATGTATGGCTGAAAGAAAAACGTCGGAATAGAAAGTGAAATGATATATCTTCAGTTGTTCATATCGTTCTTCAAGATTGGGCTGTTCGGCTTCGGTGGAGGCTATGCCATATTGAGTCTTATCCAGCATGAGATTGATGCTTATGGATGGATGACCCAGGAGGATTTCGTGGATATGGTGGCTATCAGTCAGATGACGCCGGGACCTATCGGAATCAATGCGGCTACCTATGTCGGATACACGGTGACGGGGAGTGTCTGGGGAAGTGCCTTGGCTACGTTTGCCATCATCTTGCCGTCGCTTGTTATCATGCTTACACTCTGTCGCTTGTATTTCCGCCTGAAGGATAATCCCTATATCGCAACGGTTCTTTATTATCTTCGTTTTGTTGTTATTGGACTTATCGCTGCGGCGGCACTCTCTTTGATGAATTCTTCCACGTTCATCGATTATTGGAGTTTTCTGCTCTTTGTGGGAGTCTTTCTGCTTACATTGCTCACTAAGATAAACCCGATTCTTCTTATCTGTATGTGTGGCGTAGCAGGTTTCTTCATCTATTCATAGGCTTCGTAGAGTCTGGCTATTTGCAATTGGGAACATCCTTGCAAATAGCAGCCAACCATTTGCTGAGAGGGTTGGAGAGTCTCTTTTGGTTTCTTTTCTTTTGGTCATGCAAAAGAAAAGAAAGAAGTGACCATAAGATATGACTTATAGTCTCTTGTGCTTTTGCGCATTTCAAATAATGAATGGAATAAGTGGACCTGATTCCGCCGACGGATATGGAGATGGTGTTATCTTAGCCCCCTCCTTTGGAGGGGTTGGGGAGGTCTGTACATTTCCCTACGACACCTCAAGCCGGCCTCATCGACCCCTGAACGGGAGATTGAGAGGTAAATTTGTGCGCGAATAGACTGCAAAGTGTCTTTGCCTGTAATTCTTCGCCGTGGGACAGGCTTGCATTAAACGAAAAAAATACCTATCTTTGCCGCCAATAAGACTGATTTTGTATATTATGGCACGAACAAAAATCCTTACGACGCTCGCATTCCTACTGAGTGTCGAGTTTTGTATGGCGCTGCATGTAACGCCGGTTTCAGTGGAACTCGTTTCTTTTGATTTGGATTCTTTGCGGCTTCAGTGTGAAACGGCGCAGGAATATATTGCGCAACTGGAGTTGTTGCAGACGCGTGTTAAATCGGACAAGGAACGTCTCTCTATGGTGGCCGACCAGATAAAGTTGGAGAACCAGCGTTATAAATCTGAGACTAAGTTGCTCAAGGAGAGAGGGAAGCAACTGGATGCGCAGGAAAAAGTATATAAGTCGGAACTGAAGTTGCATAAGGCTGACCGGAAGTCTATAGAAAAAGAGAGGAAGGCCCTTCTTAAAAATGAAACGCTCGACCCGCGTTCGCAACAATTGCAGTTGCAGGATTTGTCTCGGCGCGAAACACGCTTGACTCAGGACATCAATACATGCAACAAGAAGATTCTCGACTTGAAAACACAACGGGAAGCGATGAAGAGTGAATTGATTGCTTTGGCGGAATTCAACTATGAGATTCAGACGAAAACATCTGTACTCAAGCAGTTGGAAAATACCAATGTCTATCAGAGTGAGATCCTGAAAAATCGGCTTTCTGCCGAAAAGAAGATGCTCAAAAACAGCGGAAAGCACTAAAGATATACATAATGAAGACTATCAACCTGTCAGCGGGCAACTCGCTGCTTAATCAATTCTTGAAGGAACTGCGTAGTAAGGATATCCAGACTGATTCAATGCGCTTTCGTCGTAATATCGAACGGATCGGAGAACTGACGGCTTACGAACTTAGCAAGCAGATGACCTATCGGACGGAGACCATACAGACCCCTCTTGCTCCCATGCAAATCTCTGTTATCGACGAACCTGTGGTTTTGGCTACGATCTTGCGTGCAGGGCTGCCTTTCCACCAGGGTTTTCTGAACTATTTCGACGGGGCGGAGAATGCGTTCGTTTCTGCATATCGGCAGTATAGCAGTGAAACGGAATTCACAATTCATACCGAGTACATCGCTTCGCCGGATCTTACGGGCAAGACCTTGATTATTTGCGATCCTATGTTGGCTACCGGAAGTTCCATGGAAACGGCTTATCATGCTCTTTTGCAAAAAGGAAAACCTGCCAGAGTGTTCCTCGCTTCCGTGATTGCTACGGAAAAAGCAATTGCCTTTCTGGATAAGGTGATGCCTCCGGAAACGGTTCTCTATACGGCGGCTGTCGACCCCATACTCAACGAACATGCCTACATCGTCCCCGGATTGGGAGATGCCGGTGATTTGGCTTTCGGAGAGAAACTCTGATAAAAAGAAGAATGTATAATATAAAAATCACACTATAATGAAAACATTTCTTAAATACTTAGGCGCAATCTTGGTGCTTTGCGGTGTCCTGTGTTTGGCGTATTACTACTTTTTCGCCCAGTCCAACGGGCTGCTGGTCGCAAGTCTTGTGCTGGAAGTGGTAGGTTTGGTCAGTTACATCGTAATCAATAAGTATATCGATTGACGGTTCTGCCGGCTGTATATTCTGTTGGAGAATGGTATATGGTTGGCATGGAAGATAGATTCAAACCTTAAGGCGGCAACATTTCATGAGTCAGGACGAAACATATACAGTCAATACCGATAATTCCGGACAGGATACCGGCAATGTATCTTCCTCTGATGGAGCGCAGGAGGAGAATGTCGTAGAGTCTGCTTCTGCCGAAGAGGCGGATTCCGTTTCTGTGGAGAATGGTGACGGCGTAAGTGCCCCGAACATTTCTTCCGGACATTTTAACGATAGCGTCAAGTATCACCTGACGGGGATGTATCAGGATTGGTTCTTGGATTATGCCTCGTATGTTATCTTGGAACGCGCGGTTCCCAACATCTGCGATGGGCTGAAACCCGTACAGCGGCGTATCCTGCATGCTATGAAATGTGTGGATGACGGGCGCTACAACAAGGTGGCAAACATCGTAGGGCAAACCATGCAGTACCATCCGCATGGCGATCAGTCGATAGGTGACGCTTTGGTGCAGTTGGGGCAAAAGAATCTGCTGATTGATTGTCAGGGTAACTGGGGGAATATCTTGACGGGCGATGGAGCCGCTGCGCCTCGTTACATTGAGGCGCGGTTGAGCAAATTTGCGCTCGAAACGGTCTTCAATCCCAAGACAACGCACTGGATGTTGTCTTATGACGGACGGAAAAAAGAGCCTATTACGCTTCCGGTTAAGTTCCCGCTGCTTTTGGCGCAAGGTGTCGAAGGTATTGCGGTGGGGCTTAACTCCAAAATCCTTCCGCACAATTTCAACGAGTTGTGCGATGCCGCTTTGGCGTATCTCCACAACGAGCCCTTCCAACTCTTCCCCGATTTCCCTACGGGAGGAACCATTGATGTCAGTCGTTACAACGATGGAGAAAGAGGAGGTGTCATTAAGATTCGCTCTCGTATTACTCGTTCTTCCGACAACAAGACGCTTGTCATAACGGAGATTCCTTATGGAACCACGTCCACGGGTATCATAGAAACAATCCTCCGTGCCAACCAGAAAGGGAAAATCAAAGTACGCAAGGTGGACGATGCAACGGCGGAGAATGCCGAGATTGTGGTGCAGTTGCAACCTGGCAGTTCTTCCGACAAGACGATAGATGCACTCTATGCCTTCACCGATTGCGAGGTGAGTATCTCGCCCAATTGTTGTGTCATAGAGGACAAAAAGCCTATATTCACCAATGTGGGCACGTTGCTTAAAAAGTCTGTTGACAATACGCGTGCCTTGCTGCGGTGGGAATTGGAGATTGCCAAGCATGAGTTGGAAGAGCAGTATTTCTATACTTCTCTGGAGAAGATCTTCATTGAGAACGGAATCTATAAGGAGGAAGGCTACGAAAAGGCGGCGTCCAAAGACAAGGCTGTCGCTTTCGTGGATAAGGCGCTTGCGCCTTGGAAGCCGGAACTTCTGCGGGAAGTACGGCGTGAAGACATCGAGAAGTTGTTGGAGATTCGGATGATTCGCATCATCCGCTTTGAAGTAAAGAAGGCGGATGAGTTGATGAAAGATTTGGCGCAAAGGATCAAGGAGACGGAATATAATCTTGCACACCTCACCGACTACACCGTCTCGTGGTTTCAATCGCTCAAGCAGAAATATGGAGCCAACCATCCGCGCCGCACGGAAGTACGGAACTTTGCCAATATCAACATCACGGCGGTGGTGGAGGCTAATGAGAAACTCTACATCAATCGCCAGGATGGGTTCGTCGGGACGGCTCTCAAACACGATGAATATCTGTGCCCGTGTTCCAGTATAGACGATCTCATTATCTTCTATAAGGATGGTAAATACAAAGTCATCAAGGTGGCGGATAAGGTATTTGTCGGTACCAATATCTTGCATATTGCCGTTTTCCGCAAACAGGATGAGAGAACCATCTACAATGTTGTCTATCGCGATGGCAAGTCGGGGGCTTACTATATGAAGCGTTTTGCGGCTACGGGACTGGTGCGCGACAAGGAATACGACTTGACAATGGGCACTCCTGGCTCAAAGGTGATTTACTTTACGGCCAATCCTAACGGCGAGGCGGAGGTGATACGCGTACAACTCAAACCCGCCCTCCATTTGAAGAAGATTGAAGTACTCAAAGACTTGAGCGAATTGGCGGTACGCGGACGGGCAAGCCGTGGCAATCTGCTCACAAAGTATGAAATACAGAAGATTACACTCAAACAACGGGGTGGCAGTACTTTGGGTGGACGGCAGGTCTGGTTCGACCGGGATGTCCTGCGTATCAACTACGACAGACAGGGACTCTATCTGGGCGAGTTCCAAAGCGAAGATCAGGTGCTGGTCATAACCGCATCGGGTGACTATTATACCACTTCCTTCGACTTGACCGCTCACTTCGAAGATAACATCCTCCGCATCGAAAAATATGATGCTGAAAAGGTTTGGTCGCTTGTATTGTGGGATGCCGACCAGCATTACTGTTATGGGAAACGGTTTACATTGGATGCCGCTGCCAAGCCGCAGAATTTTGTAGGCGAAAACAAGGATTCAAAAATCATATTGCTGTCCGATTCCGCCGAAGCCACGTTCCTCGTTCATTTTGAGGACGCCAATCGTCCGGACCTGACTGTGGCAATGGAGGACTTTATCGGGATAAAGAGCGCACGGGCAAAAGGAAAACGTATCAGCATATATCCCGTTGCTTCCGTCGATGACATCACTCCGGTAAAAGAGACCGCCGCTGTTGTCCCCTCTGCGGAAAGTGAAGATGCCGGCGCCGCCTCTCCTGAAACGTCCGCTGCCGATGAGGTGGAAATGGAAATTAATGCTTCTGTTCCAGATAGTTCACTGCCCGTTGATGAAGAAGAGCAACTCTCTCTCTTCTGATGAGCCCGGAATGACAACGTAATGATAAGTAAAATAGATGTATATGAAAACGAAATTATGTATTTTAATTGCATTGGTGCTTATGTCAGTAGGATGTAAAAAACAACAGACAATTGGACTCGATTTGACCAATTTGGATACGACCGCTGTGGCGCAAAATGATTTCTATCAGTATGCCTGCGGAGGATGGATGGAGAAAAATCCTCTTACTGCAGAGTACAGCCGCTTTGGTTCGTTCGATAAGTTGGCGGAAAACAATCGGGAGCAACTGAACGGTTTGATCTCGGAAATTGCAGCCAAACAACACCATCACGGCTCGATAGAACAGAAAATAGGCGATCTTTATAACCTCGCCCTGGATACTGCGCGGCGTAATGAGGAGGGTATTGAACCCCTTCGTGCCTCTTTGCAGGCGATTGCCGCTATAAGCGATCGTGTCGAACTTTCCGCTGCATTGGGTAGCAGTATGGAGTATGCCTTGTGGGCAATGTATGTGGATGCCGACGAGATGAATAGTTCAATGAATATCTTGAAAACCTATCAGGCGGGATTTGCCTTGGGCGAAAAAGAATATTATTTCGATACCGACGAGCACACCACGATGGTTCGTGAAGAATATCGTAAACATATTGTCAGGATGTTTTCTTTGTTTGGTTATGCTGATCCCGAAGGATGTGCTGCCACGGTCCTCCGTTTGGAGACTCGGTTGGCGGGTGCTGCCAAAAACAATGTCGAGTTGCGTGACCCGCAAGCCAACTACAACAAGATGAGTGTTGCCGACCTCAAGACATTGGTTCCGCAAGTTGATTGGGATGCATTCTTCTTGGGATTGGGCATTACAACCGACAGCCTGTCTGTCGGACAGATAGAACATCTGCAGGAAGCCGGCAAAATGTTGGCAGAGGAACCGCTTGAAGACCTCAAAACTTTGTTTGTTTGGCAAACAATCGATGGCGCAGCATCTTATCTTAGCGACGAAATTTACAACGAAAACTTTGCTTTCTATGGAAAGATTCTTTCCGGACGGGAAGAACCGAGCCCCCTGTGGAAGCGTGCTGTAAGCATTGTTAACGGCACATTGGGCGAGGCCGTCGGGCAAATGTATGTGCAGAAGTATTTCCCCCCCGAGGCAAAAGAGAGGATGCTCAAGTTGGTGTCTAATCTGCAATCTGCCTTCTCCGAGCGTATCAACAATCTCACGTGGATGAGTGATGAGACGAAGTTGAAGGCACAGGAGAAACTGTCGGCTTTCTATGTAAAGGTGGGTTATCCCGACAAATGGCGTGATTACTCGGCATTGGATATCGATAACACGTTGTCTTACTATGCCAACCTGCAGAAGGCGGCTAAGTTCGAGCAGGATTATAGTCTCAGTTTCTTGAATAAACCTGTTGATCGTGACAAATGGTATATGACGCCGCAGACGGTCAATGCTTACTATAACCCGTCAACCAACGAAATCTGTTTCCCTGCCGGCATACTTCAGTATCCTTTCTTCGATATGAATGCCGACGACGCATTCAACTATGGCGCTATCGGTGTTGTTATTGGTCATGAGATGACGCATGGGTTCGACGATCAAGGCAGTCAGTTCGATAAGGATGGTAATTTGGCAAACTGGTGGACGGAAGAGGATTGCAAGAATTTTGAAGAACGGACCAAGGTTATGGCGGAATACTTCAATTCTATTGAGGTTGCACCGGGTGTACATGCCAATGGCTATTTCACGCTCGGAGAGAACATCGCCGATCATGGAGGATTGCAAATCTCGTTCCAGGCTCTGCAGAAGGCTATGCAAACTTGTCCGCTTGCAGAGCGTGACGGCTTCACTCCCGAACAGCGTTTCTTCCTTGCCTATGCCAATGTATGGGCTGGAAATATACGTCCGGAGGAGATCCTGCAGCGCACCAAGTCTGATCCTCACTCGTTGGGCCGCTGGCGTGTAAATGGTGCTCTCCCGCACATTGGGGCATGGTACGATGCATGGAACGTGACGGAAACATCTCCTCTTTATCTTGCTCCGGAGAAACGTGTCAGCATCTGGTAAATGAAAGCCGTTGTTCTGCATAGTGTTGTTCCGGTCCGTCGGGAGCCCTCTGAGGAGTCGGAGCAACTCACGCAACTCTTGTTCGCTGAGACTTGCGAAGTGTTGCAGGAGGTGTTGCGTTGGAAGTATATTCGCAACGATGCCGATGGGGAAGAGGGTTGGGTGGACTTTAAGATGATTAGCCCGCTCAGTGAGCAGGAGGCGGAGGAATATCTGAAGAGCGATTTCAGTACCTTGGTCTTCATGCCGATGGCGTTTGCTGTAAGTGAGAACAATGGACAAACCGTTCCGCTTACGGCAGGCACTCGTCTCCCGAATTACTCCGACGGAGAATTTCATTTGCTGGGAGTCAGTTTCAGGATAGATCCTTCTATGGTCAGCCGTCCGATAGAACTGACGGAGGATAGTTTCAAGCGGGTTATGCGTTTCTTTATCAATGTGCCGTATCTGTGGGGTGGAAAAAATGCATTGGGTATGGACTGTTCCGGTTTCTCTTCTGTTGTGATGAGTTTCTTTGGACTGCGTCTTCCTCGTAATGCGCGCCAACAGGTGTCGTGTGGTAAGGACGTTCCTTTCTTGCAGGAAGCAAAGTGTGGCGATTTGGCGTTCTTTGACCATCAAAGCAGGGACGCTGCCGCTACCAATATATCCCATGTCGGCATTCTCCTCAGCCCTGAGTATATCATTCATGCTTCGGGAAGAGTTAAAGTCGAACGCATTGATTCTGTAGGTATAATATCAACGGAGACGGGTGAACACACCCATGACTTGCGGGTGATACGGCGGCTTATATAGTCGGGCGCATGGGACATCGGACAATATCCGGTTGAATCAATACGGAGGTATCTGCTCATTCCCGAAGAGGTATGCTTGGTTCAATGGCTCCTCTTCGGGAATCTTGTATTTTTGTCGGATGTGGTTGATTGCCTCGTCTCTGGCAGGAGGGATATGGGGTGTTTTGCATGGATGGATACTAAGCACACCTCGTCGGGACCTCAAGCCGGCCTCATCGGGAAGTTGAACCGGCAAATTCTCAATCTTTTCCGGATGTTTTGCACTCCTTTTCTCTTTGTTGCGATGGAGTATGTAGGGTAAAAACAAAGGGCTGTTCTGAAAAGAGCAGCCCTCCTGTTAAATTCAATACAATTTAGTAAGCAATGGAGAATATCACCCGTTGCTTACTTGGTTTGCCTGTTACCATGCATTTCCCTGGTGTGTGGTCGCCGTCAAAAGGAATACAGCGGATAGTCGCCTTTGTGTCAGCCTTGATTTTTTCCTCTGTCTCGGGAGTACCGTCCCAGTGGCAAAGGAGGAAACCGCCTTTCTTGATTTCTTCTTTGAACTCTTCGTAGGTATCCACCTTACGGGTGTTCGCAATGCGGAAGTCAAGTGCTTTTTGGAATATATTGTTCTGAATCTCTTCCAGCAGGTTCTGTATGGTGGTTTCGATGTTTTCTATGGATACGGTCTCTTTGGTCAAGGTGTCACGGCGTGCTATTTCCACAGTGCCGTTCTCCAGATCTCTGCTGCCTATAGCCAGACGGACAGGTACACCCTTGAGTTCGTAATCCGCAAACTTGAAACCGGGAGTAGCCTTGTCGTTGGAGTCCACTTTCACACGAATGCCCGAACGCTTGAGGTTGTCTGCAATAGGATTCACTTTCTCCAGGATTGCATCCAGTTGTTCCTGGGTCTTGAAGATGGGAACGATTACCACTTGGATAGGAGCCAGATGTGGCGGAAGTACCAAACCGTTGTCATCCGAGTGGGTCATGATGAGGGCACCCATCAAGCGGGTGGAGGTGCCGAAAGAGGTTGCCCATGCATATTCGTATTTGTTCTCCTTGTTGAGGAACTGCACATCGAAGGACTTCGCAAAGTTCTGCCCAAGGAAGTGGCTCGTTCCGGCTTGCAGAGCCTTGCCGTCTTGCATCATGGCTTCCATGCAGTATGTTTCTACGGCGCCCGCAAAACGCTCATTCGGCGACTTTATTCCTTTTACGACGGGAAGGGCCAATACATTTTCCGCTACGTCCACATAAACATCCAGCATCTTGTGGGCAAAGGCATCTGCTTCTTCCGCAGTGGCGTGGGCCGTGTGACCTTCTTGCCACAGGAACTCTGCAGTACGGAGGAATAAGCGGGTACGCATCTCCCAACGCATCACATTGCACCATTGGTTGCAAAGAATAGGAAGGTCGCGGTAACTGGAAATCCAGTTCTTGTAGGTGGACCAGATAATCGTTTCCGACGTCGGACGTATGATGAGTTCTTCTTCCAACTTGGCATTCGGATCTACTACTACGCCCTTGCCGTTCGGATCATTCATCAGACGATGGTGTGTTACTACGGCACATTCTTTGGCAAATCCCTCTACGTGCTCTGCTTCACGGCTGAAGAACGATTTGGGTATAAGAAGAGGGAAATAGGCATTCTGTACTCCGTTCTCTTTGAAACGGCTGTCCATGGCTGCTTGTATTCGTTCCCAAATGGCGTAGCCGTAAGGTTTGATTACCATGCAGCCTCTCACGGCCGACTGTTCTGCTAAGTCTGCTTTTACTACTAGTTCATTGTACCACCTGGAGTAATCAACGGCTCGAGGGGTAAGTTTTTGGAAATTGGCCATTATCTCAGTTTGTATTGTTTGCGTAATTGTTCGAATTGGTCGGGATGATGCTTCAGTTCGGTGCTTATTCTTTCCAACCAGCCGGGACGGGTGTCACCCGAACCCTGTTGCAAAGATACTGCTTTTTCATCGACTGTCAAAGGAGGCATGCCGAAATACTCTGACAGAGCATCCAGACATTGTTGTGTGGCGTTTATTTTCCCCTGCAGAGAATACCCTGCTATGTGGAACGATGCCCGGAAAGCATTGCGTAATACTTCTTTGTCCGGTTGCGGTTCTCCTTCCCATGTGTCGATGATGTAGGGTAAACGGGATTGTAGGAGAGCCTTCTCGTCAACCACTCCTCCGCGTGCGGCATTGATGATGAGTGTATGGGGACGGCATAGAGAGAAAAACTCTTCATCCCCTAAGTGGAAGGTGTCTTCCTGCAGCGGGGTATGGAAGGTTATGATGTCAGATTGCTTGGCAATGGTTTGCAAAGGGGTGCTCAGACCCTTCGGCGGATCATTGAGCAAAATGTTCATACCTTTGTATCGGGCCATTTCCCTCACAAGGTTTCCTACATGCCCGACGCCTATAATGCCGATGGTGGGTGAGGAGGTATTCCCGGAGGACAGCCATTCGTCAAGCGCTTCTTCTATGTAGTCGCAAACGGCTTGTGCATTGCATCCCGGTGAGGAATACCATTTGATTCCCGCTTCGTCCAGATAAGCCGTATCAAGATGATCCGTTCCTATGGTGGCGGTTGCCACAAAACGGACGTGTGAGTTCTCTAATAATTGCCGGTTGACCAACGTACGGGTCCGCACAATCAACGCATCCGCATCACGAACGCTTGCATTGTTGATTTCGTCGGGGGAAAGGGCTGTTACATCGCAGCCGGCAAGGCTCTCTTGCAGGAATGGAATATATTTGTCAACGACAACCTTCACTGCTATCAATAATGTATGTTGTCAATCAGTCTGACTTGTCCGCAGTACACGGTGACGCAACCGACAGCATGCGAAAAGTCTTTTGCAGGTTGGAGTGTGTCCTCGTCAACAATCTCATAGTATTCAACCGTCAGTCCTTCCATGGTATTGATATGGGAAATTACCCAATCTTCCACTTCCTTGACACTGTGATTACTGATGAGTTCTTTGCTTGCAAAGAGAATCTTTGAGATATTGATGGCGGTCTCCTTTTCTGCTGCCGACAATCGCTCGTTGCGGCTGGATAATGCTAAACCTGATTCCTCGCGAACAATAGGGCAACCCACAATCTGGATGTTATAGTGCATTTGTTTCACCAAATGACGGATGATGGCGAGTTGTTGGAAATCTTTCTCTCCGAAATAGGCACGTGTCGGTTTCACCAAGTCGAAAAGTCGGGACACTATTTGTACGACACCGTTGAAATGACCGGGACGCATCTTGCCTTCCATCACCTTGTCCAATCCTGCGAAATCAAACTGGAAAGTGGAGTTCATTTCCTCTGTCGTGTACATTTCTTCCGGTGTCGGTGCGAATAAGTAGTCAACGCCGAGACTGCTTGCCAATTCGCTGTCTCTTTCCAGAGTACGGGGATAGTGAAGGAGATCCTCTTTGTTGTTGAATTGTGTCGGATTGACGAAGACGGATACGAATGTGATGTCGTTCTCTTTGACGGAACGGCTGATCAGGGATGCGTGCCCGGCATGCAGTGCTCCCATAGTCGGTACCAGACCGATAGACTTGTTGGCTGCTCGGCAGGCTGTGGAAACTTCTACGAGTTCCCTCTTTGTTGTAAGAATTTGCATATCAACACAAGTTATATAGTTGCCTTCCTTGATATTATACTTTGCAGAAAAGCGGCGCAAAGTTACGTTTTTTTCCTTAAATAACCATATCTGCTTGTTGAGCCGGATTTCCGGTGCGGAGATTCTGTCCTCGTCTGCGTGCGATGAAATGCATTTTGTGTTCTCGTATGATTTGTGTATATTTGCAGGCTAAAGCGGCTATCGGAAATATGCAGTTTAAGGACATTATAGGGCAGGAAGAGGTGAAGTCCCGCTTGCGCCAGTCGGTGCAGGAAGGGCGGATTCCGCACGCCCAATTGCTTTGGGGACCGTCGGGAGTAGGTAAATTGCAGTTGGCAATAGCCTATGCACAATATATTGCTTGTCCGCACCGGACAGGGGAAGACTCTTGTGGAGAATGTCCCTCATGCAGACAGTTCCAACGTTTGGAGCATCCCGACTTGCACTTTGTGTTTCCTGTCTTCAAAGCCGATAGCGGACGCGATTCGGTTTGTGATGACTTCATAGACAAGTTCCGGAATCAGGTGTTGTCGTGCGGTTATTTTGATAGTGCCGATTGGTATTCTGCCATCGGGGCGGAAACGAAGCAGTGCATCATATATGCTGCAGAGAGTGCGGAAATAATGCGTAAGTTGAGCCTGAAAGCATATACCGGTGGCTACAAGGTGATGATTATATGGTTGCCCGAAAAAATGCACCCTGTATGTGCCAATAAATTGCTGAAACTGTTGGAGGAACCGCCTGAACAGACTCTGTTCCTGCTTGTCAGTGAAGAACCGGATGCGCTTCTTCCCACCATTCTTTCCCGTACGCAGCAGATCAAGGTGCCCCGGTTGCGGGAACGTGAGATAGCGGAGGCTCTGATTCAGAAGAAAGGAGTGGAGGTGGCATTGGCGGCAGACTATGCCCACATCGCTAACGGAAGTTACTTGCAGGCTCTGAAATTGCTCTCGGCAAAGGAGGAAAACCGTGCCGACTTCACATCGTTTGTGGAAATAATGCGTTTGGCATACAGAGTGGCGCAACGGAGCGACTACAGCGCCTTGGTGGAGATCCGGCAATGGTGCGACACGATGGCAACAAAGATGGGGCGTGAACGGCAGAAACGTTTTCTGCAGTACATGCAGCAGGAAGTGAGGGAAAACTTTATCCGGAACTTCGGTGTCGCGGAGGCGAATTATCAAACGGCTGAGGAGCGGACTTTCTCCGAACGTTTTGCTCCCTTCATCAATGAGAGGAATGTAGAAAATATAGTGAAAGAAATACAGTTGGCGCAACAACAAATCGAACAGAACGGCAATGCGAAGATTATTCTGTTCGATCTGTGTCTCCAACTGATGGTATTATTAAAGAAGTAGATATGGAGAAAGATAGGTTGACATTAAATGACGGAAGTTGCCAACTCGGTGTGCCGAGTTTCCGGCGAAACTCCGCATTGAAACTGAGCGTGACAGATTGGTTGGCTGATTTGCCGGGCAACATGAATGCTTCGGACCTGGTCGAGGTGCAGTTCAAGAATACCCGCAAAGGGTATTACCGGAACACGGACGGGCTGCCTTTGGAGAAAGGCTCTGTGGTGGCAGTGGAGGCGAACCCCGGACATGATGTCGGGGAGGTCACTCTTACGGGCGAATTGGTGGCTTCACAGATGAAGAAGAACCGCATAGACTTGAGCCGGTATGAGATCCGGAAGGTTTATCGGTTGGCTACGGAGAATGATTCGAGAAGGGCGGAAGAGGCTCATGCAAAGGAACAGGCAACGATGATACAGGCACGGCAACTCGCCAAGGGATTGGGGCTGCAGATGAAGATAGGGGACGTGGAGTATCAAGGTGACGGCTCGAAGGCTATATTCTATTATATTGCAGACGAGAGGGTGGATTTCCGCCAACTGATCAAGGTCTTTGCGGAAACGTTCCGGGTGCGCATTGAGATGAAGCAGATCGGTGCCCGTCAAGAGGCCGGACGTATCGGCGGAACGGGACCATGCGGAAGAGAACTTTGCTGTGCAACGTGGATGAGCCAGTTTTGTTCGGTCGGTACAAGTGCGGCGAGACTGCAGAATATCTCGCCCAACCCGCAAAAATTGGCGGGACAGTGTGCCAAACTGAAGTGCTGTCTGAATTTTGAAGTGGATGTCTATAAGGACGCAATGAAGAATCTTCCTGACAGGAATGTGCCGTTGGAAACCAAAGAAGGTACCTACTATTACTTCAGTGCAGATATTCTGAAGCAGGAGATAACCTACTCGTCGGCACCGAATATGCCTGCCAACTTGCAGACGCTTACGGCAGAAGAGGCACAGCAGATTATAGCCATGAACCGTCGGGGTGAGAAACCCTACACGCTGGGAGGAAAGGAAAAGTCGGTGGAATCGGCAGAAGGTATGCCTGACTATCAGAATGTGGTGGGGCAGGACGATGTAACACGGTTCGACAAAAAGCGTCCGGCGGGTTCACGGCAGAGAAAAGACGGCAACAGAGGACGGAGACCGCAATCGCAGAGACCGGCGGACAGCCGGAACAGACGTGGCAATCAGCCAAAAGGAAACAATCCGAAAGCAGACGTGAAGAATGAGAAATAGGTTGACAACAGGTATCATAGGTTGCTTTGTAGCCGCTTTGTTTTTCTCGTGCAGCGACAGAGTTGTTTATTCGGAAGCATTGACATTGCCCCGTACGGGTTGGCATGCCGATTCCGTATTAACTTACAGTTTTGATATTCAGGATACGGCAGCGTACTATGATGTCCTTCTGTATGTCAGGCACACACAGCAGTATCCCTATCAGAACATGTGGCTGTTTGTAGGGTCGGACACGATAGAGTTTTATCTTGCCGACCAGAGGGGACGCTGGTTGGGTAACGGTTGGGGCGAGTTGAGAGAAATGCCGGTTATTTATCAGCACAATATCCGCTTCCCCCGATCGGGTGAGTATGTTTACACCATACAGCAAGCCATGCGTGATACGGTATTGACGGGAGTGAGTGATGTAGGAATTACAATCAGGAAAAGCGATGGGGAAGAATAAGTTGCGGAAGTTTGCCGAGATGGAAAATCTCCCGAATGTTTTCCAATGCGGTGCGAGAGACGGTGAGGCGGTTGCCCGTATGGCTGCCATGGCGGGGCACTGGGGAGACCGCTATTTCGGAAACGATCATCCGATAGTGCTGGAATTAGGTTGCGGAAGAGGCGAATATACAGTAGCACTGGCACGGCTGTTTCCTGAGAAGAATTTCATCGGGGTGGACATAAAAGGTGCACGGATGTGGGCAGGAGCCACAGAGGCAAACAGGGACAATCTGAAGAATGTCGGGTTCCTTCGTACCAATATAGAACTGCTACCCGGTTTCTTTGCAGCCGACGAAGTGGACGAAATCTGGATTACATTCCCTGATCCCCAGATGAAGAAAGCCACAAAAAGGTTGACGTCATCTTATTTTCTGCAACGTTATCAGTCGTGTATGCGTGAAGGGGGGCTCATCCACCTGAAGACGGACAGTCCGTTCCTCTATCAATATACACACGAACTGGTACGGCTGAACGGGTATGAGGTTCTGGCGGACACGGCAGATTTGTATTCCTCGGAGAGCGTGGACCCTATCCGTTCTGTGAAGACGCACTATGAGAAACAGTGGATAGAACGCGGGATGTCCATCAAGTATATCCAGTTCCGGTTGCACAAGAAAGACACCATAGATGAACCGACTATTGAAATAGAGCACGATACGTACAGAAGTTACGGACGGAACCAACGCCCGAACACTGCAGAGAAGAAACAGTAACAACCAAAGACAAATTCATGTACCCACAACAAATAACAGATGCCTTGCGGCACGTACGCTATCCCGGTAACGGAAAAGATTTGGTAGAAAGCGGAATGCTTGAGGACGATATCCGCATATCCGGTTTGTCGGTCTCTTTTTCACTGATCTTTGAGAAGCAGAACGATCCTTTTATGAGGTCGGTGCTGAAAGCCGCGGAGACAGCCGTCAAGACATACGCAGATGCGAATGCTGCGGTCTCCATACACACCAAATTTGTAAAGCAGATGCAGGCTACGCCGGACAATTCCAACCAGGATGGCGGGAGTGCGACGGCAAACCATATCAAGCATATTATAGCCGTATCTTCAGGAAAAGGCGGTGTGGGCAAATCCACTGTGGCGGCTAATCTGGCGGTGGCATTGGCGGAAAAGGGCTATCGTGTCGGTCTGCTTGATGCGGATATATTCGGTCCGTCGCAACCCCATATGTTCCATTGCGAGGGAGAACGTCCCGTTGCAGAAGAAGTGGGAGGAAGAGACTTGATAGTACCCATAGAACGTTATGGCGTTAAGATGCTGAGTATAGGCTTTTTTGTTGATACGGACAGTGCCGTGGTATGGAGAGGCGGTCTCGCAAGCAATGCGGTGAAACAACTTCTGAACGATGCTTACTGGGGCGAATTGGATTATATGCTTATTGATTTGCCGCCGGGGACAAGCGATATTCATCTGACCATTGTGCAGGTTGCACAGTTGAGCGGTGCGATTGTCGTCACGACCCCTCAGCCTATTGCCCTGCTTGATGCAAGGAAAGGAATTGATATGTTCCGCAACGAGAAGATAGGTGTGCCTATTGTCGGTATTGTAGAGAATATGGCATGGTTTACTCCGATGGAACTGCCGCAGAACCGGTATTATATATTCGGCAAAGGCGGAGGCAGGGCCTTGGCCGAAGAAATGAACATCCCCTTATTAGAAGAAATCCCGCTGGTCCAATCGATCCGAGAGGGGGCAGATGACGGTTTGCCCATCGTGTTGCAAGAAGGTCACCCTGCTGCGCAAATCTTCTTTGATTTGGCAAGAAAAGTAGTGGAGAACGTAACGAGATAAGCGGAGAATGTCCTCTTTACCCCAAAACGAAACGGTCGCACACGAATTGGCAACAGAGCCCATCGGCAAGTTGCTGCGCCAGTATGCCATGCCTGCCATCATTGCGATGACGGCATCATCGCTTTACAATCTGGTGGACAGTATCTTTGTGGGACGTGGCTGCGGTGCATTAGCCTTTTCGGGTTTGACCGTAACGTTTCCGCTAATCAACATACTTGCCGCTTTCGGGTCGCTGGTAGGAGTGGGCGGTAGTGCCCTTATTTCCATACGCCTGGGTCAGAAAGACTATAAGACTGCCGGGCTTGTATTGGGTAATGTGGTGCTTCTGAATCTGATATTGGGTGCTGTTGCAGGTGTCGTCGGATTGGTGTTTCTTGACCCTATCCTCCGCTGTTTCGGGGCGAGCGAGGATACGTTGGGTTATGCACGCAGTTATATGCAGGTGATCCTCTGGACCAATGTATTTACCCATATTTACTACGGACTGAACGGAGTTCTCCGTTCCGCCGGTCACCCGAAGGCTGCCATGTATGCCACCATTGTTGCCGTGGTGCTGAATATTCTATTGGATCCTCTTTTCATCTTTGCGTTCCACAGAGGTGTTCAGGGTGCAGCGATTGCCACGGTTCTTTCCCAGTTTGTTGCGATATTGTGGCAAGTGTTTGTTCTTTGCCGTCCCAAAGAGGTTCTTCATTTCCATCGCGGAATCTTTCATTTTAACAGACGTATTGCCACGGATATGCTGGCGATAGGTCTGTCGCCTTGTCTGATGAATCTGGCGGGTTGTGCGGTAGTGGTCGTTATCAACAACCAACTTCGCCGGTATGGCGGCGATTTCGCTATAGGGGCCTACGGAGTAATCAACAGGGTTACATTTATATTCTGCATGATAGTCATGGGTTTGAACCAAGGAATGCAACCCATTGTCGGCTACAATTACGGTGCCCGCCGTTATGACAGAATGTTGTCGGTGTTCAGGCAAACCGCCCTGTGGGCGACTTTGGTAACAACCATCCTGTTTCTGTGTGCCGAGTTCGCTCCTGAAGCAATGATCCGTATATTCTCCACGGACGAAAATCTAACAGCCGTAGCCGTTCCGGGCATACGCATTGTATGCGCCGTCTTCATGTTGAATGGTTATCAGATGGTAACGGGTAACTTTTTCACAAGCATAGGCATGGCCAGGATGTCGATATTTCTCAGTCTGACAAGGCAGGTGCTGTATCTGATCCCTCTTTTGCTGCTCCTTCCGATGTATTGGGGAATAAACGGTGTATGGTGGAGTATGTCAATCTCCGACCTGCTTGCCTGCATGACAGCGGCAGCGGTTCTTCTTGTCTATATACGCCGTTTCCGAGACATGCACCGGCAGCAGAATTCCCCGGACGGCGGAGTTACTGTTCCTCCAACCGGTGAACTTTGAGAAGAAGCAAGGGAAGTTCTTTCCTTAAACGAACATAATCGTCCTCCATTTGCAACAGTTCTCCGCGCAACGCGGCTTGTTGTTCCGATGTTGCACCGTGATAGACTGCCCGTTTTTGCTCCATGTCGCTATTGAGAGCCTGCAATTGTTTTTCCTTTTGGAGGTACTCTTCGTAAAGCACACGCGCATCAATGGACCGGAAATCGGTCAAGCGTGTATAGACAACAGTATCGTTCATTACGAACGGTTTCATCGTAACAGCCGTTGTCTTGTTATCCGAATCCGCCGGTGTGACCACTGTCCCGTGTGTCCGTACATCAGGCTGCAGAATCAATCCTTGTGCAAATGCCCGTATAAAGACATCGGTCGTATCCCGAAGAATCCGTTTCTCTTCATTCGGAATGAAAGTATAGATACACACTCTGTCATCGGGTGTGTGGCGGTCGGTCACAAAATAACCTACGCCTTTGGCATCGTCGATGGCGAGCATATAGTCGTTTGCCGGTGAATTATAGGGCATCCCGATGTTCTCTGGCGTCAGATAGGAATTGGTGTTGGTGTTGTATTGCGTGATATAAATATCGTATCCGCCCAAACCCGCTGCATCGTCGGATGCGAAATAGAGAGTCACTCCGTCGGATAGCATATAGGGAAAATTGCAGTGTGCTTCCGCGGAAACGGGAATATTCAACGTGTCGCAAATCCATTCTCCCTCCAGAAGCCGCTGGCAACTCAACAGACCATGTCCGTAAGCGGTGATTTTCCGGTCCCGGATTTCATTGATACAGTAGCCCAACCCATCCCTGATACCGACACTTCCCGCGTTACGGGAGAGCGGGAAGGCTTTCAAGAATCCAGCCTTGTCCACTACGAGACTATCAATAATCAGTATATCATCCACGCGTCTAAGATAGCGTTCTCCCTTTTCCGCCTGTTCTATTTTGTCAAGGACCAGAGAGTAGCGTTCGTTGGTGGCGTCGGTTTTGTCGAGGTATCTCCGGTAGGCGGCAACGGCATCGGAGAAGCGGTAGTCCGCCAGATAGAGTTCTCCCAAGTAGAAATTGCGCAGGGGATAGCGTTCTCCCGCCTGCTCAAAATAGCGGATAGCCTCGGCATTGCTTCCCCGCTCCTGCAGACAGCGTGCATAGCGATAGAGGTACAAAGGATTGTCGGGCTGCCGTTTGAGCAGTTGCGAATAGACGACTTCAGCCTGGTCGTACTGCTGTTGTTCGAAGAACTGCTGCGCTTGTGCAGGTGAAGGCACGGCACTCCAAACGAAGCGTGCAAACAGACAGGCAAGTATGGTCAAAGAAACCTTCTTCATAAGCGAGTACAAAGGTACAGATTTATCTACGTTTGTGCAACAAGGATACTCTCCAAGTCCTCCAGAGGAGAGGCGAGCCCCCAATCCCCCTCAAAGAGGTTACGATTGGATTATTTACGATGTACGATGTTGCATTATTCATCTTATATCCATTTTTCATTCAGGAGCCGGTCAGGAGCCGGTCAGGGGTCGACGAGGTCGGCTTGAGGGGTCGCAGGCGGTTTCTGCCAGATTCACGGAACCATGGAGAGGAAATGGCGGACGAAAGCCAACGACAAGAAAGCATTTCCTTTACAAGGAACTTGCAATCATCTTACTTTGTCCAAGATGTGAAATAACCGAATGTCAATTTTCCAAACCTCTATGGCATATATTTTGTGTCATTCAAGTCGAGATTCTTTTTTTGTAAGGGAATAATTCCGCACTTGAAAACAGGTGTAATGCGATTTCACGGGATCTTGCAATTGTGTTGCAAAATATATGTACTAATTTTGCCGGTTGAAATGAGAACAACAAGTATCCGAATATATACAAAGCGGTTGGTATCCTGCGGTTTGCTGTTGCTGATGGCATTGTCTGTGACTATGAACGTGTCTGCACGAACCATTTCAGGGATTGTGCTGGACGAGACCGGCGAGCCATTGGCAGGTGCCAACGTATATTGGGCGGGGACAACAACCGGCACGGGTGCGGATGCAGACGGAAAGTTTTCCATTGAAACAACGAAGGCAACCAAACAACTTGTTGCAAGTTATCTGGGATATCACAATGATACAACGGAAGTCGAGTCGTCTTCCAGAGTTACGATAGTGCTTGTATCGGACCTGTTTCTGGACGAAGTAAGCATAACGGAACGGCGTATGTCGGTTTTGCGTTCACGCAGTTCCGCCATAGCCACGGAAACGCTTACCGGCGAGGAACTGGTAAAAGCCGCCTGCTGCAATCTGAGCGAGAGTTTTGAGACCAATGCATCGGTGGATGTTTCCTACTCAGATGCCGCCACCGGTGCCAAACAGATACGGTTGTTGGGATTGTCGGGAACTTACATCCAATTGCTCACCGAGAACACGCCAAGTATCCGCGGTTTGTCGCAACCGTTCGGGCTGGAATATATCCCCGGTCCATGGATGGAGTCGATACAGATAAGCAAAGGGACTTCTTCCGTGATAAACGGCTATGAAGCGATAGCAGGGCAGATAAACGTGGAATATCTGAAACCGCAGAAACAGGATCCGATAGCCGTAAACCTGTATTCAAGTTCGGAACTGATGACGGAACTGAATGCGACAGGAGGCTGGAAAGTGAATGACAAAGTGTCCACGGGTGTATTGCTGAACATACGTGACATGGAGATGGCTATGGACAGAAACAAAGACGGCTTTGCGGATGCTCCAAAGATCCGCCATGCCAATGTGTTGAACCGGTGGTTTATCCAGTCGGGTAACTATACGGGACAGGTGCTTGTGAGAACTCTCTACGACCAGCGACTCGGGGGGCAGTTGCACGGGAAGCATGAAAACCCTTACGTGATAGATCTGCGTACACGCCGAATAGACGGTTTTATAAAAAACGGATATGTGTTTGACAAACACTTGAACCGCTCCATAGGTATCATTGCCGCCGCATCGTATCACAACCAGTTGAACATGTACGGTACAAGGCAATGGAATGCGGGTCAGACCAATGCCTATCTGAATGCCATTTTCCAGACATCCTTTGACGATTCCCGGCGAGATACACCGGAGATACATGAACACAAACTGTCAACCGGCGTGTCGGTGAACTATGACCGGTATGACGAGGAGTACCGGCACATTTTTGCATCTCCCGCAGGGATTAACAGCCGCCTGCAAAACGAAGTGACACCGGGGGTGTTTGCAGAATACACTTATACCTACAAGGACAAACTGACCCTCTTACTGGGATTGAGAGAGGATTATTCGAGCCGTTACGGATGGTTCACCACACCCCGTATGAATATACGATACGAACCGCTACCGTGGTGGACATTGCGCGGTTCGGCAGGGTTGGGCTACCGTTCTCCGAATGCGATAGCAGACTATGCTTCCTATCTGCCTTCGAACAGAGAATATGTCATCCCTGAGAAGTTGCGGCAAGAACGGACTCTGAATACAGGTATAACGAGTACATTCCGTATTCCGATAGGAAACAGGGAACTGACACTTTCCGCCGAGTACTATTATATCCGGTTCTTCGACGGTGTGATTGCCGATTTGGATGCCGATGTACACGGTGTGCATCTGGTCAATATGTCGGAAACGGCGGGTGCGGCGTCGTATTCACACAGTTGGCAGGCAGAGGCAAGCCTGGAGATACTTCGGGGCTGGACTGCCACTTTGGCTTTCCGGTATATGGACGTGAAGCAAACCACCAGGGACCCTGCAACAAGGGAGTTGGTGCTACGCGACAAGGTGCTTCAAAACAAATTCAAAGGATTGATAACCACAAGTTACCAGACACCGCTGAAGACATGGCAGTTTGACTTGACGGCACAATTCAACGGACAAGGGCGAATGCCTACGGGATTTTGTGCACCGGACGGAAGCAGACAATACTATCAAGCGGGGAATGAAATTTATCACAAATGGTATCCCCAGTTGCTGGGGCAGGTAACCAAATACTGGCGGACATGTTCGCTATACGCAGGAGCGGAGAATATGACGGATTTCCGGCAGGATTCGCCTATCGTTGCGGCAGACAACCCGCAAGAGGAAGACTTCGATGCCTCCATGGTGTGGGCACCCATACAAGGCTGGAAGGTATATTTGGGTTTCCGCTGGAATCTGGAGAAACGAGATAACCAATAAGACAGAACAATGAAGAAAGTATTATTATTTTTTGCGGCATTATGCATGATATTGCCTCTTCAAGCCAAGCAGAACAGGGAAACCGTGACATTGTATTGCGAGATACATTGCCAGGCATGCTGTGACAAGATAATGAAGAATATCGCCTTTGAAAAAGGCGTGAAGGATATCCAGTTCGACCTGAAAGAACAATCCGTGCGGGTGACATACGATGCGAACAAGACCGATGTGCCGACCCTTCAGAAGGCTTTCGCAAAGATAGGGAAACCTGCAACGACCACCAAACCTTCCGCTCCAGGACACGATACGGAGAAAACGGCAGGGAAGAAAAAGGAGGGAACCAAATAGCGTGAAGGACACTATTTGGTTTGTGCCACGATGATCTGATTGAGCGGGGTATCGAACCGGTCGTGAGGCAGTTGCTTTACGCATTGGAAACGGTAGCCGACACCAATCTTGGTTGTATGCGGATAATGGCGCAAGAACCGGTCGTAGTAACCGCCTCCCCGCCCCATACGATTGCCTGCAGAGTCGAAAGCAACTCCCGGAACAATGATAAGGTCAATCTTTCCTGTGTATGTGGCTGTTGCAGGTACGGGAATACCATATTTGCCGCGTGTAAGAAGGTCTTCCCCTTGATATTGGCGTATTTCCAGAGAACGTTTGTGCGCTACCGGCAGAAGAAATGTTTTCCCTGGGGACAAGGCAGCGAGGCTCAACAGGTCAATCTCATTATGGACAGGGTAGTAAATCATCACCGTCGCAGCATGCCGGTAGGCGGGCAAAGCCAGGATTTGCTTTACTACTTCCTCGGAACAAATCGCCACTTCGCCAGGCAAAAGAATCCTTCGCTTTTGTGCCAACATGGCACGTAGTTCATCTTTTTTGCGCTTTCCGGAGCGGAAGAAGATGTTGCAGATGTACGAATATAATCCCATAACGAATGTTGTTTGACGGGCGAAATTACGGCTTTATTTGCGTATTTCCAAAAATGGCACTACTTTTGCAAAACACACTGTGAATTATGAAAATAAGAATACTGATATTAGTGGGTTTTGCCGCCATTCTGTGTGCTTGCAATTCTTCTTCGAACAATACACCCGCAACCGTTTCGAGCGATGCCACCGTGAAGTCGCTTACTTTTGTGGCGAACAGTGACTATCCGACACTTTCGAAGACGGTGTTTGCCGTGGAGGATCGTATTGACACGGGGCTTATATACAACGTTGACTCCATCGCATACGGCGTACCAATAGACAGCGTGGTGCCTTCATTCCGATTCAACGCAACGCCCGGTGCAGCCGTCATCTATACGCAGACCGATACTATTGCATTGACCGGTTCGGATACCATTGATTTCTCGGTACGGCCTGTTTTGCTTCATGTGATTGCCTCGGATTATGTATCCGACAAATGGTACAACGTCGAGGTAAATGTACATCAAGTGGACCCTGATCTATATGTTTGGGAAGAAGTGCAACACTCTGTTTATGAGGCAGCAGGGACGGAGCAGAAAATGATTTACCATGAAGGACAACTGAAATGGTTTGTCAACGACGGACTACAGAACAGGTTGTTCGTGTCTTCGAATAATGGCAAGGGCTGGACGGAACATGGCGTAACGGGGCTTCCGAAAAATTGCCGCGTACGGAACATGCTGGAAGCCAAAGGGAAATTGTACTATTGCCAAGATAGCAGTTTGTATATATCGGATGGTGGGTTGACGTGGACGGAAAGCAATCACAGCGCTGAAGGTTTCCTGTTTGTGAACATGTTGTGCACTTTCAATGACAGTGTTTGGTCGATTGTCCAACGCAAACAGGACGATGCTTATTGTTTTGCTTCGTCTTCCGACGGCATAGTCTGGAACTTGACGGGAGCAATTCCTGATGATTTTCCCATAAGCGACTATGCCGTTGTACACTTCGAATCAGTGACCGGCAGAGAACGATTGATGGTAGTTGGCGGCTACACAGCCAATGGCAAGGCGCTGAATACACGGTGGAACATAGAACGGACTCCCGATGGTGAATATCATTGGGTGAATTTCTCCATAGAACAACCTTCGTTCGGTGCACTTACGGGAGCCTCGATTATTTGGTATAACGATCATTTCTTTATGTTCGGAGGTGCGAACGCCAATAATGAGTTGAATGCCTATCCTATATTGGAATCTGTTGACGAGGGCATGCACTGGTCGATACCCGATTCTGCACACAATTGTCTGCCGGATTCTTATGAAGCAAGGACCAAGCAATCGGTTGTGGTGGATGACAACAATCGGATCTTTATCGGCGGCGGTCAGTCAAGGACCGAGATCTTTTCGGATGTGTACTCGGGTCGGTTGAATAGTATTGATTGGTGATACTACCAACAAATGCTGCACCGAACGGGATAATGATCGGAATATGGTAGAGTCTCTACTCTAAAATCCTGTGATTGCAGTTTTTTGCTGTGTAGAATATAGTCGATACGAAGTCCAAACCCTTTGCCGCGGTAGGTGTGTCCAAAAACAGTCTTTCCGCTTTGCAGAAAGGCATCGTCCAAGTGGCGGGAAATATGCCGATAGACGTATGACACAGGGACGTCATTAAAGTCGCCGCAAACAATAGCAGGGTAGGGTGATTGTTCCAATTCTTCGTAGATATAGTCGGCTTGTTGCGTACGATATTTGTATGCAAGACTCAGTTTCTGCTTGATTTTGGTTGCCGATTTCTTCATATCGTCATTGTTTTCTGCAAAATTATTCAGAATGGTCAGGTCCTTTTCTGTAAGTCTGTTTGATTGCAGATGATTATTCAATAATCGCAGTGTGTCATCTTCTATGACGATGTCACATCTGTCTGATATATTGGTCGTTGATTCGTATCGAAGCGTCTGTTTGTTTATGAGAGGATAGCGTGAGAACACTGCCAATCCGTATTGCCGTTGCCCTTTGTATTGTTTGAAATCAATATAGGAATAGGCATAGCCTAAATAGTTTTTCACTTCCTGCAGGGTAAGATACTGCGCGTTTTTGTATGTCTCAAACTCTTGAAGGCATACGATATCAGCATTGGATTCCTTTATATACTGTAATATCCGGTTTTCTGACGGCTTCGCAAACATATCCAATCGTCTCGTATTGTAGGATAGAATATCAAGCGAATGTGTATGGGATTGCTTTTCTGATGCTTGCGTAATGTGTGGATGGGCTATTGTGTGGGAAATGGGAATGATGGAACACAGCAAGGCAATAAGAGAAATCAGACATCTTGACTTGTGACGGGAAAATAACCACATGATCGCACAACCCAAGTTGAGCAGCAGCAACCACTCGTAAACCAATCCCGATAGCGAAGGCAATACCCATGTTGTCGGGTTGATAAATTGTCCCAGATTGGCAAACAACAGGATGCAGACCGCTAGCAGGTTAACGACTAACCTTACGGTTCTAAGCAAAAATCGGATGACTTTCATTTCCGTTCAAACAAAGTCCTCTTTTCCTCTTCTGTCAGGCTGCTGTAGCCGGAAGTTTTTACCTTGTCAAGAATACGGTCTATTTCCTTTTCTTTTGCCTCGTTTTGGGTGTCGGTTCGGATAGGGTCTTGATAATGAAACTTTTGTCTGTTCGCCTTCTTTGGCTTTCGTTCTCTCAATTGTTCGCGAAAGTTCCTCCACCATTGCTTCAATTTGGATTGATGATAAGTCCTCCCGAAGCCGTCCGCACCTTTGTGCCTCCACCAGAGTATAAGAAGCCAACCGAACAGCATACCGCCTAAGTGGGCAAAGTGAGCAACATTGTCACCCGCAGGGGTATGCACGCCCAACCATAGTTCGCAGAGAGCATACAACGCCACAAACACACGTGAACGGATGGGGATGGGGACGAACAGAAGAAACATCCTTTCGTCTGGGAACAACCATGCAAAGGCTAACAGAATGCCGAACACTGCCCCGCTCGCCCCTATGGTTACCAAAGTCGCATCTGTCGCTCCATACATGCAGAACCATACAAGTTCCTGAATGATACCTGCACCGATGCCTGTAACCAGATAGTATGTCAGAAACCGTTTTTCTCCCCATCTCTGCTCCAGAGGTATACCAAACATCAGCAGGGCAAACATGTTGAAGAAAATATGGTCAAATCCTGCGTGCATGAACATGTATGTGAGTGGTTGCCATAGGTGAAAGGTCGGAGAGAAAATATAATTCAATCCGAAGATGTGACTCATATCCACTTTCCATGCAACGCTGAGTACCTTGTCGGCAAGCCAGCAGATGAAATTGATGATAATCAGGTTCTTTGTAATGGTCGGTAGCGCCGACCAAAAACTGTTACGACTTCTGTTATATTCCATATTTGATAATTCCTTGTCCTTTCTTTGCCGTTTCCGTTGTCCTTGTACGAAAGATATTTGCTAACACCTGTCAATGGGTGGAATCGTGGCGACAAAGATACTTCTAATTGTGCAAAGATTGTTAAACAAAAACCTTGCCAACTGATTTTTTGCGGTAAGGTGGCTCTTTAAATGTATTTTTTTATATAAATACTTTGTCGAATAGAAATGAAATGCTACATTTGCAGACAGTTTGCAGTGTGTGTATGCTGCGGCAGACTATAAGATTAAACGTTTAATTTATCTTTTTATTATGAACAAAGTAGAATTGGTTGCTGCAATTGCAGCAGAGGCAGGGCTGACCAAGGTGGATGCTCAAAAGGCTTTGGAAGCAGGTGTTAAGGCTATTTCCGAGGCTCTCGTAAAAGGCGAAAACGTACAATTGATTGGTTTCGGTACTTTCGCTGTTGTTGAACGCGCTGAGCGCAATGGTGTTAATCCTTCAACAGGTAAGGCTATCAAGATTGCTGCTAAGAAAGTTGTTAAGTTCAAGGCTGGTAAGGCTCTTGCTGAGAAACTCTAATTGATTCGGAGAAAATGGGGAGAGATTGTCATCATGGTGGCAGTCTCTCTTTGTTAATCCGGAAAGTAACGTGTAATAATACCATTTGATATGGCTAATATACCTGCAAATTTGCGTTATACTCAGGAGCACGAGTGGATTCGTGTTGAGGGAGAAATCGCTTTCGTGGGAATCACGGATTATGCGCAGTCTGAGTTGGGAGAAATCGTTTTTGTCGATGTTCCTACGCTCGGAGAAACGGTCTCTCAAGGTGAAGTCTTTGGGTCTGTTGAAGCGGTAAAGACAGTTTCCGACCTCAATATGCCTCTCACGGGAGAAGTACTCGAACTGAATGACAAACTCAATGATCAACCCGAATTGGTGAACAATGATCCTTATGGAGAAGGCTGGATGATTAAGATGAAGCCTGCCGATTTGGCTGAATTGGACAATCTGCTTACGGCTGAGGCCTATGAGAAACTCATCGGATAAGGCATCGGGGCAGTATAATTTTATATAATAACTAACTTTAAAACCTGTAAAACTATGCAAAAGAAATGGATGTGTAGCGTGTGCGGATATGTACACGAAGGACCGACTCCTCCTGAGTTCTGTCCGCAATGTCACCAACCGGCTTCTAAGTTCGTTGAAGTAAGAACCGATAAACTGGCGTTCGCTACCGAACACGTAATAGGAGTCGCTAAGGGCTGCGACGAAGAAATGATTAACGACCTCAATGCACACTTTATGGGCGAGGCTACAGAGGTTGGTATGTATTTGGCTATGAGTCGCCAGGCCGATAGAGAGGGATACCCCGAAATTGCTGAGGCGTTCAAGCGCTATGCCTTCGAAGAGGCTGAGCATTGTGCCAAGTTTGCTGAATTGCTTGGTGATGTCGTTTGGGATACTAAAACCAATCTGGAGAAGCGTATGATGGCAGAGAACGGAGCCTGCGAAGATAAGTTCCGTATTGCCAAGCGTGCAAAAGAATTGGATTTGGATGCCATTCACGATACCGTACACGAGATGGCAAAAGACGAAGCACGGCATGGACATGGCTTCGAAGGACTCTATAATCGCTATTTCGGCAAGAAATAACGGATAACACGAGTCTGTCTCGTATGAAACGTGGCAAGGGGGACAATATCCGTATTGTCCCCCTTGCTTGTTTTATGTTTCTTGTCTCGAAATGGCATTTATATTCGTTGGCGGAATTAAGTCAAATACGCAGATTGGCGGGGCAGCAACTTTCGGCATTGTTTCGGTGCGTCTTGTTTGCACCTCTATCGCAATATCTTATGGGATTGATTGCCTCTTTTCACTACGTACACCCCATGAGGTTGTCTTTGTAGCAGTTCTTCGCTGTATTCGCCTATGCAACTCCCTAAACAGTTGTATAGAAAACCCTCAGAGTTTCCTGCCTCGTCCAATGTAATATCCGTGGCGGTTTCTCCGTTCCATAGTACAGCCTCCTTCCAACTGTTTGCTACGCGTATCCCGTCCACTACCAGCCAACCGTCGCTGTCGTATCCGCGAAGAACTATGTTCGCAGGGTGGATGTCTTTCTTCGCTTCGTCGTACAATGGACCTATGGTGGGTGTCGCTGGCTCACTTTGAACTGTCTCTTTCAGCAGGTACAACGATACGCAGTCATTGTTGGCGCCGTCCTTGATGGAGTATTTAACCACTATCAGGCAAGGGCTGGCATAGTCCAGCACTTCTTCCGAGAAAACGGCTTTCTTGTTGTCTGCAAATGTTAGTCCGATGTGATAGTCTGCGTCAAGGAATACGCGTGCATTGAAGTTGTATTCCGAGCCCACATTCTTGTCTCTCAGGGCAAAAAAGTATCCCTGCTTGTAATTAACGGAAGGCAGAAACATGAACGCTGTATATACATCACCTTCCGTCACTTCGTTGAATGTCTTGTGCGGTTGGGCGCTCGACGATACACAGTCTATCAAAGCAGCGTTGCCTGTGTTAGAGGGTGCATAGTGTGCCATGGATAGTCCGTTGGTCACACCTATCTCGGATGCACTGCCGTACTCTGTGTACCAACCGTGGTCCGTTATCTTGTCACCGATGGGATAATCAAAATTTTCTTCCAGAAAAACTTCTGCAAAGGCAAAGTTCACAGCCCATGCCATGCAGATAAACGTGAAAATCTTTTTCATGATGCTACGTGTTATGTTCCGCTACAAATGTAAGCATTTTTCTGAATCTTACCAAATAACCGTTTTGTGTCTTGTTCTCGTTATGAAATGTACCGCTGTTTTGCATCTCCTTCTTCTTGAAGCGGCTTTGCCGTCTTTTGGACGTAGCGTTGAAATAGGGTATTTCTTCGACCCCTCATCGACCCCTGAAGCACCCCTTGTCAAGAGAGGGGTGAATGGTAATCCCGCTGTCTGGCTGTAAATGATGAATTGTATGGATGGGCATAATGGAACATGCGGATGATGTGCTTGCGCAACTTGGCAAAATGTATTACTTTTGCAGCGTCTTCTGAAGGGGGTGCCTGACGGCTGAGATTATACCCTACGAACCTGGGCAGGTAATGCTGCCAAGGGATTTATAGGCAGTTTCTGCCGAGCCTTTTCCCCGACGGAGAGTTTATCAATGCACAAAAATTACTTTCTTTTGTTGATTGCTTCATTCGCGTTTGCGACGGCAACAACGGCTCAAGACACACTGACTTTGGCACAGATGCTCCACTTGGATGAAGTGCAGGTGGTGGCACAACGGGTTCAACAAACCACCACCAATCACGAGGTAATCTCCAACGAGAAACTCAATCGGGAGAACACGGGGCAGAACCTGCCCTATCTGCTGTCCACGATACCTGCACTGCAGGTGACGAGCGATGACGGATTGGGTGTGGGTTACACCTATTTCCGTGTGCGCGGTACTGACCATACCCGTATCAACATGACCGTGAACGATGTGCCGCTCAACGACCAGGAGAGCCAGACCGTTTTCTGGGTGAACATGACGGATATGGCAGCATCGATGTCAAGCATCGACGTGCAGCGCGGTGTGGGTACGTCCACCAACGGTTCGGCATCTTTTGGTGCTTCGCTGAATATGCAGACAGGGGATAGTGACACCGTCAGTCACTACACGCTGAGTTTCAACGGCGGTATGTACAACACGTTCCGCGAGATGGCATCGGCACACGTGGTGTTGCCCGGCAACTGGCGTGCGAACGCGCGTTTCAGCAAGGTTAATTCCGACGGGTTCCTCTATCGTGCCGGTTCCGACCTCTATTCCTACTATGGCGACCTCGGCTGGTATGGCAAGAACACGCAGGTCGTCGGGCGATTCTTCGGCGGTAAGGAAAAGACCGGTATGGGCTGGGACGGCGTTACCAAAGATGTGGCGTATGGTCTGAATGGCGCCGACCGTCGCTACAATCCCGCAGGCGAATATACTGTACCAGTGTTTGACCAAGACGGAAATCCCGTTTTAGATGAGAATGGCAAGCAAAAGAAAGAGACAAAATACTACGACAACCAGACCGACAATTACGCCCAGCAGCATGCGCAGTTGTCTGTCAACCACCGCTTCAACCCCAACTGGAGCCTTAACACCACTCTGCACTACACTCACGGCGGAGGCTACTACGAGCAGTACAAGAAAAAGAAATTCAGTTACTGGGGCTTGCCCGACCGTCGCGACGAGGAGGGCAATAAAATCAAAGCCTATGGAATGTACCGCAAGTTCTTGGACAACCATTTCTTCGGTGCCGTGGTGTCGGCAAAGTATGTTTCCGAACCCGTGGACGCACAGATTGGTGTGGCTGCCAACGACTATATCGGTGCGCACTTCGGTACGCTCAATTATATTCAGGACAGCGTTTATGGCGGTGCTATCCCCGTGAACTACGAGTACTACCGCAACCACGCCAACAAGGTGGACGCCAACGTATATGGCAAAGCCAACTGGCGTGTCATCAACCGCGCACAGGAGACTTTGAGCCTCTATGCCGACCTGCAATACCGCTATGTGCGCTATTCGCGCAACGGCGTGAATGACGAGGATATGGAAGACCTGCCGCTGACGGTAAACTACCATTTCTTCAACCCGAAAGCGGGTCTCACCTACCAGAACCACGGGCATTTGCTCTACGGTTCGTTTGCTATCGCCAACCGTGAGCCGAGCCGCAACAACTACAAAGAGAACGTTACCTACAATGCCGAGACGGGCGAATATACGGGTCTGCCGAGCCCCGAGCGTCTCTACGACTACGAACTCGGCTACACCTATTCGCACCCGCGTTTCACTGTCGGCGCGAACCTCTATTTTATGGACTACGACAACCAGTTGGTGCT
>JBNMIS010000010.1:0-32687 GCA_050873385.1 Bacteroidales bacterium | reverse complement strand
GCCGCAACCCGATGACATCTTTATCTGCTCCATCGGCGGCACGTCTCGCCGTCCGTGTATGGAGAGCATCATACAGCGGAGCGGAGAATTTCTTACCCTCATCCACCGCACGGCGCGTATCGGAACCAACGTCCGCCTCGGGAAAGGCTGTATGGTGGGAGCCTTCACCACCATCGCTGCCGATGCACACATAGGCGACTACAATTTCATTCAGTCCAATATGATTATCGGACACGATGTGGTTGTCGGAGATTGGAACCGCATCGACTCACACGTAATGCTGATTGGAGGTATCACTGTCGGACACGACAACATGATTCATACTTCCGCTGTCATTAACCACGAGGTACATATCGGCAACCACACCCATATCGGAGCCTGCAGTTTCGTAACACGCAACGTGGAGGACAACTGGACGGTGTTCGGCAATCCCGCACGCCGGCTGAGTTAAACAACACAACACGACTACATCACTATGAACCTACTACAAGACAAAGTCTGTATCATCACGGGTGCGGCACAGGGCATCGGCAAGCAGATTGCACGGCAGTTTGCTGACGATGGCGCTGTTGTCTATGCCTGTGACCGGCAGGATTTCACATCGGACAACGACCGTATCCGTCCCCTCGTCATGGATGTCACGGATGCTGGCAGTGTCAAAGCCGCATTTATGCAGATATACAAGGCGGAGGGACGCATAGACTGTCTCGTCAATAACGCAGGCATCGTCTATAACCGCAAGATAGGCATGATTGTCCGCGAGGAAACGGAACGTATGTTTCTGGTCAACGTCATCGCAGTCTTGGAGATGATTCAGTTGGTCAGCCGCCTTATGGCGCGCAACGGCGGAGGCAGTATCGTCAATATTGCTTCTGTCACTGCCGTATTGGGCTCCCCGGGGCAAGTGGCATATTCCGCTACCAAAGGCGCAATTATCTCCATGACCAAGTCTGCGGCAAAGGAACTCGCCCCGCAGGGTATCCGTGTCAATGCCGTTGCACCGGGCATCGTCAAGACGGAGCGTTTCGCAGAACTCTACGAAGCCAACGGCGAGAAGATTGATACCCGTATCCAACGTATCGCACTCGGCAGGCTCGGCACACCCGAAGACATCGCCAACGCCTGCGCATTCTTAGCGTCCGACCGTGCAAGTTACATCTCAGGGCAGATACTCGGAGTGGACGGCTGTGCCTCTATTTAATGCTTGCGAATACGATGTTATTAGGTCTCGAACATATTGACCCGCAGCGTCTTGCTGCTATCGACTCCAACGGCAGTACACTCCTTTATGCCGACATCTCCGCATTGGCGGACACCCTTGCCGGTATAGTACCGCAACGGGCGTTGTGCTTTCTGCTGGTGGAGAACAATATCGGCGGCATAGCATGGACTATGGCTATGCTGCAAGGCCGCAGGCTGGTACCTTTGATACTCAATGCCAAAACGGAAGACTCTCTGTATCAGAACCTGCTCTCCACCTACCGCCCTGCATACATCTGCGCAGTGGACTCCTTGCGTATGGAGGGCAATGCCTTGCACAGTCAGTTCGGCTATACACTCTACCGGACAGCAAGCCCCATATCCGGACTATACCCCGAACTTAGCCACCTGCTGCCTACATCAGGCAGTACGGGTAGCCCAAAGTTGGTACGCCACTGCTACGACAACATCGAAGCGGCAGGATTGAACATCTCCACCTTCTTTGCGCTCAAACCCGCAGACCGCCCGCTCATGGTATTGCCCTTATACTATACCATGGGTCTGTCTATGGTCTTCAGCCATTTGCGCGTGGGTGCCACTATCCTTATCACAGGCTTGAGCATGACGGACGCCAGGTTCTGGGCATTCCTCAAAGACCAACATGCCACCTCCTTTACGGGCGTACCCTATAGTTTCCAGATTCTCAACCTGATGCGGTTCTTCCGTATGGATTTGCCCGACTTGGAGTTGCTTACACAGGGAGGAGGGAAAATGCCAACCGATCTGAACCGCAAGTTCGCCGAATACTGCCGTGACCGCAACAAACGCTGGATTGCCACCTACGGACAATCGGAGTGCACGGCACGGATGGCATATCTGCCTGCCAAGTGGGCGATAGAGAAAGTCGGTAGTATCGGCATCGCCGTACCAAACGGCGAGTTGTCTCTCTTGGCGGAAGACGGCACCCCTGTCACCACTCCGCACACCGAAGGTGAGATGTGCTATCGTGGTAAGAATGTCACTATGGGCTACGCACGCTGTCTGTCCGACTTGGCTCTGGGCGACGAACGGCATGGATTCATACACACGGGCGACTTGGCATACTTCGACGAAGACGGCTGTTACTATATCGTCGGGCGTATGGGACGTTTCCTCAAACTGTTCGGTATGCGTGTCGGATTGGACGAATGTGAACAAATCCTGCAAACCGACTGCGGAGCAGAGTGCGCCTGTGTGGGTACCGACGAGAAGATGATTGTCTATATCACCGATGCCGGCAAGCAGGATGAGGTCAAGAACACCCTTGTACAAAAGACGCACATCGTAGCCACATCCTTTGAAATACGTGTTATACCCTGCATCCCGAAGAACGAGGCAGGCAAGAAACTATACAGTAAACTTTCAAAACAATAAATACAATGACCAATCTTGAGAAATATAACGCCATCTATGGCGAAGTCTTTGGAGTAACCGCCGACCAACTGGGAGACAACTTCTCCAAAGAGACTGTCAGCGAGTGGGACTCCGTGCACCAACTGAACATCATTTCCCTTATGGAGGAGACCTTCGACTTGATGCTTGACCCCGAAGACATCATGGCTTGTACCGGTTACGCCGCCGGCAAAGACATCCTCACCCGCAACGGCATAGAACTTTGATTCTGCCTGCCTGAAATAGTAAAGAAATCTGATGTTATGGCTACCGTAGCAATCATAGGAGGAGGACTGCAAGCCCTATCCGCAGCATATTCTCTGAAACGGAAAAAACACAAAGTGATATGTATTGCCAGCGAGAATAATTTGAAGTATTTTCGATATATAGATACATACATTGAAAATACTGCCACATCAGATACTGCAACTATTTCATTATTCATAAGCATATTCCTATCAGAGCACATTGATGTAGCCATACCGATGAGTGACAAGATGGCTAAATTGCTCAGCATGCATAAGGATGAAATAGAACAATCCACACCAACCAAGTGTGCTGTCCC
Source organism: Bacteroidales bacterium (assembly GCA_050873385.1). Taxonomy (GTDB): domain Bacteria; phylum Bacteroidota; class Bacteroidia; order Bacteroidales; family Paludibacteraceae; genus Colicola. Next base: position 29,491 of record JBNMIS010000010.1, on the reverse strand, counting down.
AAAATACAACATATTTGAGCAGGGAGCAGACAAAGCCCTGTTAATGCACTTCTTGGAGGAACATTCTTTTTCCCATCCTAAAACTCGGGATATTACCACTGACAATATACAATCCGCAGCATCGTATGTCGGCTTTCCTGCTTTGATAAAACCCAATCACTCGGTAGGTGCGCGCGGCATTACATTGGTAAATACCATAACAGAATTAAACGACAAACTACCTGCCGTTCAAAAGCGATATGGAGAATGTACACTTCAGGAGTACATAGAAAACGGCAATAGACCTTACTACAATGTGATGTTGTATCGGGGGAAAAACGGAGACATCCTTGCATATACTATTATTGAAATCCTCCGTTTCTACCCTATTAAAGGCGGTAGCAGTTCTTATTGCAGGACCATCACTGATACCGCCCTCTTAAACGAATGTAGTCGGGTATTGGACGCACTCCATTGGGAAGGTATGGCAGATTTTGATGTTCTGCGAAATAGTAAAGGAGAGTACAAAATCATAGAAATCAACCCGCGTGTTCCTGCCTCTCTGCGGGCTGCAGATATAGCAGGTGTCAATTTTCCTGATATTATTGTACATGATGTATTAGATATGCCACAAAAGCCACATACCTATTCTACAGACAAGTATCTGCGCTTTTTCGGGTTAGACATTATGTGGTTCATACATTCATCACAACGCTTCAACACTCGTCCCAATTGGTTCTGTAGTATAGGTAGAAACATCTATTACCAAGACATCTATGCCACAGCACCATCTACTTGGTTTGCATGGTTGATAGACGGCATTCACAAACTAAGCCAACGCAAAAAATTACACCAATAGTAGCAAATATGAATATCCTGACTTTTGACATCGAAGAATGGGCTATAGAAATAGCACGTGTAGGTGGACCTCGCCCTCATAGGATGGAAGAATATGATTCTCTTTTGGGGCAAGTGCTGGACTTATTGGAGAAGAGAAATATCCTGGCAACGTTCTTCTGTACGGGAAAGATGGCTTTGGAATTTCCATCTGTTGTCAAAGGCATTGCATCAAAAGGTCATGAAATTGCATGCCACTCTTTTCAGCATACGTGGTGCAACAAAATGAATCACCATGCATTGGAAGAAGATACGTATGCCGCAATAAATGCCATTGAGCAATGTATAGGGAAAAAAGTCAAGGGGTACCGTGCTCCAGCTTTCTCTATTGGAGAAAATAACACCTATGCCTTTGAGATATTAGCGAAAAACGGCATTGAGTACGACTCTTCTGTCTTTCCTGCGCACCGCGACTTTGGCGGATTTCCGACCTTTGGGTACGATACTCCGGTAACCATTGAATGTAATGGCGTACAAGTACACGAATTTCCTATTCCCCTTGTGTCTGTATTTGGACAGAGAGTTGCATACTCAGGAGGCGGATATTTTAGGTTGTTTCCTCTTCGTTTTGTTCAAAAACAGATTTCAAACTCATCTTATACTATGACCTATTTTCATATAGGAGATTTAGTGAAAGAACCTAAACCTATAATGTCCAAAGAAGCTTACGAAATCTATTTCAAGGAACCTGGTACAATTACCAATAGGGTGAAACGATACATCAAAAGCAACATTGGATTAGGAAATGCTAAAAATAAAGCAACTCTACTAATAAAACAGAGTACATTCGTAAATATAGAACAGGCTGATAAACAACTTAATTGGCAAAAAGCGCCTTTCGTTCAATTATAATAAACGAACGTAACAATTTGAAACACCATAAAATGTACAGACATTGCCTCAAACGTGTATTGGATTTCTGCATCGCACTGGTTGCACTTATATGCCTGAGTCCGTTACTACTCATAGTAACAGTATGGCTGCACTTTGCCAATCACGGTGCAGGAGCATTCTTCACACAGGAGCGACCGGGAAAGGACGCTAAGATATTCAAGGTTATCAAGTTCAAGACTATGACCGATGAGCGTGACAGCAGCGGCAACTTGTTGCCTGATGCACAGCGTCTGACCAAAGTCGGGCGGTTTGTACGTTCTACCTCTATTGACGAGTTGCCCCAACTCTTCAATGTACTCAAAGGAGACATGGCACTCATAGGTCCTCGTCCCTTGTTGGTCAAGTACCTGCCCTTATATACCAAAGAGCAGATGCGACGCCACGAGGTACGTCCGGGCATCACGGGCTGGGCACAAGTCAATGGTCGCAACGCTATCACGCATACCAAGAAGTTTGAGTACGACGTATGGTATGTGGACCACCTGACGTTTGCACTCGACTGCAAGATTATTGGCATGACCATTCACAACGTCCTTCACCGTGAAGGCATATCCACAGCAGGCGAAGCCACCGCCCCCACCTTCAACGGACACAACTAAAAGAGATTATACAAGGAGATTATAGATATGAAAAAACGAATTTACCTTTGTCTCGCACACATGAGCGGGAACGAACAGAAATACATACAAGAGGCCTTCGACACCAACTGGGTGGTGCCTCTCGGGCCAAATGTCAACGGCTTTGAGGACGACCTCAAGCAGTTTGTAACCTCAACACCGCAAGGGCTGGACGACACCGCCCAAGAACAGTGCGACACCAAACAATCCCTGCAAAACAAGCAGATAGTTGCACTCTCTGCCGGCACGGCAGCGGTGCATCTGGCACTCATTGCGTGCGGGGTACAAGCGGGTGACGAAGTGTGCGTGCAGTCGTTCACATTCTGCGCTAGCAGCCACCCTATCAAGTATCTCGGGGCTACACCCGTGTTCATTGACTCGGAAAAAGACTCATGGAACATGGACCCCGCACTGCTCGAACAGGCTATCCTTGACCGCAAAGCAAAGACCGGCAAATACCCCAAAGCCATCATTCCCGTGGCACTCTACGGCATGCCCTACCGCATACACGAGATTCTGGCAATCGCCGACAAATACGGCATACCTGTGATAGAGGATGCTGCCGAAGGTTTCGGCAGCCGCTACGACGGGCAAGTATTAGGCACCTTCGGCAAATACGGCGTATTGTCCTTCAACGGCAACAAGATGATTACCACCTCCGGCGGCGGCGCACTGATATGCCCCGACGAGGCAGCCAAGCAGAAAGTGATGTGGTACGCCACTCAGGCACGCGAGGCATACCCGTACTACCAGCACGAGGCTATCGGCTACAACTACCGCCTGTCGAATATCTGTGCAGGTATCGGACGCGGACAGATGACCGTTGTGGACGAGCATATCCGCCACCACAAGCACATCGCCGACCTCTACGAGCAGGCGTTTGCCGAGATAGACGGCATCACGTTCCACAAGAACCCCGCCCCCGAATACGACAGCAACTACTGGCTGAACACCATCCTGCTTGACCCGACACTGCGTATCGTTGGACAAGAGCACGCCTATGAAGTAGCCGTACAGGGTGCCGTAGGCGGCGCAGCAGGCGTTACGCATCAGGCTGCGACATTGCGCACCGACTGCCAGCCCAACGACAACGTGGAGGCACTGCGTATGTTCCTTGACAAAGCCAACATCGAGTCCCGCCCCGTATGGAAGCCCATGCACAAACAGCCTGTCTATAAAGATGCACCTGCCTACGTCAACGGTGTAAGCGAAGCCCTGTTCAAAGTAGGAATGTGCCTGCCTTCAGGACCGATGGTTAGCGATGAAGATGTAGCATACATCGTGGAAACAATCAAAAAAGCAATTATTAGATAGGACCTAACATCTAATAACATAAGACTTCTCCTTTCATATCTGCAGAAATGGATTTAAGCAATTTGTGCAAATACTATACAGCATGCATAGGAGCCGAAAGCAATACCTCCACACGGGTTTCTATTAAAGAACCCAATACCTTCAGAGAAGTCTGTACATTAGATGAATCATGGTTTCGCAACACCGATATTCTGTCTTTTCTGCAAGGAAGTTACAAAGCGGAAAAAGAATTACTGATAGGTTATCCTATACTGAAGATAGGACATATATTATCTCCTGTTTTTATCTTGCATGTATCACCCGTCTCCAACAGGAATAATGAACTGAATGAATTTCAGATAAATCCGGAACTGCTGATTAATAAGGATATCATTGACAGATACTCTGCAAATGACAAGTCTGAAAATCTATTCGAATTGAAAGAATTAGAAGATAATCTCTCTATCAACTTGGGTTTCACAGATTTGCAATCATTGCAAACCTATTGTGATAAGTTGCACAACCTATGCCCGTCATGGGAATGGAGGGACAGACTCGATCCTTATACACTATCAACTGAAAATCTACATATCACTGACCCTGACGGAGTATTAAACAGAGCAATTCTGATAGCACAAACACCAAAGCCTTACACCGTAGGCTTAGCCCGAGAACTTCTATTGATAAGTGATATTCCAGAGTATTCTATCAGTCCGTCTATACTAGAGAAAATCATTCATCATAAAGAATTAAAGGCATTCAAAACAAACCATGAAATTCTTGAGGTACTACCATTAAACAAAGAACAAAAACACGCTGTACAAACGGCAATTGCTTCTGATATTACCTTAATCTCAGGACCTCCTGGTACAGGAAAAACACAAGTTGTTGCCAATCTGATTATCAATGCCACACTGCAAGGAAAAAGCATCTTGTTTACAAGCAAGAACAACAATGCTGTAGATGTAGTGGTGGATAGGGTGAACAAAATTAATCCATCTTTGCCATGGATATTGCGCTATGGACAAAATGCGAAGGCGTCTATTTCTGATTTTGTCCGGCAATGGGAATCTTCTACATTTTTTCAACAGCACTCTACTGTAGTAAAGCAATATCCGGAAATCTATCAACGGATAGAGGCTTTGGAAAAACAGAAAGCCCTTACTCTCCAAAGACGTAATCAGATGGACCAGATAGAACAGAAGGTCTGTCTGATTCGGGATAAATATGGCAAATTTATATGCAAAATCAATGATACGGATGTGGAGCATATTCGGGAGACATACCACAAATATATAATAGCACGCAGCAACTATTTCTCGCCACACACTTCCCTGTTAGATAAATTGTTCCGAAAACATCGTGAAAGCAAACGGAAAGAATACTTAGGACTATGTATTGATAATCTTAACAAAACATCTGAACAGTATGGTCTTTCCGTACAGGTCACTGCAGAAATGACAGGACGGGAGGTCACACTCCTGAAAAGTATATACGAACCTTTCATTGAAAACATTCAACTGATAGCCGACTATAATTTCATTCTGCGAGAACAACGTGAACAAGCATCTATGGAGCAATTGGATGCTGACATATTGCGTTTGCATACAGCCCTGCAATCAAAAGCAAAACAGGTATGGGAAGATTTTTTACAACAACATGGTCTGCAATATACTACTGAGAAAAGAAGCATTTTACATAATTACATTAGTGCTCTTGATTTAGGGAAAGTTGATAATTTCCCCTCCAGTCTGTTGAAAATACTTCCTGCTCATGCCATTACAACGCTTTCTGCGCGCAGGCGTATCCCTTTCATAAAAGGATTGTATGACATTCTAATTATCGATGAAGCAAGTCAATGTGACATAGCCTCTGTATTGCCGCTGATGTTACGGGCAAAACAAATGGTCGTTATTGGAGACAAGCAGCAACTCAGTCATATATGTTTGTTAAATCAGGAGACGGATAAACAACTGATGCAGCGATACGGAATAACAGATTACCGTTGGTCGTATCGGAGTAATTCTATCTACGATTTAGCCGGCAGTCTCGTTCCTCCCGAAGGAATTGTTCAATTACGGGATCATCATCGCAGTTACCAGGATATTATTGATTTCTCCAATCAAGAATTCTATGGGGGTTCTCTGCGTATCGCTACCGATTACCGACGCTTGGTCGCACCTGACAACGGAAAGCCGGTCCTAGGTATGCAATGGATGAATATAAACGGACAAACCATTCGTCCGCAGGCTGGAGGCGCATATAACCAAGAAGAAGTCAATGGCGTAATTCGTATGCTTCGCCATCTGAGAGAAGATTTATGTTTTGAGGGATCAATTGGCGTTACCACTCCTTTCCGTATGCAAGCCGATATGATACGGACTGCGTTGGAAGGCGATGCCGCTCTGCATAATGCATTGGAATTGCACAACAATATTCTCATTGACACTGTCCACAAATTTCAAGGAGATGAAAAGGATGTCATACTTTTCTCGCCGGTTGTATCCAAAGGAACAAGTATTCAAAGCCTGCAATTTCTTAAATCAACAGGAAATCTATTTAATGTAGCAATCACAAGAGCACGTGCATTGCTTGTTTGCATTGGGAATAAAGAGTACTGCAAACAATGCGGAGTGTCCTATCTGGAACATTTCGCACAATATAATGCAGGCAACAATGCACCTGTTCAATCGTCAGAATGGGAACACATATTCCAACAGGCTCTTTCTGATGCTGGAATTCCTGTTACGGCTCAATTACATGTCGATAAGTACTACTTGGATTTAGCCATCTTCCACAATGGTAAGAAATTAGACATCGAAATTGATGGAGCCATGTATCATAAAGATTGGACGGATGAACTCTGTTATTCTGATCAATTACGCAATCTGACGCTGACTTCCCTAGGGTGGAACGTCATGCGCTTTTGGGTACAGCAGGTGCGGGACGAACTTCCCTGGTGTATAACCCAAGTACGCCAATGGATGCAGCACAACAGCAACTAAGACTATCCATAGCAACTCCTTAAAAAACACAAGGGTACTGTCTGTTTCCTTACAGGTAGCACCCTTGTGTTTATTCACAACCGATTTCTTATACCAAGCAATCGTCCAATTGTCTTACAATCTCCTCTTTATCCATATTCTGACCGATAAAGACAAGTTTCTGCATTCTGTCGCCATACCGTTCGTCCCAATCCCTGCGCAATGTGGGGTCGTGTGCCAGCATCTGTTTCAGTTCGTCCTCCGGCATAGTGGCATAAAAAGCACCGGCTTGCTTCAGGTTAAACTGCTTGCCCGATTGTTCGAATAGGTAGCACATATCATACTCTGTATCAAAATAACACATACCCTTGCAGCGGATCACGCTCTTTGGCCAATGACGTGCCACAAACTCGTCAAACCGGTTCAGATCCATCGGACGGCGGCGATAATAAACAAAGGTGGATATCCCGTACTCTAAGGCTTCACCCTCTTCTTCATTGTGAAAATCTTCGTGATCATGATGGTGATGATGTCCTTCATGTCCGCCATCATTATGTTCATGCTCGTCATCATCGTCGTCATCCACTTCTCCCTCTACGCCCGCAATCCAGGCAGCCGAACCCGCCACTTCGTCAAAGGAAAACAGATTTGTATCCAGGATTTTCGGGAAAGGCACGTCGCAATAGTCACAGTCAATAATCTCTGCCTTGGGCTGAATGGCACGAATGACGGCACGGATGTGCTGCAACTCGTCTGGTGTCACCTCGCTTGCTTTGTTAAGCAATATCAGGTTGCAGAATTCAATCTGCTGTATAACCAGTGAAGCCAGGTCTTCCTCACCGATGTTTTCTTTTTGCAAGTCCTTGCCGGAAGCGAACTCGTCACGCATACGGAGAGCGTCCACTACGGTGATTATGCTGTCCAACACCGGAACGGGAGCGTCCGATTTGGCAACTATCTGCGGATACGAACACAATGTCTGTGCGATAGGCGCCGGCTCGCAAATACCGGAAGCCTCTATCACGATGTAGTCATAGCACCGCTGTGCACAAAGGTCGTGCAGTTGCTGAACGAGATTCATCTTCAGGGTGCAACAGATGCAACCGTTCTGCAAAGCAACCAAACTGTCATCTTGTGCCGTAACCACTCCACCCTTCTGTATAAGGTCCGCATCAATGTTCACTTCGCCTATGTCATTCACTATCACGGCAAACCGGATACCTTTTCTGTTGGTCAGAATTCGGTTCAGCAACGTTGTCTTTCCGCTACCCAGATAACCCGTGAGTAGCAGGACGGGAATTGTTTCATTCTGCATATACTGATATGTTTACTTATAATTCTAATATCTTGCCTCCTCCCAAAGGCTGTACAACAATCCTTCGGACGAAGTCTCTGCAAACAGGCAGGCTACAACTGCCCTCCTGCGATTCCGCCCGTGAACGAACAAAAAGTGCGCCAATCCGCCTTCATGGCAGATATTTGGCAAGTTATTTGCCATTGCCTGATCAACACGACAAATTCGCGATACGCTATGAAGTTCCTTTCAACTCCCAATAATCTGCTCCCGACTAAACGGAAGGTTCAGTTTCTTTTCTTTGAGTCCCATAAAAGAAAGAATTCCGTTGGCGGAATCAACTTGAAAAGTGCGGGGCAGCGGGGCAGTAACGTCGGCATTGTGTCGGGTGTCAAAAATGAAGCGGGGATTTCGGAATGTGGAGATACTGTCTGAACGTATCGGGTTTTGTCTCCGCCGAAATCCGAGCGCAGTAAACAATGGAAGAAATAAATGAGTCTGATTTTACCAACGAATATACATAATATAGTGATAACATCACTTTAGCCCCTCCTTTGGAGGGGTTGGGGAGGTCTGTACGTTTCTCCACGACCCCTCAAGCCGACCTGAAGCACCCCTCATCGGGAGATTAACCGGAAACAACAATAGACCGATACCCACCCCCTCGGACTTCTCGGCAACTATGATGTCTATAATAATCTCTCTGTAAAGTTTCCTATTGGTCTAATTCGTCCGATCTGCCCGATTCGTCTGATCTGTTTCAGCCGCTCTTTCTTAATATACTCCGCTATCCGCAGAGTTTGTGATCTTTAACACAGCATGGAGTCCTCCAAGGATTAACGGGTTATTGGCGGCAATTGGCGGAGAATATTCCCCCACTCTTTGAGAGGCATGGGGAGTCTCATTGACGGCAAATAGCGGAGAACCTCATACCCGATAATGTTTCTGCACAGTGCTGTATGGTCCGTTCACGGAAACCGGATATTAGGTTGAATCGGCAATTAGTGCCAGTTCAAAGCCGTTTCATGGAGACATCAAGGAGTGTCATAGTAACAAAAAAGCACTGCGAAACTGTGTTCGCAGTGCTTGCGGAAGGAGGGGGATTCGAACCCCCGGTACGGTTACCCGTACGACAGTTTAGCAAACTGTTGGTTTCAGCCACTCACCCATCCTTCCTTCCATCGGATGCTTTCAAGCAGTCTGAATTGCGTCTCCGGCACATCGTGCCGAAAGCGGTTGCAAAAGTACAATATCTTTTTTATATACACAAGAAGAACCGCTTTTTTTTGGTCTTGCCGGTTTCCTTAGTTCTTCTTGCCGAATAGCCGCAGCAGATAAAGGAACATATTGATGAAGTCCAAGTATAGTTCCAGCGAACCCAAGAGGGCAATCTTCTGTGTATTCTCGTTCACCTCATCTCCGTAAAACTGCAACAGTGCCTTGATGTGTTGTGCATCGTATGCAGTCAAGCCCGCAAACAGCAATACTCCGACAACTGTTATTCCCCAATAAAGAGGCGAACTTGCAACAAATATATTCACCACCGAAGCAATAATCAGCCCTATCAACGCCATAAGGAAAAATCTTCCCAATCCGCTCAAATCTTTCTTCGTGAAACTTCCTATCAAGGCCATTGCCGCAAACGTACCTGCCGTAATAAAGAACGTACTGGCAATGCTCTCTTGTGTGTACAGAAGGAGAATCGGCGTCAGTGTCAGACCGTTAACGATGCTATATACAATGAACATCACGGTTGCAGTCGTGAACGACATTTTATTGATGCATGCTGTCAAAACTATCACCAATAGCAGTTCCACAACACATAAGGTGATTATGGGAGCGGAACTCGAAAAAAGCATACCAAGGATAGCCCCGTTCTTGCTCACCAGAAGCGAGGTAAGCCCTGTGATAACCAGTGCGGCGGTCATCCACCAGTAAACGTTGCGCATCAAGGCGGCTACCACACTCGGATTGCCTGCGAAACCGGATATTCTCACATCCTCCTCGCGATAATCGGATTTGTTCAATTCATTGTCCATAAGTCTATTGTTTTTGCCCAATCTGAGCAAAAAATGTGCCAATGCACCAAACTGTCATTCCTGGGCAAATTCTACACAATGTGTCAATTTTTCTACTTGGATACCGCGGGAAAATACTACTTTTGCAGTGTGGAGAGAAGGATTGTTTCATTTGTTCCTTCTGTCCGACTTCCGAGAATAAATGACTATAAATATAATAACACAATGAAAACCTTTATGGACAAAGATTTCCTTCTGCAGACCGAGACGGCAAAGGAACTCTATCATGAACATGCGGCAAAAATGCCGATCATTGACTATCACTGCCATCTCATCCCGCAGATGGTTGCCGAGAATAAACGCTTCGAATCGATAGCACAGATTTGGCTCATGGGCGACCACTACAAATGGCGCGCTATGCGTTCCAACGGCATTGACGAGCGTTACTGCACGGGCAAGGACACGACCGATTGGGAGAAATTCGAGAAATGGGCGGAGACCGTGCCTTACACCTTCCGCAACCCGCTCTACCACTGGACGCACCTCGAACTGAAGACCGCTTTCGGTATCGAGAAACGCCTCAACCCCGAGACGGCACGCGAGATATACGACGAGTGCAACCGTCAGATAGAGAACGATCCGAAATTCTGCCCGCGCGGAATGATGGAGCACTATCACGTGGAGATTGTCTGCACGACCGACGACCCCGCCGACAGCCTCGAATGGCACAAAGTGGTGGCTGCCGACCCGACCTGCAAGACCCGCATGCTCCCCGCATGGCGTCCCGATGCGGCAATGAACATCGAAGCCGCTACGTGGAAAGCCTATATCGAAAAACTTTCGCAAGTAAGCGGTGTGGAGATTCGTACGTTTGCCGACCTGACCGACGCGCTCCAAAGACGCCACGATTTCTTCCAGACGATGGGCTGCCGCCTGTCCGACCACGGTATCGAGGAGTTCTACGACGAGGCATACACCGAGGCGGAAATCAACGCCATCATGGACAAGGCACTCGCAGGCAAGGCATTGACCACAAGCGAGATCCGCCAGTACAAGCACGCGTTCCTGCATATGCAGGCAGAGATGGACTACAATGCCGGCTGGACGCAGCAATACCACTACGGGGCAATCCGCAACAACAATACGAAGATGTTCAATCTGCTCGGTGCGGACACGGGCTTCGATTCGATAGGCGAGTTTACGACCGCCAAGGCGATGGCACATTTCTTGGACGAGATGAATATGGAAGGCAAGTTGGCAAAGACCATCCTCTACAACCTCAACCCGTGCGCCAACGAGGTGATTGCCACGATGTTGGGCAACTTCCAGGACGGCTCGGTGGCAGGCAAGATCCAGTTCGGCTCGGGCTGGTGGTTCCTCGACCAGAAAGACGGTATGGAGAAACAGATGATGGCACTTTCGAACCTCGGCTTGCTGAGCCGCTTTGTAGGTATGCTCACCGACAGCCGCTCGTTCCTCTCCTATCCGCGCCACGAGTATTTCCGCCGCACGCTGTGCAACATCCTCGGCAACGACGTGGAGAACGGCTTGATTCCGTACACCGGTTACGAGAAAGCCCGTCTGCAACAGATGGTGGAAGACATCTGCTACAACAACGCAAAACAGTATTTTAATTTCTAAACATAACATCAACCACCTCGGTCCTTCCAAAGAAGCGGCTGAGGTGGTCTGCAGAATCTATTATGGCAAAAATTGTTACTTTGGGCGAGATTATGCTTCGCCTTTCGCCAAATGGCAACGACCGTTTTATTCAGACTGACTCTTTCCGTATCATCCCCGGTGGCGGTGAAGCGAATGTAGCCGTATCGTGCGCAAACTACGGGCACGAGGCTGTTTTCGTAAGCAAACTGCCGAAACACGAGATTGGTCAGATTGCAGTAAACGCACTGCGTCGCTATGGCGTAAATACCGACTTTATCGCACGTGGCGGCGACCGCGTTGGGCTCTACTACTGCGAGACCGGTGCTTCGATGCGCCCTTCCAAGGTGATCTACGACCGCGCCCATTCGGCTATCGCCGAGGCGGATCCGTCGGATTTCGATTTTGATGCAATCATGGAAGGCGCACAGTGGTTCCACTGGAGCGGTATCACCCCCGCCATCTCGGACGAGGCGGCAGAGATCACCCGCTTGGCTTGCGAGGCTGCCAAACGCCACGGCGTAACCGTCTCTGTGGATCTGAACTTCCGCAAGAAACTGTGGACGAGCGAGAAAGCCATCTCTGTTATGCGTCCGCTGATGCAGTATGTGGATGTATGTATCGGCAACGAGGAGGACGCACAACTCTGCCTCGGTTTCAAACCTGATGCCGATGTAGAGGGCGGCGAGACCAATGCCGAAGGCTACAAGGGTATCTTCGAGCAGATGATGAAAGAGTTCGGTTTCAAATATGTCGTTTCCACGCTCCGCGAGAGTTACTCCGCTACGTTCAACGGCTGGAAAGCCCTTATCTACGACGGCAAGGAGTTCTATCAGTCGAAACGCTACGAGATCAACCCGATCATCGACCGCGTAGGCGGCGGCGACTCGTTCTCGGGCGGCTTGATCCACGGCTTGCTCACCAAGAAAACACAAGGTGAAGCATTGGAGTTTGCTGTAGCAGCCAGTGCGTTGAAGCACACCGTCAACGGAGACTTCAATCTCGTTTCGGTGGAAGAAGTGGAAGCCCTCGCCGGTGGCAACGCCAACGGACGGGTACAAAGATAAATTAAAAACTTAGACTTTCCCTTCCCAACCCCTCAAAGAGGGGGCTTGCAGAACATCCGTCAAGTCCCTCCTGTCGCGGGGACCCCACAAGCATTGCGCAGTGGAGTGCTTCTTGGAGGGGGTTGTGGAGGTCACTAATTACTTGAATATATGGCAAAATTTGATAAGTTGGCCGTAATGGCAAAGATAGGAGAGACGGGTATGGTACCTGTCTTCTACAACAAAGACCTCGAACTGTGCAAGAACGTGGTAAAGGCTTGCTACGAGGGTGGTGTACGTGCGTTTGAGTTTACCAACCGTGGCGATTTTGCCCACGAGATCTTCGGTGAACTCGTTAAATGGGCAGCCAGAGAGTGCCCCGAACTGGCACTCGGTGTCGGCTCGGTAGTGGATGCGCCTACGGCAGCGCTCTATATCCAACTCGGTGCCTGCTTCGTGGTAGGTCCTCTCTTCAACGAGGAGATCGCCCCGGTCTGCAACCGTCGTTTGGTGCCTTACTGCCCCGGTTGCGGTACGGTTACCGAGATCGGCAAAGCGCAGGAACTTGGTTGCGACCTGACCAAACTCTTCCCCGGCGATGTCTATGGTCCGAATATGGTGAAGGGGCTCAAAGCCCCTATGCCCTGGTCGAAGATTATGGTTACCGGCGGTGTTGCTCCCGAGAAAGAGAATCTCGAGAAATGGTTCAAAGCAGGCGTGTACTGCGTAGGTATGGGTTCCAAATTGTTCCCGAAAGAGGTGATTGCGGCAGGCGACTGGGCATATATCACCAACAAATGCAAAGAATGTCTTGATGTAATCAAGGCGGTACTATAATACAACCACAATAACCTCCCTTTAGTGGGTTGGTTACTTAAAAACATAAATATGACGACACAACAGAAACTGATGTCTAACTGGCGTTGGTGGATTTGCTCGCTGCTCTTTGTGGCAACAACAATCAACTACCTCGACCGCCAAGTACTCTCCCTTACATGGGAGGAGTTTATCAAACCCGAGTTTCACTGGACGGATGCCGACTACGGAATGATTACGGGTTTCTTCTCTATTTTCTACGCTTTTGCGTGCCTCTTTGCCGGTCGTTTCGTCGATTGGATGGGTACGAAGAAAGGCTATATCATCGCAATCTCGGTTTGGTCGTTTGGTGCCTGCTTGCACGCGGGTTGCGGTTGGGCGACTATGCATATAGAGGGCTTTGAGTCGCTGGCGGCTATGAAAGCCGTGGAATACGGTTCCAATGCCGCTCTGGCGGTGGCGTCCACCTCGGTGTGGCTGTTCCTGCTATGCCGCGGTATTCTAGCCTTGGGTGAGGCGGGCAACTTCCCCGCAGCCATCAAGGTAACCGCCGAGTATTTCCCCAAGAAAGACCGTGCGTTTGCCACGTCTATCTTCAATGCCGGTGCATCGATCGGTGCGTTGGCAGCCCCGCTGTGCATTCCGCCGCTGGCAGCCAAGTTCGGCTGGGAGATGGCGTTTATCATCATCGGTGCGCTGGGCTTTATCTGGATCTTCTTCTGGCATTTTATGTACGACAAACCCGAGCAGTCGAAGCACGTGAATGAGGCTGAGTTGGCATATATCCACCAGGACGAGGAACTGACGGTTTCCGACCAACCGAAAGCGGAGACCAAGTCGATCCCGATGTACAAATGCTTCGGCTACAAGCAGACGTGGGCGTTTATCGCAGGCAAGTTCTTTACCGATGGTGTATGGTGGTTCTTCCTTTTCTGGGCACCGTCCTACTTTCAGAACCAGTTCGGCTACAAGGCTTCGAGTGGTATGGGGCAGGCGTTGATCTTCACGCTCTATGCTATCGTCACCGTCATCTCTATCTTCGGTGGCTATCTGCCCAAGTTCTTTGTCGAAAAGAAAGGTATGCAGCCCTATAGCGGCCGTATGTTGGCAATGCTTATCTTTGCCTTCTTCCCCATCAGTGCCTTGTTTGCGCAGGTGCTGGGGCAGTTCAGTGCCTGGTGGCCCGCTGTCCTCATCGGTTTGGCAGGCGCAGGGCATCAGGCATGGTCGGCTAACCTGTTCTCCACCGTGGGCGATATGTTCCCCAAATCAACCATCGCCACTATTACGGGTATCGGTGCTATGGCAGGCGGCGTCGGTTCGCTGCTTATCCAGACGGGTGCCGGACGTTTGTTCACCTATGCGGAGAACGCCGGTGCGGCGTTTACGTTCCTCGGCTTCGAGGGCAAACCCGCAGGCTATTTCATCATGTTCTGCTTCTGCGGCGTGGCATACCTTATCGCGTGGGCGATTATGAAAGCCCTCGTACCGAAATACAGCCCGATAAATGACTGATTAACTACTGTATAACATAAAACGAAGAAGAGACACATCCCGTAGATGTGTCTCTTCTTTTTGCCAATCATCCGTTGTCTTCACAGACCGGTCTCTCCCAATGCGGTCAGCCATTCGTCTCCCAATGCACAAACCGACTGCAAACCTTCCCTTTTCCCTGCCTCTGTATTTTGCAAGAGATCATCTATATAGAGTGTCTCTTCCGGAACGAATCGTGTTTCTTTCAAGGCCAGTTGATAGATGGCAGCATCCGGCTTTGCCAGATGCAATTCATTGGAGAAAAAAGCATAATCATAGTCTCTCCCTGACCGGAAATCCGCTTGGGCGAATATCTCTTTCGTGATGCGTAAATGCTCATCATTTATGTTCGACAGAAGAGCGATACGTATACCGTTGTTGTGCAGTTCCTTTATTTTTTTCACCCGCCTCTGTGGCAAACCGATAAGCATTGCATCCCATGCCTTTCTCAAGTCCTCAATCGTCACATTCGGCTTTGCGGTTTTCAAGAGAGTCTTGAAAAAATCCTCGTCTTGGATTTCGCCTGTCATATACTTGTCCACCAAGTCGTTCTGACCTCCGCCAAGCAGTTCTCTGTCCGACAGTTTGTCTATCGGTTGTGCCGACAAATTCCTCAGTGCCTCAAGTGTACGCTGGGGTTGCAAGTCTATCAGCACACCGCCTATATCAAAAATGACATTTCGTATCATAAGTTCTCGCGGATGGCGTCTGTCATCTCTTTGTATTCCTGCTCCGACAGATACACTTTCTGCGGATTCATCTGGAAGATCCCTCCGTAATCCGGACCATCCTTGTATTTGGGAACCAGATGGAAGTGCAGATGCGACAACTTGTCGGCGTATGCCCCATAGTTTATTTTCTCAGGGTTGAATACTTTCTGCATGGCACGGGTCACTTGTACAACGTCCGCCATAAAAGCATTGCGTTGCTCGTCCGATAGTTCGTTCAAATCATTCACATGCCCGTTATAAGCCACAAGGCACCGTCCCCTGTACGATTGTTCTCTGAACAGAAACACTTTGGAAACACACAAGTCTGCGATGGGCAACATCAAATCATGCAACGTCTTGTTTTGCGTGCAGTAAAGACAATCTTTTGGATCTGAATACATAATTACTCTGTTTGGTTTTACTTATCAACCACAAAAATAGTGCAATTCTTTCGGAAAAACAAGCATATATTTCGTTTTTAACAACCCTGTTTCTTTTGGCACAGGTTTTGTTCCCTCACGCTGCAGATATCGTGTGTATAGCACTCCAAAACATCTGTTGCTGAATATGTTGTTAATAAGCCTGTTTCTTCTGCTTGTCTTGATGCCTCAGTGGGTATTGGCTCAATATACCGATGAAGAACTCTACAAAGCCTATCTCAAAGGAGACGTTAGTCTTTGGAAAGAATACATCGAGCATGCCGATTGGGACAAACTTTCCGAAATGGAGAAAGAACGCCTTCTCAACTATCAATACGGGTACGTGGCATTTGCCGTGAGCGAAGAAAACGAATCTGCAGAGCGGCATCTGCAATTGTTTGCACAGCATATCGAAGAACTCAGCGGCAAACTGGATGGGGCGCAGTTGGCGTGCTATCGTTCCTCTTTGGCGGCTTACGAGATGTCTTTCAATGCCTTCCGTAAACTGATGTACGCCAATCGGGCCATGGCGTATGCCAATGAAGCAATGCGTATTGATTCCCTGCATCCTGCTGCCTTGACACTGAAAGCCAACATCGATATGTACTGCCCAAAAGCCTTCGGAGGAAACAAAGAACGGGCATTGCGCTATTTTCTCTTGGCGGAACGGCGCTTCAAGGAATTGCATCTGACAATCCATAATTGGAACTATCGGGCATTGCAACTGTGCATTGCCCAGTGCTACGAAAAAACAGGCGACAAGCAACAAGCCATTGAGAAGTGTGAGCAGATCCTGCAAGAAGAGCCGGGTTTCTCCTACATCAGCGACACCTATTTGCCTGTTCTGCGCGGAGAAACCCCGAAACAAAAAGTCGGCATCGGCAACGTTAGCAATATCGCCAACTCTGTCCTGTAGCGGTATATTGTTTTTCTATGTACCATATATCTCTTGCATTATCTTAGCCTTCCTCTTTGGAGGGACTGGGGAGTCTTTGCTTTTTCCCTACGATTCCTCAAGCCGACCTGAAGCACCCCTGGACGGGAGATGACCTCATTTGTTTCATTCGGCTGATATGCCCGACTCGTCCAATTGGTCTCATGGATCCGATATGCCCAATCCACTATAGGAACCTCTCGAACTTCTAGGACCTCTAGAACCTCTATAACAACTATCATGCAACGCCTGCACGGGGGACAGCGTGTTTGTTCCGTTGGCATTGTATCGGTGCGTCAAAAATGGAACGAGGATTTCAAGAAGCGGAGATAATGTCTGAGCATAGCGGGTTATGTCTCCGCCGGAATCCGGGTGAGATATATTTTTGGCAACGCCCGACATGAAGTTTGCCTATAAGTGAAGTCCTATACAGCCCCTCTGCAGGGAGGTTCGGGGAGTCTCTTAAAGGACTGTTTAATGTTCTGGCCCTTCTCGAATAACTAGGATTTCTATAAATACCCCTCCTGTGTTTAATGAACTGATGGGTCTTATAGGCGGCGCCTGTAATGCTTCTTAATCTCTATGCCCTGCTCTCCAATCTCTATCACCTGACCTCTATTGTGACTGTACCGCGGTTTTGGTGCGGTTGCCGATGGGTTCCTCATTCTGTTATTGTGCATTCGGTACAAATTTTGTAACTTTGCAAGCAGCATATTATATCTTTGTTTGTTTATGAAAAATATAGCCTTCATCATAAATCCGGTAGCGGGTACACTGAACAAACGCCGTATTCCGAAAGCCATCGATGCGTTGCTCAGTCATGAGCAATGGACGCCCGATATAGTCTTCACGGAATATAAAGGGCACGCTACGGAATTGGCGGCCCAATATGCTCAAATGGAGTTCGATGCGGTTGTGGCTGTCGGTGGAGACGGTACGGTCAGCGAAGTGGCGGCAGGACTGCGCGACACCGGCACGGCATTAGGAATCCTTCCCGTCGGGTCGGGAAACGGATTGGCGCGTCATCTCAACATCCCCTTGCGCTTGCCGAGAGCCATCGAAATGCTCAACCGTTCCGAACCGGTCTCCGTTGATTATGCATTGCTCAACGGACGCCCGTTCTTCTGCACGTGTGGTACAGGCTTCGATGCCCTCGTCAGCGAGCATTTTGCATCGGCAGGAAAGCGGGGAATGAAGACCTACCTGCAACAAATCGTGAAGGACATCTTTCAATACACTCCCCAGCATTGCACGATCAAAGGCGATGGTGTGGATATAGAGACCGATGCTTTCCTCGTTACAATAGCCAATGCCAATCAGTGGGGGAATGCAGCATACATCGCACCGCAGGCAAGCATACAGGATGGTTTGTTGGATGTCGCCGTCCTGTCGCCGTTCCCGATACTTGCGGTGCCCGGATTGGTTATGGAACTCTTCACGAAAACACTCGACAAAGGACTTTTCATGAATACCGTCCGCACCCGGGAATTGACTGTTACACGTCCTGCACCCGCTCCTTTCCATTGCGATGGCGATCCTGTCGAAGTGGATACCACGGCACACATACGTGTTGTACCTGATGGCCTGCGGGTATTGGTGGAACGCCGTTTTTGAATAATATACAACCGATTATAAGATACAGAACGTATGATTGTCAAGTTTATCAATAAAAGCAATAATCCGCTGCCTAAGTACGAGAGCAGACTGGCGGCAGGTATGGATATCCGTTGTTTCCTCAGCGAACCTGTTACCTTGCAGCCTTTTGAACGGAAACTGTTTCCGACTGGACTCTTTCTCGAACTTCCCGAAGGCTATGAGGCACAGATTCGTCCGCGTAGCGGATTGGCACTCAAGCGGGGGATAACCGTCCTCAACACTCCGGGAACCATTGATGCCGACTATCGTGGTGAGATTGGAATCATACTCATCAACCTCGGCAATGAACCGCAGACCATCGAATCGGGAGAACGTATCTGCCAGATGGTTATTGCACGGCACGAACAGCCCTCTATTGTTGAGGTGGAAGAATTGAGTGACACCGAGCGGGGAACGGGAGGTTTTGGGCACAGCGGAACCAAATAAACAAGTTCATACACCTTGAAGAAGATTTTCTACATAGCATTTTTACTCCTTTGCTTCGCAGGCATGTCCTATGCGGCACGGACAAAGGCGACGGAACCTGTTCCTGTTCAACTGACCGCTGAGGAACAATGTTTCCGCTACTATTTCTACGATGCACATCGCTCCATGAAACAAGGCGACTACCTGCGGGCCTTTGCGTCCTTTCTGTTCCTTGAACAGAAAGACTCCGCAGACGCCGCCACACAGGAAAAACTCGGGATACTCTGCCAGGCCGTAAGTGCCGACCTTGCTCTGAAACACTACCGGAAAGCCTACGAAAACGAACCGGAAGCCTATTGGGAAAACTATGCATTGTTTCTCTACGACCAACAGCCAAAAGACGCAATCCGTATCTTGGAACAGTCCTTGAAGCGTATGCCCGACAACAGGGATGTATTGGAGACATTGGTCTCCGCCTATTCTGCTCAAGGGGATTGGAAAAAGGCAATCAGAACACAGGAACATATATGCTATCTGGAGGGACTGACTCCCTACAATGTCATGCCACTCTATCGTCTGTATGTGTCCGCCAATCAGCATAGGAAAGCCTTGCAGGTACTCGACGACTACCTCGAAGAGAATCCGGAGGATTACCGCTACCAATCTTTTCGCGGAGATGTCCTGCTGTCGTTGGGCGAAAGAGAACAAGCCTTGCGGCTCTATCACGAAGAAGAACAGCGTCACCCTGACAATCCGTATGTACTCCTGTCGCTGGCGGATTATGCCATTCGCACAGGGGATACAGTACGCTGTCAGGATTATGTCATCAAGGCAATACGTAGCGATGCATGGGAAGTGGAACAGAAGATTCAGACACTGCAAAATGCGGGACCGTGGCTGTCTCGGCAGAAGGGACTCACCGGGCAGATACTGCAGGAATTGGTACAAGCCTATCCGCTGTCCGAGCAAGTATATGAAGCCATGGACAAGTACTATTTCCTGAAAGGGGATTATGCCAAGTCAAAGGAGGCATTGCGCCAGATGACCGACATCTACCCTGACAATTCACGTGCATGGGGACGCTGGCTGCAGGTTCTGCAAGCGGATTCCGCCACCACGGGAGCGGAATTTGAATACGTTATTCGCAACGGCTACCTCCACAAAGGCGGCGACCGGCAGTGGTACTATTGGATGGCATCTCTGTTGCTGGCAGGGCAAGAGCAGGATTCTGCCGTTGTTGTCGCCGAGGAAGGCGTTCGCCTCACGGTAACCAATGCCGATGACACACGCTACAGATTCCTACTGCTGAGTATGTTGGGCGACCTGTACATGAACCGTGGCGACCTGTCATCCTGTTACACTGCCTATGAAGAGGCGTTGCAATTGTCTCCCGACAACGTTTACTTGCTGAACAACTATGCCTACACATTGGCTGTCAACGGAGGCGATTTGAGAAAAGCGGAACGGATGAGCCGGAAGACCATCGAGAAAGAACCGACCAATGCCACCTATCTTGATACCTATGCTTGGATACTTCATCTGCAGGGACAGGACTTCCTGGCGGAGTTCTATATCAAACGTGCCTTGGAGAATCAGGAAGCAGGAACATACGATCCTGCGTTGCAAGAACATTATGAAGCCATCCTGCACAAGTGAATAAGACGGAAAGATTATAGCATCAAATGACCATAAAGAAATTTACATACCATTGTCTATGCGTGACGGTGCTTCTCTTTTTGCAGGGGTGTGCCGTTCAAAAGCATACGGCAACCCAGTCGCAAGCCGACAAGCAGCGGCAGATAACCCTGCAGCATATCCTGGATGCCCAACCCGACTTCCAATCGGCAGAGGTCGGCAGGATGCGCTTCACGCTCAACTATGCCGACCGGCAGATGACGGCAAACGGAAGTCTCAAGTTCATCAAAGACTCCATATTGGTTGTTTCTCTGCAACCTGTTATGGGAATAGAACTCTTTCGTGCGGAAATCACGCCGGCACACCTGACTGTCGTGGACAAAATGAACCGACGGTATGCCCGCTTCACCTTTCCTGAATTGTCCGAGTATGTCGGTATTCCCGTTACATTCCCTCATATACAGGCTCTGGCAATGCAGCATGTGTTCACATTCGGCAACGGCAAGGACTGGAAACAGTGCGCTTACACCCTCAACAAAGCGGACGGACAACATTGCCTGTCATTCGGCGACAACGGCATAAGTTACACTTTCCTGTTTGATGCCGTCAACTATATGTTGGGTGAAACCCGTCTCGTACCCGGCAAAATGAATGCATCTGCTTCGGTTTCATACCGGAACGAAGAACAAACCGACGGTATTCTGTTTCCGTCCGTTGTGGAAATCAGTTACATGCAACCCAATCATGAGGCCACGCTGCTCATGACAATGATACGCCGCCAATTCAACAAAGAGGTGAACTTGTCACCTGTCAATCTGAAGAACTACAAACTGGTGGATATATCCACCATACTGCCCTAACCGACATGGTAATGAAACGAATCTGTATATTTCTGCTTTGCCTGTGCTGTATCGCGGGAAATCTCGGAGCGCAGAGTGTGAAAGAATTGGAGCGGCAACGCAAACAGACGCTGCAACAATTGGAAAACACAGGCAAGATGCTCAAGCAAACCAAGCAGAATGAAAAGGTTACACTCAACAAACTGAATCTTCTCAACAAGGACATCCAGACACGAAAGACCCTCATTGCCAACATCAACAAGGAGATTACCGCCTTGGATATAGAAATGCAGGTACTGAACGGGGAGAAGGAAACACTGCAGGGGGAGTTGGAGATGTTGCAGGACGACTATGCGGAATTGGTACGGCAAACGCACTATGCCGCCATGCAACGCAGCCCGCTGCTCTTTATCCTTGCCGCCGACAACTTCGACCAGATGATCCGCCGTATCCGTTATATGCAGGAGTTTGCCGCCTACCGCAAGCAACAGGTGGAAGATATTAAAGAAAAACAGCAGGCTATCGAGGAGAAGAATCTGCAACTGCAACAAAACAAGCAGAACAAGCAAGACGTACTACAAGTCCGCAAACGCGAGCAAGACAACCTGCGCCGTGACGAGCGCAAGCAGAAAAGCATGCTCGGTGAACTCAAAAAGAAGGAGAAGTCCCTCCTAGCCCAACAGAAGAAGCAGCAACAGAAAGCCGACGACCTCAACAGACGCATAGACCAGATGATACAGAAGGAGGTGAAGAGGACTGCAAGTACCCTTACGAAAGAGGAAAAACTGGTTGCAGGAGGGTTTGAAAAGAACAAGGGACGTCTTCCATGGCCCACCGAGAAGGGTTACATAAGCGGACAGTTCGGCGTACAACCCCACCCGACTCTCGCCCACGTAACGGTGAACAACCGCGGAATCTACATACAAACCACTTCAGGAAGCGACGCACGGAGCGTATATGAGGGAGTCGTTTCGGCAGTGTTCGTATCGGACGGGCAGAACGTGGTAATCATCAAGCACGGGAACTATCGTACCGTCTATAGCAACCTGACAACGCTCTACGTGAAAAACGGCGACAAAGTGGCAGCAAAACAACGAATCGGAAAGATATATACCGATCCGGACAATGACAACAAGACCGAACTCTTTTTCCAAGTCCGCAAGGATACCGAAGTATTAAACCCATCCTTGTGGCTTGCCAAATAAACAGACTTATGAAGACAAAAACAGGACTGCTTCTCGCAGTGATTTTACTCCTTTCCGCTTGCAAGCAGGATAATTGGATTGACTGGAAACTACAGAATGAGATGTGGCTGACGAATAATGCCCGGAAAGAGAACGTGAACCTGTCGCCCAGAGGCAGCGGGCTGCAATATACCATAATCAATGAAGGAAATCCATACGACGCGCAGCCAAGCCAATCGGCAACCGTGGCTATCGACTACAAAGGCAAACTGATTAACGGTGTTGTCTTTGAAGAAGGCTCCGCTACCCTATCAGTTGCCAATCTGGTGGAAGGATTCAGAGAAGGTCTTTCGTATATGCACGTACACGGTGATGCCGTATTCTATATTCCCGCCGACTTAGGTTATGGAAGTGATGCGACAGGAACGGAGGGATCGTCATCTTACATTCCGCCCTATTCGACGCTAATCTTTGAAGTACATCTCTCAAGCATTGTGGAGAATTGAGACGTGCATGGCTATACATAATACCTGTGTTGTTGCTATCCGGATGCAAGGATACGACCTACCGCAGCAGCGTTCCAGCCTATCCCGTAGGCATGCGCATCAACATACTGGCAGAGTATCCCCATTTCCAGCCGACAGCCACAGGGGAGTATCTCGTCTTTGAACAACCGCGCTACCCGACCGAGGCGGTAGGTTATGCGGGGTTGCTTGTTTTCATAGCGATGGATGCCCAATACCATGCTTACGATTTAGCCTGCCCCCATTGTCTGGACAGGGAGGATGGCGTTGACATCGACGGTTTGTTCGCCGTGTGTCCTCTATGCGGCGAGATGTATGACTTAAGTTTCGGGCTTGCCGTGCCGACGAAAGGTATATCCCGTGAAGCATTGAAACAATACACTGCGAACTATAACAACGGTTATCTCACCATAACAAGCAATTGACATTTATGATACGTTCCGACGAAGTAATACGGATTGGCAAAGTACGCAAGACCAACGGTTCAAGGGGGGAGTTGCTCTGCACCCTGGAGAATGACCTGTTTGAGAGTTCAAACCCAGACTTTGCCGTCTTGTTGTGTGATAACATTTTAGTACCCTTCCACATAGAAGAATGCAGATATCGCGGGGAAGACGGTTTGATACTGCAACTGGAAGGTATATCGGAGGAGAGGCAATCGCAACGGCTATGCGGAGCCGAACTCTACATACTGCGTTCCTCCCTGCCGGAAGACACACCGGACAACAGAATGGCACAACACGATGCAGAGGGTTTTCTCTTAGTGGATGCAGAAAAGGGGGAATTGGGACGCATTGCAGACACAGACGACAGTACGCTCAATGTGCTATGGCAACTGGAAGACGGGACGCTCATACCCGCCCATGAAGATTTCATCACCGGCATAGACGAAGAACGGCGAATCCTATATGTATCGCTACCAGATGGACTTGTAGAGTAAGACCAACCGAGGGAACAGCGACAGAACATTATACAGGACAAAAAAGAAAGAGACTGCAACATCATGCAGTCTCTTTCTTTATGATACCAAGTCTAATCTCCCGTATCAGAATCTGTAGCGGACACCCAGTGTAATACCAGTGTAGAGTCCCCAACCATAGAAACCTACAGAGGAAGCAGAGTCACCGAAATCTCCAAAACTCAAACCAATGTTGGGGCGATAGTCAAACGACAATTCCAAGGGAAACCAGAAATCGTAAGCCACACCTATGTGACCAACAACACCAGCATATCCCCAACTTGGCCAATAATAACCTGCACCAGCACCTACACCCATTGCCCAGTTCCACTCACCTTTGTAATTCCACGGAATCTGAGTACCAAAGGGGTTGATCCAATCGTAGGTGCAAGAAGCACCGATACCTGCAAAAGCGGGGAGATCAACAGACAGGTCAATCATGTTAGCAGCACCCAAGTTGTGTTGATAGGAAACCGAAATACCATAACCGAGGTTAGCACCAATTGCACGAGGCTGAGCAACCGCAGTTGCAGCACCAAGAACTACCATAACGGCAGCCAAGAATAAACTTTTCTTCATAATATAACTATTTAAGTTGTTTTATCAGTTCTCCCCATGCGCCTCATTTTCCACCACTCTCCATTCCTAAACGGAATATAATCCACAACAAAAACATCATGCCTTTATTTCCGCCTCACTTTTCCCAAAACGCTTTGCAAAGGTACAACAAATAATCAAGATTATTCGTTCCAATAGCGCAAAAAACATGTTTCAAAAAGGAAAAAAGCCCATAGTCAGCGGCTATCCGGCATCTTCCGTTTCTTTTTCTGCAGCCGTGAAATCGGACGGAGAACACCCTGTAATAGCCGTAAAATTACGCCAAGCACTTGTGCGCGAGCGATATCCCGCCTCATAGAACAGGTTCTGTATATTTTGTCCAGGATTTGCACGAAGGCTATCTTGTATGTATTCCACCCGACGGGAATTAATCATTTCGGGGTAACTATTGTACCCCAATGCATGTATTGCCAATTGGCAATAGCGCCGATTGGTTCCCACTAATTTTATGAGGTCGGCTTGCGACAGTTCCGGATTTTGCCAAACATCGGGATCATCCATTGCCATGGCAATACGATTAGCCACACCGGTGATGACTGCCGACGTTTCTTCTTCCGTTGCTATATTTTGAGCAGCCTCCTGAGGGAAATCAAGTTCCACCACAGGAGGAATGTAAGTTGCCGAAACCTGGTTATCCGGCACCCGAAGACGTATGGCAAGTTCTATATACAAAATGAGAGCAGTCACCACCAGATAAAGCACCTCATGTATTGTATTTGCCCAGAAGATCCGCAGTCCCTGTCCCATAAAATAGGTTATCGTCATACACAAAGTTATGCAGACAACCGCACGAATCCACGGCAATGGCGCACTACTATTACGCCAATTGTGCTGCATAACCAAAAGCCATATTCCATAGGGGATATAAATAAAGGTCAGCAAGACCCGCAACCAGACATTGGGTTCGCCGATATAGGTGAAGACATCCTGAACGGAATGCAAAGGGCGCACATTAAGAAACTGCCAAACAATGAGCGTTGCAGAAAGGAACAGCCACGGGAAAAGCATCCGAAGAATCCTTGTCCCATTCAACCAATTGGGACGCAAGACCTCAACCGGATAGAGCAGAAGCAGGAAAAAGATGACAAAGCCGCACAGAATAATCTTAGGATCCAACAGCAAGAAGCCATCGGCATAATCAGGATCACACAATGCGATTATCACCTCCCCCAATGCAGCCACTGCCGATGTAAGGAAAAACAAAGCAATGAAAAGCCGAGAACGGTCGTTCTGCTTCCTATGTTTGGCAAACATTACAGCCGCTGCGACAGACTGTACCAAAATATGGACGCCGAACAAGGATGTGGTTATCGCGTCTTCTATAGACAGCACATTGAGCATATACAGGAGTTCCCGATTTGATTGTTTCTTACCAGGGACAAAGGTACGGCGTAATTTTGGAACCTGCAAATGAAGTCCGTCACCATACGCCATGTTTATCAAAGCCCACCGGTTCTTCATATAACAGCAACAGACGGCAACACAGAAAGTTACAATACATTCAAACCATGTGTGCTGCAAGCCACAACCCACAGGAAAAAAACATTCCCAACATTTTGAAAAAAGAGGCGATCTCCCGAGTGTTTTTTCCTCAGAAGAATAGTCCGTTTATCGTCGAGGGGTGCTTGAGGGGTCGATAAGACCGGCTAAGACATAACGTTCTCTATCTTCTGACTGAGCACGGCGAAGGAAATATGAAGTTTATCTTCAAGAGTTGTTTTTATTTCAATTATCGGGACGCCGCCTAACCTTTTGCCATGACTTTCATCCGGCTATCCAACGAATATGACGAAGCATCTCTACTTATGATTTTCCATACAGATGCAGGAAAATGCCTTCCGATTTACATGACAACGAGTTCCTACGCAAAGTTATTTGTCTTAAACAGAAAATCCCCGCACAGTCTGAACAACTATGCGGGGAGTTTCTATTCTTGCGGCTCTTGTTACTTGCTCTGGGCGGATTTTCATTCCGGACTTCCCGTGAACGCGAAAAGGATTCGCACTTTTTTGTGTCTGCTTCCGTTCTCGTCGAGATTGATAGCATTGCATAAATCTATCAATCTATGGCACGAAATTATCTTGTAATTTTTGCGGCATTGTGGCTATTATGTTTACCCCTGTGGGGTGTGGATGTGGTATTCCGCTATGATGACCTTACTCTAAATCCCAATGAAACCGACAAAAAAGTAGTTGAACTCTTTAGCGAACTAAATGTACCTCTTTCTATTGCCGTAATTCCTTGTGATAGTAACGAAAAGCAGATTTCCGTGACCGATTCCACTCTACTTACTCTATTGCAAAGAGACAATTTCGAGATTGCATTGCACGGTTTGACACACCAAAACTTACAACACAGAGGCGAGTTTGGCGCATTGAATGAAACAGAGACCAGTCGACGTATCCACAAAGGGAAGCAAATATTGGAATCAGCAACAGGCAAAACGATAAACACGTTTATTCCGCCATATAATGCCATCAATGCCTATGTTCCGATGGCATTGCAACGCGATTCCATACATATACTGTCAGCGGATATGTTTAGTAGTATTCGTAGCGATATTCAGTATTATCCAGAGACGCTCGGGCACTTGATGGAACAAATGGAAACTTGGGAGGCGGCACAAACAACAATTTCCCGATGCCATGAAACAAACGCTATCTGTGTGATTATGTTCCACGCATACGACCTGAGTACGGAGGATGACTGGCAGCAACTGCGGGATTTGTTGGCGTATTGCAAAGCGTCTCCCAATGTTTGCCTATTCACTTTCTCTTCTTTATGCGACAGCGGGAAAGACTCCGACTATACCTGCTATCGCGCCAACCAATTGGAAAGCGGGCTGCAAAAGCAATTCCTCCAATACGGCGTACTGCATAGCACGTGGCTTTGCGTGCTGATACACCTGCTGAATGCTTTGCTTTATGCGCTTTTGGCTATACCTTTTGGAGTTCTTTGCTGCAGGAAACTATCGAACACAAGGTTGCGGAAGATAGCGATAATGTGCTTTATAGTAATAGGTATCGGAAGTTTTGTATTGGCTTGGGTGCACGCACTCGGACCACTGAAATTATTGGCAGTGTCTATTGGCGCAAATGGTGTGTGTAGTGTAATGTGCCTTGCAGCAAGTATAAAGTTTGGAAAGGTAAGATAATCCTCCCGATAAGGTCGCTGTTATCAACCGTGTATCTACCGTGTATCAACCGTATATGTACCGTAGTTGACAGCGGAAAAGCATAGAAAAAGTAATATAAAAAGAGGCTGCCTATTATAGACAGCCTCTTTCTATTTACAAAGCCTTGCAGCGGACGACGCGGGACGCGTCGTCTCCACAACAAGTTCTCTACAGAAGTTTTCTAATAAAACTTACTTGCTCTGGGCGGATTTGTCTTCCGACTCCTCGTTGAAGGGTTTCCAAGAGGTCTGGAGCATACGCTGGTAGGAACGGTAACGCCATTGTGCGTTGTCGCGTGCAGCCTTGAAGAGGTCAGCAGCCTCGGTCGGGTACTGCTTCATCACAGAAGCGAAACGAACCTCGCCCTTCAGATAGTCCTCAAACTTATCCCACTGCGGCTCTTTGGAGTCAAGCGAGAACGGATTCTTGCCCTCGTTCTCCAACTCGGGATTGTAACGCCACAAGTGCCAGTAACCACATTCAACGGCTTTTGCCTCCTCGGCTTGCGATTTGCCCATACCTGCTTTCAGACCATGGTTGATACACGGTGCGTAAGCGATAACAAGCGATGGTCCTGGATATGCCTCAGCCTCGCGGATAGCCTTGAGGGTCTGTGCCTGGTCTGCACCCATAGCAATTTGTGCTACATAGACATAGCCATAAGTGGTGGCAATCATACCGAGGTCTTTCTTGCGTACACGCTTACCCATAGCGGCAAACTTGGCAATAGCACCGAGAGGTGTTGATTTGGAAGCCTGTCCGCCGGTGTTGGAGTACACCTCGGTATCAAGCACGAGGATATTGACATCCTCACCCGAAGCGATGACATGATCCAATCCTCCGTATCCGATGTCGTATGATGCACCGTCGCCGCCGATGATCCACTGGCTGCGTTTTACGATGTGGTCTTTGTACTTCAGAATCTCTTTGCAGGTGTCGCAACCGCAAGCCTCCATAGCAGCCACCATCGGCTCATAGAGACGCTTGGTAACCTCTGCGCTCTGTTGGTTGTCGAGCCACTCTTTGAACATGGCCTTCAGTTCATCGCTGCAGCAGGTGCACTCTTGTGCTTTGGTCATCAGCGATGCCAAACGCTCACGCATTTTGCGGTGTGCAATCTGCATACCCAGACCATATTCGCAGAAGTCCTCAAACAGCGAGTTCGACCATGCGGGACCTTGACCCTTCTCGTTGGTGGTGTAAGGTGTAGAAGGTACACTACCCGAGTAGATAGAGGTACAACCCGTTGCGTTAGCCGCAATCTCACGATCGCCAAAGAGTTGGCTGATCAGTTTCAAGTACGGAGTCTCACCGCAACCCGAGCAAGCACCCGAGAACTCAAACAACGGAGTAGCGAACTGGCTGTTCTTTACATTCGATTGGATGTCAACCAAGTGCTGTTTC
>JBNMIS010000009.1:0-35825 GCA_050873385.1 Bacteroidales bacterium | reverse complement strand
TTTTCACGTACGTACAATCACATCAAGCGGACATCTTTTCGTTCTTGGATTGGTGGGAACGGCACGTCTCGAAACTTACGCTTCCGCCTCCTGCCGACACCGATGCTGTACAGATACTTACTATTCACAAGTCGAAAGGCTTGGAGTTCGACCATGTCATCATTCCCTACTTCGATTGGGAAATGGCGGAGAAGGCGTCCAATTCCTCAGCCAATCTTCTTTGGGTCGATATGCCGTCCGGTTTCCCGTCCTCGGCAGGCAATGAAACAACGGACAGTCTTCTGCCGGTCGTTCCTGTTCCTTTCGATGCGAAACTGTCTTATTCGCTTTTCGCAAGCGACTATTGGCAGGAACTGCAGAATCTCTACATCGACAATCTGAACCTTGCCTACGTAGCCTTCACGCGCGCAAAACGGGAACTCTACGTATTGGTACCATCCTATCTGTCTCCGAATGGCAGTCTTTCCGCCAAGAGCAAGGGGAGCATAGGTACGCTTTTGCAATCAGTCCTTTCGTCACAATTGCAAGACGATATGTTCTGTCAAGGGGAAAAAACGCATTCCGGAAACGTTCCGGCCGTATCAGAAAACAAGACGGACGAACCCGCGGTTTTGTCTGATGCTGCTGCCGCCCCCCTCTTCAACCGGCTTCATCTTCGGCTCCACCGCTACAGCATGTTTTCTGCCGAACATACCGCCGATCTCGGAAGACAACTCGATCTGGGTCTTGTCATGCACTCGCTTTTGCAGGAAGTGAAACACCGCGGAGACGAACGGCTGGCAATTGACAGACTTTTGCAGGAAGGAGTCATTCTTCCCGGACAACGACAGCAACTCGAAGACGAATTCTGCCGCTTTTGGGATTTGGTGAAGTCCACCAACTGGTTTTCCCACGAGGCTCGGATACTCTGTGAACAGGAAATCCTGCTTCCCGGCGAATCTGTTCGGCGTCCCGACCGTTTGGTCTTTTTCGGTAATCATGCCGTTGTGATCGATTATAAGTTCGGCAACCGCCAATCGCCGAGACATGCCCGTCAGGTGCTCGGCTATATGCAATTACTCCGTCAAATGAACTTCACCGTCGAGGGATACCTTTGTTATGTTACCCTCAACATTATTCAATCCGTTGAACCATAACTTAATCACATATAACAGATAAACTATGAATTTGTCAATCATCGCAAGTGTAATAGCCCCCGACGCCCGTATTGTGGAAGAAGCGGATATTCTTTATCTGCTCACCGATTCGCGTGAACTGCATACCAATCCGTTGCAAACTCTTTTTTTTGCCCTCCATACGGCGAAAAACGATGGTGCTCACTACATTCCCGACCTCTACCAACAAGGTGTCCGGGCGTTTGTCCTGAATTCCACACCCGCCAATAAACCGCTTGCCGGACGTTTTCCGGACGCTGCATTCCTCTTCGTTTCCGACTCATTGCAGGCGCTTCAAGACCTGGCTGCATACAAACGCAGTCTTTGTCATTGCCCCGTCATCGCAATAACGGGCAGCAATGGGAAAACTGTCGTCAAAGAATGGCTCTATCAACTCCTCAAAGACGACTATCATATAACCCGTTCTCCCAAGTCTTTCAATTCGCAGATAGGAGTTCCTCTGTCTGTCTGGCAGATGAACGGGCAAACTGAATTGGCGATTTTCGAGGCGGGCATCTCACAAAAGGGAGAAATGCAGCGCTTGGAAAAGATTATCCGTCCTACCATCGGCGTAATCACATATATTGGTGAGGAACATGGCGAAAATTTTTCATCGTTGGATGAAAAACGGGCAGAAAAAATGCTCCTCTTCCGTCATGCCGACATCGTCATCGAAGAACCGTCCCATCAGAATGTACGGACGTGCGCTGCAGTGCTTCGGTATCTGGGCTACCCTGAAGAACGTATCACGGAGATGCTGATGCAAAAAACACATGAAACGGTTATGGAGATCAACTTGACGGCTCTTGCTGCCAACGTACGCTATTTCCGTTCCCTGCTTCATCCCGATACTCGCCTGATATGTATGGTCAAGGCGTTTGCTTATGGCACAGGCTCCGTAGAGGTCTCCCGATGCCTGCAACGGGAACACCTCGCCGATGCGCTGGCGGTAGCCGTCTGCGATGAGGCCGTGGAGTTGCGCAGAGCAGGTATCACGCTCCCTATCATCATCATGGATCCCGAAGAAACTGCGCTGAAGAAGATTATCGAAAACAATCTGGAACCTAATATATACTCTTTTGACTCTCTGTCCCGTTTCATCGAGGTGGCGGCTGCCGAGGGTGTGGAGAACTATCCCGTTCATATCAAGATTGACTCAGGCATGCATCGTCTTGGCTTTGGATACGGCGACATGCCGATGCTGGCAGACCTGCTTGCTTCCCAGAACATAGTGTCTCCGCGTTCCGTCTTTTCCCATTTGGCTGGAGCCGACGAGGAACAATTCGACAGTTTCACACATGAACAGATAGACCTCTTTACCCGTTGTGCAGACTATCTCAAGCAACGTCTTGACAAACAGGGGCATAATACTATTCTGAAGCATATCCTCAACTCCGCAGGTATCGAGAGGTTCACGGAAAGCCAGATGGACGGATGTCGTCTTGGTATAGGTATGTATGGCTTCAGTGCTATTCAGGGACGGCATCTGTCCAATGTCTGCACCTTGCGTACCACGTTGCTCTCTGTCAAAACCGTTCGTGCGGGTGAAAGTATTGGATACGGACGCCATACGTTCCTTTCCGCCGACACGCAGGTGGCGGTCATTCCTATCGGATATGCCGATGGTTTCGACCGGCGTTTCGGTAATCGGGGAGGAGAAGTCTTGGTGCGTGGGAAACGTTGTCCCGTGTTGGGGAATGTTTGTATGGATCTGGCTATGATTGATGTCACGGGAACGGATGCACAACCTGGCGATGCAGCAATCATCTTTGGCGACGATCTTCCCGTAGAAGAACTGGCGGAGAAACTCTCCACCATTACCTACGAGATACTGACATCTGTCTCACGCCGTGTCAAGCGTGTTTATGTGCAGTGATTCTGCCGCTTCAAGCAGGTAGCAACATTCCGTTCTGCTTCCGGTATTGTTCTTGGAAACTCTTTTCCGTGTAGCAGGGCTCAACGACTCCTGAAGCCGACCTCAGCGGGCGATGAAATAAAAAATAAAGACCGGTTGTCTTTTGGGTAACCGGTCTTTGTTGCATTTGGCAGAGAATGTATTATGCACAAAGGAAAAAAGTTGTATCTTTGTCGTCAGAACCAATTAAATAGATGCTTATGCAATCACATCCTCAAGATTTCGGCTTCGTACGGGTAGCAGCAGCGGTTCCCCGTCTGCAATTGGCTGATTGTGCCTACAATGTGGAAACTATCAAAACGCAAATAGACGAAGCCGTTGACGAGGGGGTCGAGATTATCTGTTTTCCTGAACTCGGCATCACGGGGTACACCTGTGCGGATTTGTTCTTTTTGCAGCAATTGCAACAGAACGCCCTTTCTGCCCTCGAAGAAATTTGTTCCTACACGAAAGGGAAACCTGTCATCATTATCGTTGGTGCTCCTCTCAAGGTGGATAACAATCTCTATAATTGTGCTTTTGTCATGACCGATGGCGATGTCTGCGGAGTCGTACCCAAGATTAATCTTCCAAATACGGGTGAGTTCTACGAAAAACGTTGGTTCACACCGGGACGGACCACTATCACGAGCATCGAACTGTGGAATGGCGAAGTCCCTTTTGGTTCCGATTTGCTTTTCCTCACGCAACGTTGCTGTTTTGCCATTGAGTTGTGCGAAGATTTGTGGTCGCCTCTTCCGCCGTCCACCCAATTGGCTATACAGGGAGCGGAGATTGTCTTCAACCTCTCTTCGTCCAATTGTCTGGTAGGGAAACACGCTTTCCGCCGACAGATGATTACGCAGCAGTCTTGCCGGGTACATTGCGGCTATGTTTACACTTCGTCGGGAGTGGGAGAAAGTACCACCGACTTGGTATTCTCAGGAAGTACCTATATTGCCGAGAACGGAACAATGCTCGAAGAAGGGGAACGTTTCTTGCGCGATTCGTCCATGGTCATATCCGAGATTGATATTGAAAGGCTTCGTACCGACAGGCAGCGTAATACCAATTTCACGGACGACAAGCGGGGACAGTACCGCAAAGTCTATGTGGCTCCCTTGGAAGTGGCACAACCGGTTCACCCTATCCATCGCGTGTTCTCCTCGCATCCTTTCCTCCCGAAGCAGGAGGATGCGGCATCCTATGCTGAAGACGTGTTGAGTATCCAGACATCGGCATTGGCTCAGCGTTGGCAGCACACGCATGCCCAAACACTTGTCTTGGGCGTTTCGGGTGGCTTGGATTCCACACTCGCACTGCTCGTCTGTGCCCTTACTGCCGACCGTCTCGGATATAGTCGCAGACAAATCATCGGGGTGACAATGCCCGGATTTGGGACCACCGGCCGTACACACGACAATGCGCTGAGGTTGATGGAACTGCTCGGTATCTCGTCCTACGAAATACCCATACGGGATGCTGTCTTGCAGCATTTCCGGGACATTGACCATAATCCCGATATTCATGATATAACCTACGAAAACGCACAGGCACGCGAACGTACACAGATACTCATGGACCTTGCCAATAAATACAACGGTTTGGTGGTCGGGACTGGCGACCTAAGCGAATTGGCACTGGGTTGGGCTACCTATAATGCCGACCAGATGTCCATGTATGCAGTCAATGCAGGTATTCCTAAAACGCTTGTTCGCTTCTTGGTGGAGTATGAAGCAAAGAATTATTTCTCCGATGAAGTACGCCGTATCTTGGACGATGTCCTTTCCACACCCGTATCGCCCGAATTGCTCCCTGCAGACGCCGAAGGAAATATCCTTCAGAAGACGGAGGACAAAGTCGGACCTTATGAATTGCACGACTTCTTTATCTATTACTTCTTGCGTTATGGTTTCTCCCGCAGCAAGATAGAATATATGGCACGCCTTGCCTTCGTTGGTCAATACACCGATGAAGAGATTGCTCATTGGCTGGAAGTCTTTATGCACCGGTTCTTCCGACAGCAGTTCAAGCGTTCCTGTATGCCCGATGCACCCAAGGTGGTAAGCGTGTCTCTCTCTCCGCGTGGCGATTGGCGTATGCCGTCCGATGCGTTCGAATTCTGATAGGAATAACTGCAACAATGTCCCTCGCACTTATGAAAAAACTGTTATCATTGGCTGCATTGCTTTTCGTTTCCATCGCACTTTCTGCACAGATAGTGGAGCCCGTTCATTGGAAAGTCTCGTCCGAACCGCTTTCCGACACGACGCTGCTCCTTTCTCTCTCTGCCACGATAGATGAGGGTTGGCATCTTTATGCGATGGATATTCCGGAAGATGGTCCTCTTCCTACCTCCATTGTGCTGAACGGACTTACACCCGTCTCTGCTTGGCAGTCTTCCGTATCGCCGGATACCGTCTTTGATGAGAATTTCCTGATGTCACTTGCATTCTACTCTGAGGAAATTACATTCTCTCAAATATGTCGTATCAGTACCGGCTCTGCACAATCTGGAGAAATACATTACATGGCGTGCAACGATCAGCAGTGCCTTCCGCCCACAACCTTCACATTCTCTTTGTATGAAACCGGCAATGTCGCAGAAGATGCGGCTGCCGTTCTCACCGGCGACACGCCGCATGGCTTGGGATGGATATTCTTGATGGGGTTGTTAGGAGGATTGCTGGCTATTTTCACACCATGCGTATGGCCTATCATTCCCATGACGGTTTCCTTCTTTCTTAAACGTTCCGGCGACGGCGTACGGAGTGCCGTTCTCTATGGTCTGTCCATCATCGTCATTTATGTAGGATTGGGTCTCTTGGTAACTGTCATGTTTGGTGCCTCTGCACTTAATGCACTTTCCACCAATGCGATAGTCAATCTTTTCTTCTTCGCATTGCTGGTTGTGTTTGCCTTGTCCTTCTTTGGACTTTTTGAGATAACGCTCCCGTCGTCATGGTCAACCCGTTTGGATAGCAAGGCCCGGCAGACAGGAGGATTTTTGTCAATCCTCCTGATGGCTTTTACGCTCGTCATCGTCTCGTTTTCATGCACCGGTCCTATCATAGGCACCTTGCTCGTAGAGGCGGCTTCCGGCAGTTCCTATCTTGCTCCCGCCATGGGCATGTTGGGCTTTGCTCTCGCCTTGGCGCTGCCCTTCTCGCTCTTCGCACTATTCCCGCATTGGATGCAGTCCCTGCCTCGTTCTGGTGATTGGATGAAGTCGTTTAAGGTGGTACTGGCATTCTTGGAACTTGCTCTGTCTCTCAAGTTCCTTAGCGTGGCTGATCTTGCTTACGGTTGGGGCATATTGCCCCGCTGGCTCTTCCTGCTGCTGTGGATTGCATGCGCATTGGGAGTGGGGATCTATCTGTTGGTCGGTTTGCGTCAGGTGTCAACCATGCGCAAGATTATTCGGTTCTTGGTCATCATTCCCTCATGGCTCTTTGCCGCCTATCTCGTCCCCGGTTTGTGGGGAGCACCCGTGAAAGCCGTGTCGGCATTTGCTCCGCCCATGCATATCGAAGGGCGGGAGGTCTTCAATGATTTTGAGGAGGGCATGGCATACGCACGGCAGGAAAATCGCCCCGTCTTGCTCGATTTTTCCGGTTATGGTTGTGTCAACTGCCGCAAGATGGAAGCCTATGTTCTCAACGACGAACAAGTGCAATCCCGTCTGTCTGCTTACGTTCTCATAGAACTCTATGTGGACGACAAACGCGACGGGACAGGCGAAAAGAACAGCCGCCTGCAACGTGAGCGGTTTGGCAGCAATGCACAACCTTACTACGTGCAACTCTCACCGCAAGGCAAGACGCTCTCCGAGCCTTATGCCTTCTCTACCGATGTAAACGATTTTCTCAACTGGTTAATATACTGAAACAATATGTTCTACAAGAAAAACAACCCCTCTCCCAAGCCTTCCATACAACGGCTCTACACTTTCCCCGCTGATAAAAAGACTGAACGGAAAGCACCGCTATATGATACAAAACGCCCGCCTGAACGCGAAATGATATTTGGTATCAGGGCAGTCATGGAGGCAATTGACGCAGGCAAGACCTTCGACAAGATTCTCCTTCGCCGCGATATGTCGAGTTCCTTAGGGAAAGAACTGCTGCAAAAGTTGGCAGATATGGTTGTTCCTGTGCAGAAAGTACCGGTGGAACGACTCAATCAGTTCACCGACAAGAACCACCAGGGAGTGATTGCCTTCCTTTCTCCCATAGAACTCTGCCGCATAGAAGACCTCCTTCCGTCCATCTTCGAATCCGGGCAAGTGCCGCTCCTTATGGTATTGGATGGAATCACCGACGTGCGCAACTTTGGCGCTATTGCCAGAACATGTGCTTGTGCAGGCGTACAGGCTGTCATCATGCCTGTTCATGGTAGTGCAGCCCTCAATGGCGATGCGGTAAAAACTTCGGCGGGTGCACTCCATACGCTCCCTGTATGTAAGGTGGAGAATATGCAGAACTGCCTGCGCTATCTCTCGCAAAGCGGTTTGCAGATCGTAGCGGCTACCGAACATACCGATACAGACTACACGAAAGTTGACTTCACCTTGCCTACCGCTGTCATCATGGGGTCGGAAGAGAAAGGAATCTTCCCGCAAAACTTGGAACTGGCTACGGCGCGTTGCCGTATTCCTATGACGGGAACCATTGAGAGTCTCAATGTGTCTGTGGCAGCAGGAGTGATGATCTATGAGGCTGTCCGTCAACGTAACTTATAAACTTCACCCTTTGTTTGTTATGGACTGTTAATTAGCACGTTTGTATGACCGTTCTCTACGAAGACAATCACATCATAGCCGTCAACAAAGCCTGTGGCGAAATCGTGCAGGGCGATAAGACCGGCGATATCCCATTGTTGGATACGGTCAAGTCGTACATTAAACAAAAGTACAACAAGCCGGGCGATGTCTTTCTCGGACTTCCGCATCGCATCGACCGACCCACAAGCGGGGTGGTCTTGTTCGCACGCACAAGCAAAGCATTGGCGCGGCTGAATGTACTCTTTCAAACGCACGACCAAATCCGGAAAACCTATTGGGCTATTGTGGAGAAAGCGCCTGGGCAACCCGAAGGACGTTTGGAAAACTTTCTTCTTCGTCGGGAAGCGCAAAACAAGTCCTATGTGGTCTCCCCTGATACCAAAGGCGCAAAACAGGCTGTCCTTACCTATCGGACATTGGTCCGTGGCGACCGCTATACGCTGTTGGAAGTCCGTCTGCTCACGGGGCGCCACCATCAGATACGCTGCCAATTGGCTGCTATGGGTTGCCCTGTCAAGGGCGATTTGAAATATGGGGCCAAACGAAGCAATCCTGATGGAGGAATCTCGCTGCATGCGCGTGAAATAGCCTTCATTCACCCCGTCAGCCACGAGCCGGTAGTAATTGTTGCACCGGTGCCTGCCGATTCCCTTTGGCGTGCTCTCACGTCAAAAATGGAAAATTGACATCTCGCATCTTTCGTCCTTTCCGTTTATCCGGCAGAAGATGGATTATACATTCTCCGTCTTTTGTGGACTGCTAAGAAGAAGCCGTCTCCTCCTTGTTCGTTGCCTGCGAATCACGGTTTTCCGCCTGTTGTACAACAAGTTTCAAAAAGCAATTCAACGACCCCTCAAGCCGACCTCGACGACCCCTACCCGACCCGTTCGCAAGAAAAGATGCGCACATCCGTTTCTCATGATATACGGAACGAAATACCCCGCTGATTTTTTAGACCTGCTCAGAATAACCTTTTTGGCGGGAATAATGCATTCGGAATTTTCATGTCAATTTCTGAGCGGCTTGAGTCCGAATGAACTATTATATAACTTGTTGATTTTCTGAATGGCTTGTATTGCCAGTTTGTTTTCGTATGTATCTTGGGGAGATTGCAATATCTTGTGAGCCTTCAATGCAGCAGAATAAACGGCACGCAATTTCATTAAGGCACATTTGCTTCTGTCTCTTCTGTTTATATGCCCCGTTGATAGCAGGTTTGCACCATAACAGGACGTACATAATGGTTCTATATAACACTCCGTCAGGCAGTCTTCGTCTGTAAATGCACTTGCATCACTGAAATCCAATTCCTCAATATACCTCAAAGTCTCCTTGTCAAATGTCATGGGTGTAAAGAAGGTGCAGGGATATTTTGCCCCGTCCGTCTCGTAAGTTGCCATTCTTTCGCCGCATCCGCACCATTTTTTGTGTTCTGTTCGCGGTTCTTCACACTTGTGCAAAGCCATGTTTACCAAGGGGACAGGTTTTATTTCGGGATGGTTCATATAATATCTGCACAATTTTTCCAACTGGGGCGCTACTGTGTTTATATACTTTTCATCCTCCCAATCTATGCCCTCTGCAAAGTTTGTCCCCGTGATGTCAAAGCCTGATGAATGAATATACACTATATTCTCATAAATGTGTTCTATTGTCTCTTTCGAAATCGTCATTTTCACAGTCTGCTTGGGCCAGCACTCTTTGAAGAATAGCAAATCTATTTTGTCAAAGGAATTGCTTCTGTTTGCATTATGGCTGTCCCGCATGCCGTCCAAACTCAAACTGACCCAGAATTGCTCTTTATGTTTCCTCAGCCATTCTTTTGTCTCGTTTTGTACGAAGACACCGTTTGTTGTCGCAAAAAATATATACCGGTTTCTCCATGTTTGAGACCACACCCATTCGCAAACTGCCTTTATGGTGTTGAACTCAAGGAACGGCTCGCCGCCAAAGAATGAGATTTCCACCTCCTCATAATCTTCGCTGTTCAAATATCTTCCGATAATGTCTTTTGCTGTTTTTATATCCATGGAAGAATGATTTCTGCTATGTTCATAGCAATAGACACAATGTAGATTACACTGGTTTGTCAATACTAACGACAAATGAAACTTACCTGTTTTCATAACTTCTCTTTATTTGCATTGTATAACCGGCAATGAAGGAGGATACTTGCATCCTCCTCCAACCTGACATTTAGAAATCATCATCGGAGTGACCTGCAGGAGTTCCCCAACAACCTCCTACACAATCACCTTCGCAACTACCGTCACTGCAATAGCCCCAACGCTGGATATGTCCGTCTCTCGTCGGTGTTGCAGAAAAAGGAATTAAACCCAATTGTTGCAGTAATTCCTCATTCAATAAATTTGTAAACATAACATTATGATTTAATTGCCTCCACTTTACAATTCGGCTATCGGCAAACTCCGTTGCATATACATTGTTGTCAAAGAACAAATAGGCATAAACCTACTGTTCTTCCAGAACCTTTGGGGTACATTCTGCAATGACTTTCTGTTTAGCCTTGAATGCCAAATCGGAAGCCAACGTGTGCGCTTGCCATTTGCTGTATCCTTTGCGTATGGCATTTGCCTTTTCTTCTGCAAAGACACGCTGATACTCTGCATTCCCTTCTGCCATGCATTTCTGGGGAATTATGGCAGGAGAAGAGGTTTTCGGTTCTGCATTGGAAGTGTTTGCCGGCGTTTTCGGCTGCACTTGTGTTGAACCTTGAGTACTCAATCCATCGGATTGGTTGTTTTCCGAAGACTCATCTTCTGACGGTTCGGTCGTTTTTTTTGGAACATTTCTCCTCGGTTTCACTATCTTTCTACTGAAAATGTCATACTTTTCAACCGAATCTTCCACCATCTTCTGCATCTGGTTCATGATGGAATCATTGGGAAATATGTTGGTAGAATGTATTATTTCTTGGTAACGGCCGTTGTCATACAGGATACCTGTAACGTTCTTTTTCATGATGTGCTTCAGTTCTCCGTTCTCTTCATAGAAGACGGTGTCGCTCAATACAGACTTCACTTTCACATCACCGATCTGCTCAGATTCGCCAAGAACGATGGTGTCGGCATATATCTGATAGGAAACCAGCAGAAAACATGCAACTGCTAAAAAATACTTTGCCATATCCTATTCCTCTTCTGCTACCAACCGAAAGAGGGCGCTTATCTCTTTTTCATCTATAATGGAGAGCACATTGAATTTTTTCGATTGGGAATAATAGCCTGTCTTCTCACACTTGATTTCAATCTGCACATTGCCTGCATTGTTGTATGTCAAGCCTTTGATATCCAATACTTCTGTCGTCTCGTAGGGAGTCGTCTGCAAATAACGGTAGTTTTGGTTTTTCACATCGGGTGTAGATGAAATAACGCGCCATGAAATGTCCGCTCCCTGTGGGCGGGATGTGATATCCCAATGGATGGTGAGCGATTCCAGAGCTGTGTTTCCTGCTCCCGTAACCTGCTTGTTTGCTTCCTGTTTTGGAGAGGATGCTTTGTGGAGGAAGAAAGCGATTCTGTCCCAGTCGATATCTTCCAAAGCGGTCGTGTAAGCCATGTTTATGGCGGCATTGGCAGGTTCCAGGGAGTACGGACTGCCTGCCACTTGTGCACGCCCGACTATTTCAGTTGATGGATAAACCAGTGTACGGTTGTGGTCGAAAACTTTGATTTCCATCATCACGGTTGCATTCCAGCCTATACCCGACAGATAGTCCACATGATACTCTTTCAGTGTCGTTTGCAACAGGTAATCCGTGGCAACATCTGCATCCAGATTGAATCCCATGGTGCGCATATAACGGCGCATGCTCTCGGAGACAAAGGAACTTATGGCGGGATTTGTTGTACATATAGGTTTCGATGTGGCACTCGCATCGTAAAAATGTACAAGGAATGTATTGGCGCGATCGTCATTGAATAACAGTCGGATGCCGTAATCCATTCCTGCATATTTGTCGGCAGGGGCATTCTTGGTAATGGCAAGATTCAGTGTACCGCTCGGAATAGCGGGTGTTGCAGGGGCTTTTCGGAACATGCTGCAAGAAGTAATTGTACAGGCCGTCACAATTAAGACGAATAATAATGTTTTTTTCATAATGATATCATTTATCGGTTTTTAACTTGATTATTTTGGCTGATGCCGTGGTCTTCAGGATAATATCCTTGCCCGCTTGCTCCACGTTCGTGGAGATCATCGGCTCTATTACGCCGTCTCCACCCAATACTTTGCAGGCATTGATAAGTCGGTATATCGCTAAATTACGCGCAACGTACTCAGGATTGTTCGACATAAAAGTACTGCCGTAATCGTTCGAAAGAAATCCGAACTTGGCAATTCCGCGACTGCTTGCCAAGTACCATTGCTGCGTCTTTCGGTCCAACATCCATGTCAGCGAAAACTCATTGTTTACCTCGGTGATACTTACTTTCTGCGAACCTTCATAATACATAACCACAGCCTCTGCCGTTATGGTTTTCAAGATGTTGTAATCTTTTCTTTCCAAATTCAACTCGTTCAATGGAACCGAGTTTACGGTATTGATGGCCTTTGGAATGATGGTGCTTGGAGCATGGCACGAACTCAGTAAAATAATGCATGCTCCGATAAGAATACAATGTGATTTTTTCATTCTTTATAAGTCATTCTGTTTCCCTACTCACTTCCGGCTTTTCGGTTACTCCGGGTCCGTCCATTAAATATGCACACAAAAAAAGTGGACTAAACTTTTGTTTAATTCACATTCTATAGGTATCGGCAAACACCCTTTGTAGTTGAATCAACGAAGCAAAGCCCACCCTTGCGAGTGAGCGCTGAACTTTACTTCACAACTACATTAAATAAAAATTTGCCGAAATTTATAGAATGTGTGAGATAAAGATAACGCTATCTTATTATATGTGTGCAATCAGTTTACACAGTATGCTTCATAGGCAAAATAATTTAGTCATTTATAGTTCATAATGTATTCTTCTGTATCCAAGAAAATGTACAATACGATACCGACTGCCATATAAGTCAAATATCATCTGCACAAGTTTGCAGCAAAGATAGACAAAATCTTCCAATATACCATATTTTTCGGAACATAGACATTGGATTGTCGGTATAACATGTTTCATTTCAATGCTTTTATAAGTAATATGGGATTCGGATGAAATCCCTGTGATTACAGAGTCCTTTTCTCTCCAGACATACTTGGAAGTCGTTGCCGTTTGGCACCCCTCAAGCCGACCTCAACGACCCCTCGTCAAAACCTTTGCGATGTTTTCTTGCGCCGCATCCGTATAAAGACTATCCGCTTAACGGGATAATATCGTACGGAAGATAAAGCAATTGCTGAATGTCAAAGACTCTGGCAGAACTCCCTGCCGGAACAACCCGAAAACAGCCGCACCGCTGCCCGACATGGATGCGTAGATTGCACCAGCTTCGTACATACGTTGCTTGAGGGCGGCTATAAGAGGATAACCGGCAAAAACCGTACGTTCAAAATCATTTACAATAACATTTTTCCATTGTTCTATAGGAGATTGCAAGGCCCGAAGCAATGGAAAAGCAGGTTGATGAGGCACAATACCTTGATAGGCTGTCTTTGTATTGACAGATATATCGTTGGGCTTCACAAGCAACATCTCGTATCCGTTCAAAGACAGTTCTATAGGCTGAAGAACATCACCGATCCCCGTCGCGTAACATGGGCGGTTTTCCACGAAGAAAGCACAATCGGCTCCCAAAGTACTTACTTCTTTTTTGAGTTCTTCCTTGCTCAGTGCAAGGTGGAACAAGTCGTTCAGTGCAAGGGCGGCATAGGCGGCATCACTGCTTCCTCCGCCTAATCCGGCACCGAAAGGAATATGTTTTGACAGTTGGATACGCACTCCTCCTATAGCATATTTTTTCCGCATCTGCTGATAGAGACGGACTATAATGTTGTCTGCGTCGGAACAATCCAGCGGAATACCGTCGGCGGTAGTAAAGGCTATCGACGGGATGGCGTCATCTCGTTCAATTTGCAGGGTATCGCAAACGGGAACAGGGAAAAAGACCGTTTCCAGATTATGATAACCGTCCGGACGGCGTGATACGATGTTCAGCCCGAGATTTATTTTGGCATTGGGATAGAGCAAC
This sequence comes from Bacteroidales bacterium, assembly GCA_050873385.1. Lineage (GTDB taxonomy): Bacteria > Bacteroidota > Bacteroidia > Bacteroidales > Paludibacteraceae > Colicola. The sequence continues at coordinate 21,841 of JBNMIS010000009.1, read as the reverse complement.
ATGGCTGTCATTGCTTTTTGTGTAACATGATGTCCAATATGAGGTCGTCGGTTTGCGTCATACCTTCGCGACCAATGCGGGTGAGATTACGGATAGTTCGGTCAATATCGTCTTCCACAATGCCTTCCGTCGCATCGGCATAAGAATGTTGCATCGCCAGAGCAGCAGAAAGAACGGCGGTCCCCACACCGCTTGTAACCTTGAGTGCGCATCCGGGCTTTGCCCCGTCACATATCATACCGGATATGTTGGCGATCATATTTTTAACCGCATAGGTGATTTCCTCATATCCTCCGCCCATCAGATAGGTTATGCCGGCGGCTGAACCCGTTGCTGCAACCACACAACCGCATAAAGCCGATAGACGGCCGAGCGACTGTTTGATGTAGATAACCATAAGATTGCTAAGTGTCAAGGCTCGCAACATTTGTTCTTCGGTGCAGTCGTTCTCTTTGGCATAGATATATACCGGTACGGAGCAGGATATTCCTTGGTTACCGGACCCCGAATTGGACATAACCGATACCATAGCCCCTGACATGCGTGCATCGCATGCCCCGCTGGTGTAACTGAGTATTTTAGTGAACAAGGTGTTACCAAAGATAGCGGGCAACAGATTGCGGCATGTTGGCATACATTTGCGCTTGCGCTGAGCCTGCAAAAGTTTCCCCAAACCATGCCCGTAATCTCCATGGAAAGAGGTCTTGGCAGCATTGACATTCATCTCTGCACCCTCAAGGAGGAAACGGACATCGTTCAAGGGAACTGTGGTAGCATACTGATAAACAGCATGAAATGTCAGTTGTTCGTTAATGGATGCTCCATGTGCCGATGATTCTGTGTCATTGGTGTTGTCTGCCGTGTCGTCCACGAAGCGGGTGTGGTCACCTTGGATAGTGGCGTGGGTGGAAATGCCATTCTTCGACACTTCGGCACGGATATAGAGGACATCGGGCACATCGGCATCCACCTGAATATCGGCAGGCACACGCTCCATATATGCGCGGGCGTAGGCTACGGCATCAGGTGTGGCATCGCGCAGTACCTCTAATTGATACTCGGATCTCCCGATGGTGGCACCCAAGGCAATGGCTATCGGTAGCCCCGTCATGCCCGTGTTGGGAATACCTACCGCCATGGCGTTCTTGTAGATATTCTTGCTCATGTGCACGGTGATGCGGTCGGGTTCGGCTCCGAGAAGTTCGGTGGCACGTGCCACACAGAGTGCAACGGCTATTGGTTCTGTACAACCGATGGCAGGGATAACCTCCCGATGCAGAAGTTGAAGGATGTGTTCGTTATTCATGGCGTATAAAGTGTAGTTTCAGTCGTAGACCGGTGTATAGGATTAGCAATCTCTGTCTCCAATCGTGTGCCGTGGAATAACGCTGGCGCAACGCTGCATATAGAGTTTGTTCCGCCCTGTGATTACGCAAGGCTGTGGTGGAGAGGGGATGCAAACGATAATTGTAGCCGGTATAGTCAACCATCTGATAGATCGGGTGCGCACTCCAGAGATCAATGGAGAAGAGTACGTCTTCGTAAATCATGCCCTCGGGAAATGCCAATTGGTGGCATGTGAGAAAATCACGCCGATAGAGCCGGCTCCATGGTGTAGTGAATTGAAAAAATGTACGGGGACACTGCTCGGTGAGCACTTTGCCCTCTTGCACACGACGGTAGCCTGTTTGTACAATGTCGGTATCGGGACGGCAGGCGTTGAGAAGGGTTTGATAGAAATCAGCATCAATGTAGTCGTCGGAGTCGATAAAAGACAGATAATCACCCGTGGCATGGCGCATACCGTTGTTGCGTGCGGCGGACTGCCCTTGGTTGGGTTGCGTATGGAGTTCTATGCGTTTGTCATTTTGGGCATATTGTCCGGCAATGAAACGACTATTGTCGGTAGAACCGTCGTCTATCAGAATAATCTGCAAATCATGGTACGTTTGATTCAGAAGAGACTCAATACACTGTGCCAAATACGGTTCAGCATTGTAAATGGGTACTATGACACTGACTACAGGCATTATTGATGGTCGGTAAGTTGAAGAAATAGTTGTTCAAATTGCTCGGCCTGGTGTGTACGGGAGAACTGTGACTTGTTGATAACGGGTTGGCGGGTGAATCCATGGGTTTTCCATTCATGGTATTTTTCTAGAATGAAGGCTTTGATTTCCTCCATATCAACGGTGGCAATGCCCGCATTGGTTTCATGGATAGTCTGTGCCAAACACCCCTCGTCAGATGGAACACATAGAATGGGCTTTTCGCACCCGAGTGCCTCAAAAAACTTGGTGGTCATCATTCCGTGTGCATTGGGATTGGTCAACACCACGGCAACACTGCTGCGTCTCAGTTCGTCCCCCACTGCGGTAAACGGAATGGTATTGCGGTCGGGAGTATGCAGATTCAGTTGTATGTCGGAGATGTTGAGTTCACGGACTGCACGTTCTATCGGAGACAGACTTTGAAATTCATATATTTTGCCGATGTAAGTGATAAGGAATACATCTGTGGGCATATCCTTGGGATAGAACTGTGCAGGATCATAGCCGTTATAGATAAGACGGACGTTTGGATTGAACCGGCGGATAAAATCCACATGCCATGGAGAGATGGTCGTCACGCAATCTGCTATGCGCAAGACACGGTTGCGGCGGCGCACATTGGCAATCTTGTACCACCTGCGGAACGGACGTACCCACCATTGCCGGTGTCCTTGGTATTGTTCCCCCGCGACCTGTTCTTCCACATCGCGTATATCGGTCAATAACGGGAGATTACGTTTACGGGCGACTTCTGCGGCGGCACGGAGAGGGAAAGTGGAGAAAGTGGTGCAGAAAACTACATCATAACATTGTCCGCTTATCTGCTTTTGCACCCAGGTAGAGAAACTACGGTTGCGGTAATCGGTAAGTAATGACCAGAAAGAACGAAACGCCCAATGGAATGTACCTTTTCGTATTGGTTTCTCATGGATGGGATATGCGTGGGGAAAATCGTGCGGCTGAAAGGCTTCGGTATAAACCGAAATAGAATATCCCTTGTCCGCAAGATAATCGCACAGGAAACGGAGACGGGGTGCATAGGAAGGCATCCCGTAAGGATCGGCAAGAATCAGTATGCGTGGTTTGTACGTCATTTCATGGAATAGTGCCGAAGCCCTTTGAGTAGTTTCGGATATAGGGTGGTATGATATGAACTTTTCAAAAAAGAAGTGTTATGCCACAAGAGGTTGATGTCCCCCGCATACTGGCGTACTTTGTTGAACAGTTGCTCGCAGAAGAAGTATGCCTCGTCCTCCGTTTGCAGGTTCATATACTCAGGTGAAGACAAAGTACAATCCATAACTGTTAGCGGATGGAGAGTCAAGGATGTCAGTTTCATGGTTCTCGGATTGATCCACTTTACCGGACGGGAGGTCTGCAAGCGGAAACCAGCACAATCAGGAAAAGCCATCGTGAAGTCGTCTGTGATCCCCCTGTCCGCAAGCAACTGCATTGTTTCTATGGAGCAGTTGAGATAATGGGAACGATGAAATGTCTGGTTACACGTGAATCTTGTACAGGAAACACCATAGTAACTGGAATGCAGACCTGTTTCTGCTCCCGATTTGTCTAATAGTTGTTTCAAGTGCAGGTAATCTTTGCCTGATAGATTGTATTGCGGGTAGTCGAAACCCCTCCCCCGGGTATTCTTCACAAAATAAATCACTTCGGCACTCGGCACACAGGCGTCCTGGTCCATTATCCATGGGAATGTATAGGCAGGATCATGTCGTATATCTTTCAGAGACGCAATAGCCTCTTGAGTTTCTCCTCGCTTTATTCCGCCGAGAAAACCCCGCAAATGGCGATAGAACGCAATGGTATCAATGTCGTGTGTCAGATATATGTGATTGTAGTGCGGTTGAGGCGGTGCAATGAACAGCAACTTGAGTAGGATGTGTGAGTACTCGTCAACCAAAGGAATCTGCAAACGGTTGTTTTGTCCGAGCAAAGAATACTTTGCGCAGAAACGGCTATGCCGGTCTCTTTGGGAATTCATCAGTTCCTCCGCCCTGGAAATAAAGAAGAAAGTGTTGTAGACGATGTCGGTGTGTACGATGGCAGTTGTTCCTACTGTATCAATCTGCAGACTTTCAAAAGAGGGTGGCACAATGTTTACTCCAAAATGTCCGTTAGGGATAATTACGACTTTGTAGTTATGCCAAAGGGATGCATCGGAAGTATACCCTACCAACTCTGCTGCCTCTGAGTTGCCGTACAGCAAAAAAGATATGATGTATCTGATTGTTTCTTCCATCTTTTATTGTTTTTCTGCCTCTTCTTGAAGCAACTCCCACTCATACATTTTCTGCTCTATCTGATGGCGGACGGCTTCGTAGTGTTGCATGTTTTCGGACGTCTGCGTACCACTGTCCTTGGAAAACAAATCCTCTAATCGTTTCTGCTCGCTCTCCAGTCGGGCGATGGTTTCTTCCGTTTCCTTGATCTGTTTTTCTGTCTTGCGTTGCTGACGGGCCTTTTCTTTCTGCTTCTCATAGTCCTGCTTGCCGACTGAATCGGACACGGAAGACGAAGTCGCAGCAGCAACAGGCGTTTTATGTTCCAATTCTTGAAGAGTCTCGATTTGCTTCTTGCGCAGGAAATCGTAAACACTGCCGATATGCTCTTTCACTTTACCGCCTCCAAACTCATACACCTTATCAACTAATCCGTCCAGAAAGTATCTATCATGGGACACAACAATCAACGTCCCGTCAAACTTGAGCAAAGCCTCTTTCAGTACATCCTTGCTCTGCATATCAAGATGATTGGTCGGTTCGTCTAAGATGAGCAAGTTTACAGGCTCCAATAATAGACGGATCATTGCCAACCGGCTTTTCTCGCCTCCGGAAAGAACTTTCACTTTCTTCTCCGACTCCTCACCTCCAAACATAAAGGCGCCGAGAATATCACGTATCTTTGTCCGCACATCCCCCACAGCTACTTGGTCTATGGTGTCAAAGACCGTCAACTCTCCGTCCAGAAGCGAGGCCTGATTCTGAGCGAAGTAGCCAATCTTCACATTGTGACCTGTCTTGATATAACCTTCATAGGGTATCTGACCCATTATACAACGTACTAGAGTCGTTTTCCCTTCTCCGTTCTTTCCGACGAACGCTACTTTTTCTCCCCTCTTCAATGTCAGATTAACGCCAGAAAAGACCGTATGATCACCAAACGACTTTGCCAGATCCTCAATAACGACAGGATAATCGCCTGAACGGGGCGCAGGAGGAAAATGCAGACGCAAACGTGATGTGTCTTCTTGATCTACTTCAATTCGTTCAATCTTCTCCAACTGCTTGATGCGGGATTGTACTTGCACTGCCTTTGTGGCTTTATAACGGAATCGCTCAATGAATTCTTCCGTTTCCTGAATCATCTTCTGCTGATTCTCATACGCACGTATCTGTTGTTCTCGGCGTTCCTTGCGAAGTTCTACAAAGTGGGAATAGTTCACGGAATAATCATAGATATGCCCCAACGAGATTTCGATAGTCCGATTGGTTATATTGTCTATAAAGGCACGATCATGTGAGACAAGGAGTATTGTGCTTCCGCTTTGCAGCAGGAATTGCTCCAGCCATTGTATGGATTCAATGTCAAGATGATTGGTAGGCTCGTCCAGAAGAAATACGTCAGGACGCAGGAGAAGAATCTTTGCCAATTCGATACGCATACGCCAACCTCCCGAAAACTCTGAGCAGGGGCGGTCGAAATCCTTGCGCTCGAAGCCCAGTCCCAATAGTGTTCGTTCCATTTCTCCGTCGAAATTCTTACCGCCGAGCAACTGCAACAATTCGTTATTATGGGTCAATTGATCAATGAGTCGTTGGTATTCTTCCGATTCATAATCTTCTCTTTCCAACAATTGGGTAGTTAGTTCTTGTATTGAGTTCTCAATATCCAATATGTGTTGAAAGGCTTTGCGTGCTTCCTCGCGGATTGTCGTACCCTCTGCATGCTGCATTTGCTGGGGAAGATAACCGATAGTGATATCCTTGTCATAAGATATGCTCCCCCTGGTGGGTTTATACTCGCCTGCAATCAACCTCAGCAACGTAGTCTTGCCTGCTCCGTTTTTCCCCACAAGGGCTATCCTGTCTTTCCTGTTAATGAGGAAAGATATATCTTCCAATATAGGTTTGGAGGAGAATTCCTGGCTCAGGTGCTCAATGTTGATCATTTTGTTTGGAAGTTTTGTAGTCCACAATCCGCCACAATATCCACGTCAAAAGGATGCAGAAAAAGAGGTTCACACTGATAAGAAGCCAGATACTCCAGTTCCTTCCCGCATAAGCAAGAACTATGAACATAAGCGACACACTCAAAAGCAGACACGTGGTCTGCAGATGGTTTAAACCTATGCGGAGAAGCAGATGGTGGATATGATTTTTGTCCGGCAAGAAAGGCGATTGCTTGTGTTTTATTCGTGTAAGCATAACGCGCAATGTGTCAAACAGCGGAATGCTCAGGATGCATATTGCCACAGCAGGTGCCGCTTTGCAGCATAGAACGTCAGGCACCTCATGATAGGCATTTATCTCACAGAAATGGAAAACAAAGGCGGTGAGTATATACCCGAGCAGCAGAGAACCCGAATCGCCCATAAATATCTTGCGCTTCTTGCGTCCGAACACATTGTAGATGAAGAATACGGCTAGACTGCCTATCATGCTGTATGCAAATGCAGCCCAATGCAAGTGCCCGCACAAGTGGAAATATACGCCGAAACAGACACAATAGAGTATACCCAAACCGGATGCCAGACCGTCTATTCCATCTATCAGATTGATAGCGTTCACTATCACTATCAGCACAAAAAACGACAACAAGTAACTGGGTATTATCCCTATCTCCCCTACCCCTAGGAATCCGTGCAAATTGGTCAGACGTATGTCTGCAAAACCTATTAAAGCAATACCCGCCAGTGTCTCGCCCATCAGTTTGCTCAAAGGGCTCAAGTCCAATATATCGTCCGTAAAGCCGATCATGGTGATAGTGAGAACACCTATCAGTATAAACTGGGATTGCCGTATCAGAGTCGTATCCACCTCAAACAACAGGTATGCCGTCAGGAAACTGAAACATATATCCAGACCTCCGATATTGGGTATTTCACCTACGTGGCTGGTCCGTTTGTTGGGCTTCACAACGAAATGTTTCTCTCGGGCTATCTTCCTCACAATAGGCATACAGGCCAAACCTATCAGAAAACTGACAAGAATGAGAAATTGGGGACGTGTGGAGAAAAAGTCAATAATCATACTTGTTTACTTCTTTCTTTCCGTTGTGTAAGAGGTATCCAGTTGTTCATAGATACTGTTTTGGCTGATATATTCGGGCACAATATGCTTCATCTGGCTGACCGTAATAAAGGGCTTGCCTTCATGACTTGTAGCAATCAGTGTGTTCACTTCCTTTTCTACTTCATCAAACGGGAACTCGCGCACTTTCGCAATCATAATCTTAGGGTTGACTGTCGGAAGAGTTGTCTCTTTCTTGTTGAGCAGTTCTTCATATAGTTTCTCCCCTGGACGCAATCCCGTGAAAACGATCTGGATATCTTCTCCCGGCATATAGCCTGCAAGACGTATCATGTTCTTGGCAAGGTCAAGTATCTTGACGGGATGCCCCATGTCAAAGACGAATATCTCTCCGCCGTTTCCTAATGTTCCTGCTTCAAGAACGAGACAGCAGGCTTCAGAAATAGTCATGAAATAACGGATAATGTTCGGATGCGTCACCGTGACCGGCCCCCCTTCGGCAATCTGCTTCTTGAAATAGGGGATCACACTTCCGTTGCTACCCAACACATTGCCGAACCGCGTTGTTATGAACTTGGTGCAATCTGGATTCTCTTTCACAAGTTGCTTGAAAAGTGATTGTACGTAAATCTCCGCAATACGTTTGCTGGCACCCATGATATTCGTCGGATTGACGGCCTTGTCGGTAGAGATCATTACAAAGCGTTCCACGCCGTATTTAACCGCCATGTCAGCCATATTCTTGGTTCCTGCCACATTTGCCCGGATTGCTTCATTAGGATGATCCTCCATCAGAGGAACATGTTTGTAGGCGGCGGCATGATAAATGATGTCAGGACGGAAATTCTTTACCACTTCCTCTATCCGTTCCCGGTCTCTTACATCGGCTATGCATGCTATCAGACGCTGTTCCGGATGCTGATGCCTCAAGTCCATCATCAAATCATGCAGAGGCGATTCCGCCTGTTCCAGCAGAATAACGGAATAGGGAGAAAATGAAATGATCTGGCGTACCAATTCGCTGCCGATACTTCCCGCCGCACCTGTAACCAGAACCGTCTTGTCTTTCAATGTATTGCGGACATTTTCCGTATTGATATTAATCTCCGGACGTTCCAGCAAGTCTTCTATCTGGATGGAGTCTATGGCTATACGTCGTTTGCTGTATTGCTTGTCACTGTCTTCTTCGTGCCATTCGCTGATGTTGGGAGCCGTCAGAATATGGATATTATGATTGAGGAATATCGCCAGATCACGGCTCGGAACCAATTGCTTCATTTTCAAGGGGGACACAATAACATCATGTATATCTTTTGCCTCCATACGCTTTATCAGTTTCTCGTCAAGATGGTAGATATTCATGCCGAGCAGAGTATGGGCATTCTTGTTCTTGTCGTCTTCTATGAATCCTACAGGCTGATACCGCGAATCTCCAGAACTGCGAAGCATTTTGGCAATTGCAATACCCGCCGATTGCGTTCCGTAAATCAACACTCTCGTACTGCTGTTTTTGGCAACAATCTCGTAAAGCGTTTTCACACTTACACGCAAACAGAAGAGAAACATGAATGCAACGGATATATAAAGCAGCGGGATGGTATTCAATAGCAGTTTCTGCCCTGTATAGTATCCTATTATGGCATTGATTATCAAATTGGTTATTCCTGCCAGCACTACTGCCAGCAAAATGCGTACAGTGTCAACAAATGTGGAATAACGCAATATTCCTGCATATGTCTGCAAAATAATGAAGAACAATAATTGCAAGATAAGCAAAATGCCCATCTGGCTCCATATAGGAAGAACCGTTTCAAAACCGTAATGAAAAAGGTTTGTCCCTATGGCATAACTGATAACGTACGCCACGGCACACAAAAAAAGATCTACCAGTAGTACACCCCAACGAGGCATATAACTGGTCGTAAACAAAAGGGGAAATGTATTGAAAGATTGTTTTTTCTTTCTTGTATGATCTTGCATATTTATTGCGTAATATGGTAAAAAAATATATTGTTCTGTATATGGGTATATAAGCGCACAGCGTCCTGCAAAGATACGTCTTTTTTTATATCCGTGCAATATGGCATTTTCAGGAAACCATGGCAACCGCATCAAAACGAGTCATACTAAAGTGGTTGTTCGGATAATTATAGACAAAGCCCCGAAGGAAATACCGGATTGGATTCTGCGGATTGTCGTGTCTGCTGCTTCCGGCATTGAGTTTGCCTATGAGTGAAGTACGACATAGCCCCCTCTTTGAGGGGGTTGGGGGAGTCCCATTGTTCTTTTCTTTTGGTCATACAAAAGAAAGGGAAGAACTGTCCAATCCCCTGGAACGTCTCGAACAAATAGGATTTCTATAACCACCTCATCCTATGGAATAGTCAAGGGAGTCTTCCCTTTCTTTTCTGTCTTCTGCTCACGCAACAGAAAAGAAAGATATATCTAAATCCCTGGAACGTCTCGAGCAACTGGAATTTCTATAAAACACCCCATTTTACGGAGTAATTCCTAACAAATGGCACGGAGTTAGATATGAGTCATATGGCTGTCGGCTTCTGACAGCAAGTTCGTCCCCTGTTGTAGAAGGGAACTAACTTGCCATAAAACTTATATGTCGGCTGATATTCTATCGTTTTTCCAGCAACACTACATTCTCCACATGTTGCGTATGCGGAAACATGTCAACCGGTTGCACTCTTGTGACGATGTATTCCGAGTCCAGCAATGCCAGGTCACGTGCCTGTGTGGCTGGATTGCAACTGACATAAACGATTCGGGACGGCGCAGCCAGCAAAATGGTTTTAATGACATCCTCGTGCATTCCTGCTCTTGGAGGGTCTGTTATAATCACATCCGGACGTCCGTGGCGGATAAGAAACTCCTCCGTCAGAATATCCTTCATGTCACCCGCAAAGAAAATCGTATTGTCAATATGGTTAATCTCCGAATTGACTTTGGCATCTTCAATGGCTTCCGGAACATATTCAATACCTACCACCCGCTTGGCCTCATGGGCTATAAAGTTCGCAATGGTTCCTGTGCCCGTGTATAAATCAAAAACCGACTCTTCTCCGTGCAACTGCGCAAACTGCCGCACAACTTGATAAAGGATGTGTGCCTGCTCCGTATTGGTCTGATAGAACGATTTGGGACCTACTTTGAACTGCAAGTCCTCCATTTCTTCTATGATATAATCCGAACCGTAAAATGTGTAAACGGGAAGATCATTGATGGTGTCGTTGCACTTGGTGTTGATTGCATAAAGCAGTGAGACGATCTCGGGAAACGTATCGTGCAGCATGGTCAGCAAGTCTTCACGTTCTTTCTTGCGGTCTTCCGCAAAAACGACAATAAGCATGAACTCCCCTTTATGGTTGTTCCTGAGTATGAGACTGCGGAGAAAACCTGTCTGTTTTTTCAAGTCAAAAAACGAAAGGGAATGGTCGGTTGCATATTGCCGGACGGTGTTGCGTATGCGGTCATTGGTATCGCACATCAAGTGACACTCGGTTATGTCAAGAACTTTGTCGAAACAATTCGGGATATGGAAACCTAAACCGTTGTCCTTGGAGATATTCTCTATCCCTCCTGCTTGGTGAATGGCTTCCCAACTGACCCAGCGCTTGTCCGAAAATGTGAATTCCAATTTGTTCCGGTAAGCATATATATGCTTCGAGCCCAAAATGGGGGAGATGGAAGGTAGCGCTATCTTTCCGATACGGGTCAGATTGTCTGCTATTTGTTTCTGCTTGTATTTGAGTTGTTCTTCGTAGGGAAGGATCTGCCATTTGCAACCGCCACACTCGCCGTAGTGCTTGCACACGGGTTGGCAGCGCTTCTCGGAATAACGGACAAAACTGTCCACGCGCCCTTCCATATAGTTATGCTTCTTTTTCGTGATTTGTAGATTGACTATATCTCCGGGAACGCAGTAAGGAACAAATACGACACAATCGTCAATGCGTGCCAAGGCCTTTCCTTCGGCGGCAATGTCCGTTATTTCCACCTGTTCGTATAGGGGCAGTTTCTTTTTCTTTGACATAATTTATTTTTGAGTTGAAGTAAACAATAGGTCTATGCAGGAAGTGTAAAAAGCAGAGAAGTCCTGAATACATTCCATCGGGAAACCGAACACAAGCAATTGATTGGTCCCTTTGTATCTGACACCGGCGCAGACTCCGCTGTCTGCATAGCGGGCACAGACGGTTGCTTGGTCGCCCGTTGGGGTTATTCCTTCCACATTTTCGGCATGCAGGATGACAGGATCCGGCGAAGTCTGCAGTTGGTACTTCCTGCCTTGAAATGATATGACACCTCGCTTTGTTGCATGTTGTGTCCGGTAATCACAATGCAGTTGGGATGTCAGGAACTGGTGGTCCTGCAGGGTTGTGTGTGTATTGTGGCTCAAATCACTGCTGATATAGGCTCCGCTTACCAACAGGTTGCCGCCTTCATGCGAATATCGGGTAATTGCCCGCTGGAGTTTTTCGTCAAAAGTCTTGAAGGCATAGGTCTTTTTCTGTGTACCGGTACAAGTCTCTTTTTGTTGACCCATAATGATATCAACCAACTGGAACTCGGCGGGAATAGAGTCTACCGACGATGCCGAGCAAGAGAGATAGGTGTAACCCGATTGCTGCAGGATTTTGCCGTGCATAACGGGATAAGAGAAGTTGTTGCCGGCAAACAGGGCGTTGCTCAAGTCTGCGTATGATGCTCCGAATCCCGCGTCATCATCACTTTTCCATCCTTTTCTCCTCTGGAACTCATATTGTTCACCGATATAAGCGATGTCGGTGCCGTATGGGATACCGTGCGTCTTGTAAAAACCGGCATAAGTGGAATCTATCGTGAAACTCTCGGGGGCGCCTACACGGGTAAAACCGTTGAGAATGAGTATTCGTCCTTTTTCGTTCGATGCGATGTGAGCCGATAGTGTCTCCGAAGGCATAGAGATGCCCCCTCCGTTGGCGGCGGCTATCCGGAAGTCGTACCGGGAGTTTTTTTGGAGGGAAAGAGTATGGTGCGTACCATAAACGCACATGCCGTTATCCCAATCCGAAGAATCTCTGCGGGTGTAAAGGATATAATACGATGGTTGGGCAGTCGCTTCAAGGCTGTCTGTCGTCGGTTCCCACGTGAGACAGACACTGTCCTGCGTCGCACCGGCGAAATGCATTCCGAAGTTCTTTACGGGAAGCGGCTGTATGCAGTAAGGTGTGCCGTATTGTTCATGGATAAAACGGACTATCCCTTTATAGATGGCACGGCTTGCCAGAAATCGGAAACGGGGGTCCAGTCCGTAACGCATATCGGCAAAGTTCTGATGGGATAGCAATTCAAGTATAAGTGCCGGCACTTCCGGATTACGGCTCTCGCTGTAGGAGGAGTTCATGAGCATTCTCCTGTTCCATTCGGGAGCGAAGGACGAACGTATGTCTTCCACTATCTGAGTCTGTACATAATCCCCGAAATCACGTGCCGCCAGCCTGCTCACTCCCGTCGGATAACAAGTCTCGCGTTTGTCGCTGTAAGCGGTATAAATAAGCAGCGTGCCGATTATGCTGTCGTTGTGCCGGATGCCTGCGTCTGTATGAAAAGCCAGGGAAAGATGGACCGGTATTCCTAATCCCGGATTATCGGGATTCACTTCCGAACCGCCTGCTATGTAGTTGACCCACCTGCCCCGTGATGTATAGTCATCGATATAATCATTATGGCTATGCGTAAAATTGTAAACGGAATCGGGAACACCTGCATATTGGAGCCAATAGCGTGCACCCTCCATGTATCGGGGCATCTCGCTCACATAGGTCATTGTCGTATCCGTGGGAGAAACGAAAGGTTTCTCGCTGTCATGCGGCTTCGGCTTGGCAGACGAAGGAACATCGGGAATGGAGTTCGGAACGCTGTATCGCGCCACGCTTCCCATTCCGCCGCCTATCTTGACAGCATCGGTTGTCACTGTTTCATTGGGTCTGCCGTAGTTGCTTACCTCTATCTTGTTTGTCTCCCTGTCCGTGGAAAATTCAAATGTCCCGAGGTATATCCATGTACCTCCTCCCATTCGCTGGTTTATGCTGTAGGAAGTCGTTTGTCCGTTGTGGTAAACCGTATAGCGGGCTTCACGTGTGCTGTGAGGCAACGATTTATACGATACATAAACAGCATATTCCGCCTTCTTCGGCACGTCTGCATAATAAGTGAACGTATCGGTCTTGTTTATGTCATGGCTTGTGCGTGCAGAGACATATCCTCCCATCGTGAACGGATTCTCCCCCTCGTAGAGAGGGGCATTGTCGGCTTTCTTGCCGAAACCTCCCTCCTTCTCGAAACGCCAGGCGGAGGAACACGACACGGCATCATGGTCTCTGTCGTCCACAACAACCTCTGTCGTCTGGGTGTCTCGTTCTCTTGGTTGCAGCACAATAGCACCTGCATTTTCAAGCATCGGAACCAGAAACGGCATAGTGTAGGAGGAGGTATAAAGGTCCTCTACGGTAGTGAAGAGTTTGGCTCGCTGATACATCCAGGTCTCTCTCTGCTGGTTAAAAAACAATCCGTGACTTCCGTACACCACCAGATGTATGCCCTCCAGTCCTTCCGGAATCTTGTAAGGGCGGGACTGGTTGCACACAAGAGGAATCGTTGTCTGAAGGGTATAGGGTGTACGTCTCTGGTTTTTCGGGAGCAATCTGTTTTGTATCAATTCCGATACTTCGTAGCCGTCCGTAAAGATTTTCACATCTCCGTTCGTTCCCGCAAAGACATAATGGTTCGCAATCTTCCGCAAGTCTGCTGCAATCTGCGGTGTCATTGATATTCCGCTCAAGTTCTTGGAGAAATAGACTTGTGCCGAATGGTTCCTCACGCGGATGCGTTGTACGGACAGTTTCCCTACGGAAGCGTATTGGGAAATATATCTGCTCACGCTGTCCGTAAGTTCTTGCCGGTTGATAGCCTGAGCCTCGGCAATGGCAAAAAAAACAAAGATGGCAATAAAATATATAGTTCGTTTCATGAATGTTAACACTGACCTTAAACCATTGACAAAGATACTACAAAAAACGTAACCGCGAAAAACTTTTTCAGTTACTTGTAGTCCGCCTGTTGGTACGATGTTTGTATTTCTTGGAGTACGGTTCTCAGGCACTCTGGGAAGCAGGAGTTCAATGTAATATTGGGGAGTGTATGATGTTTTCCGGAGAGGATTGTTGCAGTACGTGGCATAAGTCTTTTTGCAACATCTTTTTCGGGTAGGACTTCGGTAAATTTCTGTTTCCTTGAGAGATAAAGGGATGTACTTCCTTTTTGGTGCTTTGCAAGCCGTCTCGGACGACCCCTGAAGCCGGCCTCGACGGGAAGTGGACGTCGCCTCGGATAAACGGGAAGCCGGTAATAAAGATGATTTGGTTATGTTGAAGAAAATAGTAATACTTTTCTTGTTGGCAGGTGGCTGTGCCGTTTTGTTGAAAGCACAACCGCAGCCTCCTTTTTTCCGGACGGCGGAAGAAGAGGCGGAAAAGCAGACGGAAATGATGCAACATGAGTTGGAACTCACTCGGGAGCAGAGAGACACGATATATCAGATCAATCTCAAGTATGCAAAAGCACGACGTGTCTCCAATACGCGTGCGGAGATGTTGGCACGCATCAATCAGAAAACGGAAGAACTGAAAAGAGTGCTGACGAAAGAGCAATATCATCAGTATATGAACTGCCAGTTGGGAGACGGTAACAGACGGATGGTGCCGGTTTTGCGTAAACAGCCCTCACCGGTTGACAGTGGTGGCATTATATCAGGCAGCACACCGCAAGCGTGATTAGCAGAGTGATGCTGGGCAACCGGTCGTAGATAGGTGGATAATCCTGTTGCTTGAGTATATTTTTCTTTCTTGTCAGACACCAATACCCTGCAAGAGCCAGAGTTGTTCCCACAATCAGCCCTCCGAGTATGTCCGCAGGATAATGTGCACCCAGATACATTCTCGACCAACAGGTAAGTGCGGTCCACACCGACAGACTGATGGCTGAAATCCTGTTTCGCCACACAAGAGAAAAAAGCAGTGTGCAGCACATCGTGTTGGCGGCATGGGAAGACACAAAGCCGTATTTCCCGCCGTGATATCCGTTCACTATATGCAGCAGTTCCTCTATTCCTTCCGTATGGGTCGGACGCGGACGGGCTGCCAGTGGTTTGATTATGCCGGAAGATATGTAGTCTGACAATCCAACACACGCAGCAAATGCCAGCATGATCCATATACTGTTCTTGCCGTAGCGTCTTACGATGCACCATGTCAGCACGGCATATAGAGGTATCCACATGGCTGGAGCAGAGATGTTCCAAAGAAACTGATCCAGAAAACAGGTGTTGGCATGGTTGATAGCCACCAACAAGGTCTCGTCAGCATGAATTATATGGCTCCACACTGGCGACAACAGAACAGAAAGAACAGGAATATGCATTAGATGCGTTCTATACAAGACAACTTGATCCACCCCACATTGTCTGCCACCTGTATCTCTGCCCACTCGGAAAGAGTGGAACGGATACGCACTTTCGTTCCTTCATGCAGAACGAATATGTCGGTACCCGATTTGTCAGGACTGCTCTTCACATTGACAATGCCTTGCATCACAATGGCATCACGTCTCTCTGTATTCTGCTTGTGTTCCACACCCGCAAAAACAAAGGACACAATGCTGAATACGATGGCAATACAAGCGGCATAGAAACCCGTTTTCCGCAACGGGACACTGTGTACAAAAGAAAAGACGATGACACCCGCCAGAAATAGCAGAAACAATACAACGCTCAGGTTTATCCATGCTTCCTCCGACAGGGAGTGGATCAAAGAAGCGATCCACAAAGAAAGCAGAGTGGTGTTGTCGTTCTGTATGTTGTCCACTATCCGCCGTTCTGCAATCTGCAGATTGTATTTTGCATCCTGATAATGCGGGCGCAGACGGAGTGCCCGCTCGTAGTGTAAGATGCTGCGTCCTGTCTCCCCTGCCTTGTAGTAAGCATTCCCTATGTTGTATTCCAGTTCGGCGGAAGGATTTTCTGCCAGTAGAGAATCATACAGAAGGATTGCTTCTGAGTACGAGCCCGAGTCATAATACTCTTTCGCTTGTGCCAACGGTTCCTGTCCGCTGCAGAAAACTGCCGTGCATACTATGGAAATGATAAGAGAGAGAAATCGTTTCATGTTTTTATAATTTACACGTTTCCAACCTGTCAATGAGTTGTATGGTCTCTTGGTATATGTCTTGCATCTGATGTCCCGTTGCCGCAGGTGCATAACGTGCGAACTCTGCTTCCGATAGCAGACCGAGCACTTGCGCTATAACATCTTCACCCACACCTTTCCTGCCTAATATCTGAGCGATGTTCTCCTTGTTCAGATCTGCAGTCGGAATGGAAAGTCTGTCGCTCAGATAACTCCATGCGGCACGTTCTACTTCTTCGTAGAATCCGCCCTTGTCACCTTGTGTCATAAGAGCCTTGGCACGCCGCAACCTTCGTTGGGCTACTTTGTTCGCTTTCTTGTAGCGCATCCTCGCTATGTCGGCATTCTCTCGGATCTGCCTGCGGAAAACAAAGAAGATAATGCTTGCGCACAGCAATGGGAGAAGATAGCACAGCCAGAACTGGACGTCACCGAAATGAAGGACATCTTTTCGTGCTTTGGGCAATTCCCCTGTATAGATATATCGGATATCGGAATTCAATTGCTTGATTTCCTCTTTCTCCACATGGCTGCCGGCAACCATCGCAGCATTTTCCTCCGCACCACGTTGGACGTGCAAAGTGTACTCCGGTGTAGAGAGAACCTTGTATGTGTCGCTTTGCGTATCGAAATAAGCAAACTCTATCGGCGGAATGGTAAACTCCCCTGCGGAACGCGGAATGGCAAGATATTCTATGGTCTTCGTGCCCGACATGCCACCCGCCGTTGTCTTGAAACTGTTGCTCACCTTCGGATCATACACTTCGAAACCTTCCGGCCAGTCCACGGTCGGGGTCTTTAGAAGTTTCAGATTGCCGTTGCCCGTGATTTCCAGATGCAAAGTGACTGCTTCGTTGGTATGCAGTTGATCCGCCGAGAGAGACGACTTGAGTTGGAACTGCCCCACTCCGCCCATAAACGACTTTGGCTTTCCTGCAGGCAGGTTCTCCACATGAATGGAAATACCGGGAGCCCTCAGCGAACGGGTTACGGTTGAGTATGTCCCGAAAAAGTCGTCAAAGATACTGCGCGTCTGCGCTCTGTTCATAACGCGGACGACAGCCTCAAAGGTCGCAGGCTCAATCTGTATCGTACCGCTATGCTGCGGATAGAGCAGAGTCTGGTACAATGTTGCCGTTTGGTAGTTCCTGCCGTTGTAATGCTCCAATTCCGTCTGTATCTCGCCCAGGTCAATCTCTTGTTTGAGGAAGCCCTTGAAGTCTGGCAACGTAGTGTTGTTTGTGAATTGGGCAACGTCCATTCCTGCAAAATAGAGTTTGTAGGAAAGCAGAATACACTCTTGCTCATGCACCTTCGTCCGGGTCGCTATTGTCCGGATGAAGATATCACCGTCCCTGACGTCGCTGCCCGCTGTTTGCTCTCCCTGTCCCCTGTTCGCATTGCCGTTGCCGCTTCCTGCACCGCTGTTGGTTGCAGTCTGGTCAGGTGGAAGAACCGTTATCTTCAGTCCGTTTGATGTATAAGTCTCTTTGTCTATAACGATAGTGGCGGGTTGGATGGAGAATGTTCCGTCCTTGCTGGCACACAAAGTGTAGGTATAAGTCTGCGTGTAGGTGGAGGAACGTTTCCCGTTTATCCACTGCGTGCTGCTGCTTGTACTTGTGTACGGACCGGCCAGGACATCAAAGGTTTCTATCTCCGGAATGCGGAGGTCACGCCCTTTCTGGTTGGTTGTGTAGGTCAACTGAAACGGTTTGCCCGCGATAACCTGTGCCGGAGCCGATGCTCTGAACTCCACATCATTGGCGACAATGGAACCTGCCGCCAAAATGAAATATATGAATAAACTCAATCTCTTTCTCATAACGTTGTTTCCCCTGCTTACCAATCTTTTTCTAATCTCCTGCCGCCCTGGCTTTCCTGTCTTTTCACTTTTTCCTGCGTCTCCTGCTCGTCTTGTTCAAGGGCTTGCAGTAGTTGTTCCGCCGTCTCTTGGTCTATTTTCGGGCGGTCTTCTTGCTGTTGTTGTTCCTCTTGTTGTTGGTTTTGCCGCTGTTGGTCTTGTTGGTTCTGCTGGTTCTCGTCCTGCTTTTCTTGTGACTGCGGCTGATTCTGCTGCTGTTGCTGAGCCTCCAGCATCTGCATGGCCTTAACCAGATTGTACCTCGTGTCGTTGTCCTTAGGATTGTCTCTCAACGATTTTTTGTACGCTTCAATGGCATCACCATATTGTTGCTGGGCGAAATGGGCATTACCTATATTGTGTTTGATGGCGGCTTGCTTCTGTTTGTCTCCGTCGGTATACTGCTCGGCAGCCTCGTATTGTTCTATGGCATCGGCATATTTCTCCTGTTTGAAGAGGGCGTTGCCCAAATTGAAATGGGCTTCAAAGGACTCTTTGTTTTTGTCAAGTCCCTTTCTGTAGTCAACCTCTGCCTCTACATAATCCTCCTTGTTGTAGGACTTGTTCCCACGCCGGACATCGTTACTCTCCTTCTGCCCGTACACCAATGCGGGGAGCATGGAACACGCTATATACAATAGATATTTCAATCTCATTTTGTCCCTTTGTTACGTTGCTTCTCTCCAAAAATGTTCATTTGGCTGAAACGCTTGTTTTTACGATTGAAAATAAAGAATTCAACTACCAATAACAACAACGCTATCGCAACAAACGTCTGATATTGTTCGTTGTAGTTCGTGTAAACTTTCGATTCCAGTTCGGTTTTCGAAAACTCGTCAAGCCTGTTTTCTATAACCCGTCTGGCGGTATTGGTATTGTCGCAGCGGACATAGACGCCGCCGCCCGCCTGCGCAATGGACTTGCACATCTCCTCGTTCAGCCGTGATACGACCACATTCCCCTCTCTGTCCTTGCGGAAGCCGTTTGTTCCCGCTATGGGTATGGGTGCCCCTTCGGGTTTTCCTATGCCGACCACCACGATTTCAATGCCTTGTTCTTTCGCTTGTTTGGCTGCCTCCACGGCATTGTCGTCATGATCCTCACCATCCGTAAACAGGATAATCACGCGCGATGCATCGCTCTTCTCACCGAAAGCCATGGACGCAGTCTTGAGAGCCCGTCCTATGACGGTGCCCTGCGTTTTTATCAAATCAGGGGTAATGGACTGCAAAAACATTTTGGCGGAAACATAGTCACACGTGATTGGCAACTGGGTATATGCCTCGCCCGCAAACACGACAACGCCCACTTTGTCGTCCTGCATGTTGTCAATCAGTTTGGAAAACACCTGTTTCGAGCGCTCTAAGCGGTTAGGTGCAACATCTTCTGCCAACATCGAATTGCTCACATCCAAAGCGAACATAACCTCAATACCCTCACGTTTGTGAACCTCTTCTTTCGCGCCGTATTGTGGACGAGCCATGGCTATAATGAGAGCAACCAACGCTGCCATACTCAAACTGAACTTCAGCACTGGACGTACACGCGAGACATTGGGCATCAAGTCTTTCAATAGTCGGATATCGCCGAACGCCTGCAACTGTTTCCGTTTATGCCGTGTGATAAGTATATAGACTGATGCCAAAAGAGGTATCAGGAGAAGAAGCCACAATGCTTGTATATTTGCGAATCTAAACATGCCTGTCAATTGCTGATTGTCCGTAAAACAAAATAACGCAGAAGAATGCTCACTATCAGGCAAGCGAATGCCGCCCACAGGAACGGAGGGAAAAACTCGGTCTTCTTGGAATATTCTCTCACCCGTATTTTGGTCTTTTCCATCTGGTCTATCTCCTGATATATGGACTTCAATTTCTGATTGTCTGTCGCCCGGAAATATGCACCGTCCGTTGTCTGGGCGATTTGACGTAACGTCGTCTCATCAAACTCATTCTTCATCGTGACATATTGCCTGCCCATCGGTGTCTGCACGGGAACACGCGCCTCTCCGTAACTGCCCACACCTATTGCATAAATACGTATCCCGTATGTCTTGGCTATTTCCGCAGCAGTCTGTGGATCAATGTCGCCGCGATTGTTCGAACCGTCTGTCAAGAGGATAATCACTTTCGATTTTGTCTGCGAATCCTTCATTCTGTTCACTGCATTGGCTATACCTAAACCGATAGCGGTACCGTCCTCTATCATACCGAACTTGACGGCATCAAAAAGATTAATCAGAACCAAATGATCCGTTGTCAATGGGCATTGTGTAAAACTCTCACCGGCAAACACAACCAACCCTATATTGTCATTGGGCCTGCTGTTTATGAAGTCGCTTGCAACAGTCTTTGCTGCCTCCAGCCGGTTAGGGCGCAGATCCTCCGCCTGCATGGTTCCCGATATATCCACCACCATCATTATGTCAATTCCCTCTGTCGATTCCTTATGCCATCGGTTGGTCAGTTGCGGACGTGCAAGAGCCAGTGTCAGCAGACTGATTGCAGCCGCAGTCAAAACGAATGGAACATGCAGTAGATATAATTTCCATGTACGTTTTTTCTGCAAAGCGTATGTGGAAGACATTTGCAAACTGGCGTCACTTTTGTGCATCTCCCATACATACCAGAATACTATGGGTATCAGCAGCAAAAGCAGCAACAAGTAATATGGATTCTGAAATGTCATGATTGCGTATCTGTATCTGGATTCTTGCCGTCAATAGTTTCTGCCTGGTTTTCCTGAACCGGTTGCGCCGTGTCCTCCACAAAGTGATAGGCAAAACGCAAAGCCTGCTCATTTTCTTCTGTTTCAGGATGCCATCTTGCAAACTTCACAAGGTCTGCCAGTGTAAGCACTTTCTTCAAGCCGTCATAAAGACTTCTCTCAAGGAGAGCCTTCATCGGAACAAGAATTTCTTCCGAAGTTTTCTCTTGTGTCGTTACTTCAAAACGCCTTGCCATATAGTAGCGCAACACGTCTGTCAATTCGGTGTAATACTCCTTCGTGCGCCCCTGTTGCCAGAGTTTCTGCTCTTTTATTTTGTCGAGTCTCTCCAATGCGACCTCGTCTGCCGGTCTCAGCAATTCGGGTTCGGTCTGCGCGGTCTCCCCTTTTGCAGCAATCTTTTTCCGGATATACCGGACCAGAAAATAAATTCCTGTTCCCAAGCCGGCTATTCCTATTGCCAATAGCACCCAACGTAGTATTCCCCACCACCATATAGGTGCCTTATAAATAGGTTTTATGTCGGTTATGGCATTGGCGGTACTGTCTATTTCGAAAGGTTGTATCACATTGAGCGACAGAGGTTCCGTATAAATCGTATCACCCCCGCTCACGAATGGAATGGGAGGTACAAAAAACAGGGAATCCTTGAAGGCGGTGATAGTCAGATCCTGCCGGATCACCATGCTCCCGTCA
>JBNMIS010000008.1:0-37791 GCA_050873385.1 Bacteroidales bacterium | reverse complement strand
GGCACAAGTGATTCTGCGGAAGCAGAATGCGGCACGATTCCATGAATGGGACGAGGAGAACAGGCTGCGGTTTGTTTTAGGGGAGAAGTTTGCAGGATATTACGGATATGACGCCAACGGGGAACGGGTCTATAAACTGACGGGGACGAGCAGCATGGACCGGGTGAATTCGGGATATATAAGGGCACAGGCCGTTTTTGACGACATAGTGCTCTACCCCAACCCCTACATCGTCGTTACACCCAGGGGATATATGAAGCATTATTATGCGGGGACGGAGCGGCTGGCGACCGTTATCGGAGGAGGCGGACCGGGAGTGCAGGACAGTGCATGGACGTGCATTGACAAGCCCACTCAGGATGAGGAGGAGAAAACACAGATGTTTTACAGGGCATACGGGAACCAGGATCCCTTTATGCAGGAGGGCGGACTGAACGGCAGCATGCCGACGGTGGATATCGAGGGAGAGAAGCGCGAGGAGTTGTTCTACAGCGGAGAGGCGGGGCTGTTGGATGCCGTATCCGTGCTGGGCAAGCGGGATATGCTATACGATGCCATTCTGAACAATGCAAAGATAAACGGACCTGATAAAGAGACGTTTTACTGTCACTCCGATCATCTCGGTTCGGCGAACTGGATAACGGAATCCACAGGAAAGCCCATACAATACATGCAGTATGCGCCTTTCGGGGAACTGCTTATAAACGAGACACCATGCGGGTATGACGAGCGGTACAAGTTCACAGGAAAAGAACGCGATGCGGAGACAGGGTATGACTACTTCGGGGCGAGGTATTATTCGTATGCGCTTGGAGGGCACTGGTTGTCCGTGGATCCGATGAGCGACAAGTACCCGCACATAACACCGTATGCGTACTGCAACTGGAACCCTGTCAAGTTTGTCGATAAAGAGTTATCATAAATAATGACAACAAAGGGTACCCTTTTCAGGGTACCCTTTGTTTTGTTAAAAGCAACAAATTACTCAGCCTTTGCAGTGGGTTCTTCGCTCTCAACCGGAGCCGTTTCCACTTGAGTCTTTGTTGTTTTCTTAGCAGAACGGCGAGTTGTTTTCTTCGTTTCTTTCTTTGCGTCCTTCAACATGTTCTCATTGTAATCAACGAGTTCGATGATACACATCTCAGCAGCGTCACCCAAGCGGAAGCCTGTACGCAAGATACGAGTATATCCTCCCGGACGATCTGCAATTTTTGCAGCCACATTACGGAACAACTCTGTTACAACCTCTTTCTGTTTGAGTTCAGCAAATACAAGACGGCGATTTGCAGTTGTATCTTCTTTTGCACGCGTCAAAATAGGCTCAATATACATACGGAGAGCCTTTGCCTTTGCAGTGGTAGTACTAATACGCTTGTGCATAATCAAAGAACAAGCCATATTGCTCAGCATCGCCCCACGGTGAGCAGCCTTTCTACCTAAATGATTGAATTTATTATTATGTCTCATTTTATTAGTTCTTTATCAGTTCATATACTTTGATATATCCATTCCGAAAGCGAGATTATTCTTTTCAAGCAACTCATCCAACTCCGTAAGTGATTTCTTTCCGAAATTACGGAATTTGAGAAGGTCGGAACGATGGTAGGTAACCAACTGCCCCAAGGTATCAACCTCGGCGGCTTTCAAACAATTCAAGGCACGAACACTCAAATCCATATCCACCAAACGAGAATTTAGGAGTTGGCGCATTCTAAGGATTTCCTCATCAAGCGGTGCACCTGTACCAGTCTCATGTTCTTCCAGAATTATTTTCTCATCAGAGAAAAGCATGAAATGGAATATCAGAATTTTTGCCGCTTCCTTAAGTGCATCCTTCGGAGAAATGCTTCCATCTGTAAGGATTTCAAGAGTCAGTTTCTCATAGTCGGTACGTTGCTCAACACGATATTGGTCAATAGCATATTTCACATTCCTAATAGGAGTGTAGATTGAATCCGTTGGCAAAACCCCAATGGGATCATTAGGATTACGATTCTCATCAGCAGGCACATAACCTCTGCCCTTGTTGATATGGATCTCAAGTTCGAAAGATGCAGATTCATCCAATTCACAAATCACCAGATCCGAATTGAGGACTTCGAAATGTTGAAGATATTTATTGAATTCACCCGCGAGCAGTTTAGACATTCCAGAGACAGAGATTTTAATCACCTCTGCTTCAGCCTCCGTCTCATCCACTTTACGGAAACGAACTTGTTTGAGATTAAGGATTATATTCGTTACATCATCAATCACCCCAGGAATTGTGGCAAATTCATGATCAACTCCACTAATCTTTATACTGCAAATTGCGTATCCCTCAAGCGAAGAAATAAGAATTCGGCGAAGAGCATTACCAATAGTGATGCCGTAACCCGGCTCCAAAGGACGAAATTCGAACACTCCCTTCGTCGCTGAGGATTCCAACATTACGACCTTGTCCGGTTTTTGAAAATCTAATATTGCCATGAGTTATCGATTATTTAGAGTACAATTCTACGATGAGTTGTTCCTTGATATTCTCGGGTATTTCTTCTCGAGCCGGAACATTCAAATAAGTTCCGAATTTCCCCTGCTCATCCCAATTCAGCCATGAATATTTAGCATGATTAAAACCAGAGAGAGATTTCTCTATAACCTCAAGGGACTTGCTTCTTTCCCGAACACCGACAACTTGCCCAGGTTTAACAGAATAAGAAGGAATATTCAAAACCTTTCCGTCAACAACAATATGTCCATGGTTAACCAACTGACGAGCTGCCGAACGAGTAGGAGCGATTCCCAAACGATAGACGATATTATCCAAACGAGACTCCAACAACTGAAGAAGGATCTCACCCGTAATACCCTTGCTACGCTGAGCACGTTCAAAAAGGATGCGGAACTGACGTTCCAGTACACCATACGTATATTTTGCTTTCTGTTTCTCAGCCAACTGAGTACCATACTCAGAAGTTTTCTTACGTCTGTTAACCCCATGTTGACCAGGAGCATAGTTTCTCTTATTCAAGGCTTTGTCCGGTCCGAAAATAGGTTCACCAAATCGACGCGCAATTCGAGATTTAGGTCCAATATATCTTGCCATAATTATTCTTGTTTAATTTAGTTAATTTATTCACACTCTGCCAATAACATATATTACTGACCACATCTAATTATACACGGCGACGTTTTGGAGGACGACAACCATTGTGAGGCAACGGAGTAACATCAACAATTTCCATCACATCAATACCTGCAGCAACACAAGCACGAATGGCTGATTCACGACCATTACCCGGACCCTTAACATAAGCTTTTACTTTGCGCAAACCGAGGTCAAATGCCACCTTTGCACAATCCTGTGCTGCCATCTGAGCAGCATATGGAGTATTTTTCTTAGAACCACGGAAGCCCATCTTTCCTGCTGAAGACCAAGAAATGACCTGACCATCGCCATTAGCGAACGTAACTATGACGTTATTAAAAGACGATTGAACATGAAGTTGACCAACACCATCAACCTTTACAACGCGCTTCTTAGTTGCAACTGTTTTCTTTGCCATAATTGTTTAATGAATTTATAACAGACACTATTGTGAGTATATTCTATAACACGAACTCTACACAAATTGTATCTAAAAGTTGTTACTTCGTCGCTTTTTTCTTATTTGCAACAGTTTTCTTCTTTCCCTTACGAGTACGCGCATTGTTTTTAGTACTTTGTCCACGTACCGGAAGACCTAAACGATGACGTACACCACGATAACAACCAATATCCATCAAACGTTTGATATTCAATTGTGTTTCTGAGCGAAGGTCACCTTCCACTCTGTAGTTGGCACCTATCACTTCACGAATCTTAGCTGCTTGGTCGTCTGTCCAATCTTGAACCTTGATGCTTGGGTCTACGCCTGCCTCTGCCAAAATCTTCTTTGCACTACTACGACCTATTCCGTAGATGTAAGTCAAACCGACTTCCCCAATCTTGTTTTGAGGTAAATCTACACCGACAATTCTTATAGCCATAATGATTTACTTAAGGATGTTAATTACTACGTTCAAGCAATTATCCTTGACGTTGCTTAAACTTTGGATTTTTTTTGTTAATTACATACAAGCGTCCTTTTCGACGAACTATCTTACAATCGTCATTACGCTTTTTTACAGATGCTCTTACTTTCATGAGAGTGTTTTTTATTAAATACGAGTACTATTATCAACTTGCCAAACAAAGTGGTTGGCAAAAATCATACCAATACCCAAGAATTTATTTATATCGGAAAGAAATTCTCCCCTTTGACAAATCGTATGGTGACATTTCCACCTTCACCTTATCGCCAGGAAGGATTTTAATATAATGCATCCGCATTTTTCCAGAGATATGGGCCGTTATTACGTGGCCATTCTCCAATTCTACTCGAAACATTGCATTGGACAATGCCTCGGTTATTGTACCATCTTGTTCTATTGCTGTCTGCTTTGCCATAATACTATGTGAATTAGAAAGACTAAATGAATCGCTCTTTCAGTACTTCTTGAATATAATCAAAAGTGGATAATATATCAGCCTTCCCATTACGTACTGCCACAGACAACTCATAGTGGGCTGCCGGTTTACGATCGGCGGTGCGAGTAGTCCAACCGTCATTCTCAAAAACCAAGTTGCGACGTCCCATACAGATCATCGGTTCTATAGCCAGAACCATTCCCTGCTTAAGGACAATACCATTACCTTTTCTTCCATAGTTAGGAACCTCTGGTTGTTCATGCATATCTCGTCCAATGCCATGTCCAACAAACTCACGCACCACAGAATAGCCTCGCTGTTCACAATAAGTTTGCACAGCAGAACCTATATCTCCCAAACGATGACCGGCAACAGCCTGAGCAATCCCCTCAAACAAGGACTCCTTCGTCGTTTTCAAAAGTTGATACACATCATCACTGACATCTCCTACAGGGAACGTATAGGCTGAATCGCTATGAAAACCATTCTTCAGCACACAACTATCAATAGAGACTATATCACCATCTCTTAACACTACCTTGTCGGAAGGAATGCCGTGTACAACTTGTTCATTAACAGAAGTACATAGAGTAGCAGGAAAGCCTTCATATCCCAAACAACTCGGGATTCCGCCATTATCGCAAATATACTCATAGGCGATCTTATCAAGTTGCTTTGTAGTAACTCCCGGCACAATGGCTTTGGCCACCTCGGCCAAAGCCTTGCCCAAGAGAAGATTGCTATCTCTCAACAACTCTATTTCCTCATCTGTCTTGAGAAAAATCATCCGTTCACCATTTAGTAAGCCATCGCATTAGACCTCCCCTTCACGCGCATACCTGACTCAAAAAAACCATCATAATGACGCATAAGAAGGCGACTCTCTATTTGTTGCAATGTATCAAGAATAACACCTACCATAATCAGCAAGGATGTACCTCCGAAGAACTGTGCGAACCCACGACTGACGCCACACACACTTGCAAACGCAGGAAGGATTGCAACAACAGCCAAGAAAATGGACCCTGGCAAAGTGATTCGCGACATAATAGTATCTATGTACTCTGCAGTCTTCTTACCAGGCTTTACCCCTGGAATGAAACCATTGTTACGTTTCAAATCCTCTGCCATCTGTGTAGGATTAATGATAATCGCAGTATAGAAATAAGTAAACAATATGATCAGCAAAGCAAAAACCACATTGTACCACACCGAGGTATTATCGCTAAATGCACGAACAAATGCTCCGCTTCCATCTGTACTAAAGCCAACAATAGCAATCGGAATAAACATAATGGCCTGTGCAAAGATGATAGGCATTACGTTAGCCGCATTAACCTTGAGTGGAATAAATTGGCGAACGCCTCCATATTGTTTATTACCAACAATACGTTTTGCATACTGCACAGGAATCTTACGAGTTCCTTGTACCAAGAGGATGGCTACAGCAAAGACAAACAGAAGCAAGAGAATCTCAGCAATAAAGACAATCAATCCTCCGCCTGCTTCATTAAGACGCGAAGAGAACTCTTGTATGATGGCACCAGGGAAACGAGCAATGATACCAATCAAGATAATGAAAGAAATACCATTTCCAATTCCTTTGTCCGTGATACGTTCTCCTAACCACATCACGAACATAGAACCTGCACAAAGAATAATCACAGAAGATATGGTGAACCAATTAAGACCTATTGCAAGAGAAGTCCCTGCAGAATGCATTTGTACTGACAAGTTGACCAAATAAGACGGTCCTTGCAACAGGAGAATTGCAACAGTCAGATAACGCGTAATCTGATTCATTCGGTTCCGACCACTCTCACCTTCACGCTGCATCTTTTGGAAATAGGGTACAACCATTGTCAACAATTGAATGATAATGGAGGCCGAGATATATGGCATAATACCCAATGCAAATATAGATGCATTAGAGAACGCTCCACCAGAGAACATATCAAGCAAAGCCATCAAGCCACCACTTGTTTGAGCCCTCAAGGCAGTCAAAGCAGTAGGGTCAATACCAGGAAGGACTATGAATGAACCAAAGCGATAGATCAGTACAAACAAGAATGTTGTAAGTAATCTATTACGCAGATCCTCTATCTTCCAGATATTTCTAATTGTTTCTATGAATTTCTTCATTCTATTATAGTTTTACGATGGTACCACCAGCAGCAACAATGGCCTCTTCTGCTTTTTTGGAGAAAGCATGCGCCTCAACAGTCAATTTAGCGGTCAAAGTACCGTTTCCCAGTATCTTAACCAACATAGACTTATTGATGAGACCTGCTTTCAACAGATCTTCCAAACCGATTTTTTCCAGTTTTTGACTATCAGCAAGGGATTGAAGAACAGAGAGATTGACAGCCTTGAATTCCACACGGTTAATATTCTTGAAGCCGAACTTCGGCAAACGACGCTGAATAGGCATCTGACCACCCTCGAAGCCAATCTTCTTGGAATAACCAGAACGTGATTTTGCGCCTTTATGACCACGAGTAGAAGTTCCACCTAAACCAGAACCTGCGCCACGACCGATACGCTTACGGGATTTCACAGAACCAACTGCCGGATTTAAATTATTCAATTCCATAATAAGAAGTATTTATGAGAGAGTTGGCAAGAAGCCCTCTTCTGACATCTTGCACAACTCCTTTATTCATTAGTCTATTACCTTTACCAAGTGTTTCACTTTCTCCACCATACCCAAGATGGCCGGTGTTGCTTCGTGTTCAACAACAGCATTGATCTTATGCAATCCCAGTGCTTTCATTGTCAATTTCTGAACTTTCTGACACTTGATAATGCTTCGTACTTGTTGTATCTTAATAGTTGCCATACAAGAATATTTTATCCGTTAAACACTGTAGAAAGAGAAACTCCACGGTTCTGAGCGACCATATTGGCATCACGCATTTCGGAGAGAGCCAATATAGTAGCCTTAACCAAGTTATGAGGATTGGACGATCCCTTAGCCTTTGCTAAGACATCTGTTACGCCTACACTTTCAAGAACAGCACGCATAGCACCACCAGCTTTAACACCAGTACCATGAGAAGCAGGCTGCAAATAAACCTGAGCACCACCAAACTTAGCGTTTTGCTCATGAGGAATAGTTCCTTTCAGAACAGGCACTTTAATCAAGTTCTTCTTTGCAGCCTCAGTTCCTTTAGCGATAGCAGCGGTAACTTCACCAGCCTTACCAAGTCCCCAACCTACAATACCATTTCCGTTTCCAACAACAACAATGGCAGCAAAAGTGAAGGTACGTCCTCCTTTCGTCACCTTGGTTACCCTGTTGACTGCTACCAAACGTTCTGTAAGTTCTAGATCGCTTGTTGTTTTTACTCTATTCATATTCGATACCATAATCACTAAAATTTAAGACCTGCCTCACGCGCTGCGTCTGCCAATTGTTTTACTCTACCATGATAGAGATAGCCATTACGATCGAAGACCACTTCACTAATTCCTGCTTTTTGAGCGGATTCAGCAAGTTGTTTGCCTACTTGGGCGGCTTTCTCTGTCTTTGTTATTTTATCTTTAATCCCAAGTGATGAAGCAGAGGCAATTGTAATTCCCTTTGTGTCATCAATTACTTGAGCGTAAATCTGGCTATTACTACGGAATACCGTCAGACGAGGACGTTGAGCAGTACCCGAGATAATGGTACGGATATGGGCTTTAATTCTAAGCCTTCTATTTATTTTCTGATTCATAATCGTTACTATTAAATATTACTTACCAGCCGACTTACCAGCCTTACGACGAAGTATTTCACCTTGGAACTTAATACCCTTACCCTTGTAAGGTTCAGGTTTTCTGAACGAGCGAATCTTCGCACATACTTGTCCAAGCAACTGCTTATCTGCAGATTCCAAAATCACCAACGGATTTTGGTTACGTTCAGATTTCGTTTCAACCTTGATTTCCTTAGGCAAAGCCAAGTAGATAGGGTGAGTATAACCCAATGCGAATTGCAATATCTGACCTTGATTTTCTACACGATAACCAACGCCAACGAGTTCCAATGTTTTTTTATAGCCCTCTGCGACACCAACAACCATATTATGGATAAGCGCTCTATAAAGACCATGCTTGGAACGAATATCTTTGTCATCATTAGGTCTTGTTACATGACAAATATTACCTTCTACATTGACACTGATTTGCGGGTCAATCGTTTGAGAAAGTTCACCTTTCGGTCCTTTAACGGTTACAACGTGATCAGCAACTGTTACTGTCACACCAGCAGGAATGTTAATTGGTAGTTTTCCTATTCGAGACATAATTCATTCCTCCTACATTAATAAACATAACATATTACCTCTCCACCAAGTTTTTGGCCCAAGGCTTCCTTATTCGTCATAACCCCTTTAGAGGTTGAAAGAATTGCGACACCCAATCCATTGAGTACGCGCGGCATTTCACGGTAACCAACATATTGGCGCAAACCAGGTGTTGAAACACGCTCAAGGCTTTTAATTGCATTAACCTTGTTTACAGGATCATACTTCAAGGCGATTTTGATAGTACCTTGAGGTCCATCCTCTACGAACTTGTAACTAAGGATATACCCTTTTTCGAATAATATCCTTGTGATCTCTTTTTTCAGATTCGATGCGGGGACTTCGACAACACGATGTCCAGCCTTTATGGCATTACGCAACCGAGTCAGATAATCTGCTATAGGATCAGTCATAATTGTGTAAATTAATCCCGCCTACCGGGACAATATTTATAATTATATTGAGTTGTTGCCTCTATGCAACTAACTTTTTCTTGTGTAACCAGGATTACCAACTTGCTTTCTTTACGCCAGGAATGAGCCCCTTAGAAGCCATCTCACGGAACTGAATACGCGATAGACCAAACTGGCGCATATATCCTTTAGGACGTCCGGTGATTTTGCAACGGTTGTGCAAACGTACAGGAGATGCATTCTTCGGCAATGCTTGCAAACCTTCATAATCTCCATCCTTGAGCAACTGAGCACGCTTCTCTGCATACTTAGCAACCAATTTTGCGCGTTTCACATCGCGAGCGATCATTGATTCTTTTGCCATAAGTTTTATTTTTTGAACGGTAAACCAAATTCACGTAACAAAGCGTATCCTTCCTCGTCAGTTTGAGCGGTAGTAACAAAAGTTATGTTCATACCCAACAACTTTGTGATGTTGTCAATATTAATTTCAGGGAAGATAATCTGCTCTTGAATACCAAGTGTGTAGTTACCTCTTCCGTCCATTTTATTGGCAATACCCTTAAAGTCACGGATACGAGGGAGAGCAACACGAACAAGTCGTTCCAAGAATTCATACATTCTCTCTCCCCGAAGGGTTACTCGTACGCCAATAGGCATTTTTTTACGGACCTTAAAGTTGGAGATATCTTTCTTGGAAAGCGTAGCCACAGCCTTCTGACCTACAATAGCAGTCATCTCTTGCAATGCCACGTCAATAATTTTCTTATCTGCCACAGCCTCACCGAGACCCTGATTGAGGACAATCTTCTCCAATTTAGGGCACTGCATAACAGAGGAGTAACCAAACTCTTTCATAAGAGCGGGAACGATACGATCCCTATAGTCTTGTTTTAAGCTTGCTGTATTCATTTTCAGATCTCCTTACCAGTTTTTTTAGAGACACGCACAAGTTTACCATCTTTCACAATGCGCCCTACACGAACGGGTTTACCATCTTCTACAGGGTTCAAGTTAGAGATATGCACAGGTGCTTCTTTCTTTACTATACCTCCTTGAGGATTTTTTGCATTAGGTTTGGTACTCTTCGATACCATATTGATACCCTCTACAATGGCACGTTGCTCATCAACAAGCACAGACAAGACGCGCCCTGTCTTTCCCTTGTTGGCACCCGCATTCACGTAAACGATATCACCTTTCTTTATATGTAACTTAGCCATTACTTGAAAATTTAGATGATTATAGCACTTCAGGTGCAAGAGAGATAATTTTCATATTCGTTGCGCGAAGTTCACGTGCAACAGGTCCGAAGATACGAGAGCCTCGAAGTTCTCCTGCATTGTTAACCAAAACACACGCATTATCATCGAAACGAATATAACTTCCATCAGCGCGACGAACTTCTTTTTTTACCCGAACTACAATTGCGCGTGAGACCGTTCCATCTTTCATTTCTGAAGAAGGGATTACACCTTTCACAGCAACAACAATAGTATCTCCGAGTGTAGCGTAACGTTTCTTTGTTCCGCCCAATACACGGATGCAGAGAGCCTCTTTTGCTCCACTATTATCAGCAACCGTAAGTCTAGATTCTTGTTGTATCATATTACTTCGCCCTTTCGATGATTTGAGTTAATCTCCAACGTTTTGTTTTGCTAGTGGGACGAGTTTCCATAATGCGGACAGTATCTCCGATACCGCACTCATTATTTTCGTCATGTACATGGTATTTTTTCGTCTTATTGACAAACTTACCATAGATGGGATGTTTTTCTTTCCACTTTACGGCAACAGTAATGGTTTTATCCATTTTATCGCTAGTAACGACTCCCACTCTTTCTTTTCTTAGATTTCTTGTTTCCATCAGACACTAAAAATTACTTTGTTAATTCTCTCTGACGAAGTTCAGTTGCAATACGAGCGATGGTTTTACGAGCCTCCCTAATCTGCAACGGGTTGTCGAGCGGAGAAATACTGTGATTCAGTTTCATTCTAACCAACTGCTCTTTTTCGGTAGCGAGTCGTTCCTGAAGTTCACTGTTTGTTAGTTCTTTAATTTCGCTTGTTTTCATACTATACGTTTACACATTTTGGGTTGGGTCATAATCGCGTCTTACGACGAACTTAGTAGTGATCGGGAGTTTTTGAGCAGCAAGACGAAGCGCCTCTTTTGCGGTTTCAAACGGAACTCCGTCCACTTCAATAATTATACGTCCCGGCTCCAACGGAACCACGAAACCTTCCGGAGCACCTTTACCTTTACCCATACGAACATCCAGAGGTTTCTTTGTAATAGGTTTATCAGGGAAGACGCGTATCCATACTTGACCTTGTCGTTGCATATAACGGGTTACAGCGACACGGGCTGCCTCGATTTGGCGACCAGTCAACCAAATGGTACCTAACGACTTGATACCAAACGAACCAAATGCCAATTCGTTACCGCGCTGAGCATTGCCTTTGATGCGCCCTTTTTGCGAGCGGCGGAATTTTGTCTTTTTCGGTTGTAACATATCTACTTAATCTACAAATCGGTTAAACTTACTTTTTATTTTTTCTAAACCCTCTTCTCTCTCCATCGCGACGGTCGCGTCTTTCTCCACGGTTGTCGTTCTTTTGTGAGAATTGCGGAGCAAGGTCTTTCTTGCCATAAACTTCGCCACGACAAATCCAAACCTTTACACCGATAAGTCCAACCTTTGTGAGGGCACCGACATGACAATAATCAATATCAGCACGGAGAGTATGCAGAGGAGTACGTCCTTCCTTATACATTTCCTTGCGTGCCATTTCAGCACCATTCAAACGACCAGACACTTGAACCTTGATACCCTCTGCCCCCATACGCATTGTAGAGGCGATGGCTTGCTTAACAGCACGACGATAGGCAACTTTACCTTCCAACTGACGTGCGATTTTGTTAGCAACGATCACTGCGTCAACTTCCGGACGTTTTACTTCAAAGATATTGATTTGAACATCTTTGTCGGTTATTTTCTTCAATTCCTCTTTCAGTTTGTCAACCTCTTGTCCGCCCTTACCGATAATATAACCGGGGCGAGCAGTGCAGACAGTAACAGTTACAAGTTTCAGAGTTCTTTCTATAATGATACGTGAAATACTAGCCTCTGCCAGACGGGCATTCAGATATTTTCTGATTTTGCTATCTTCGAGCAAAGTATCTCCGTAATTGTTTCCACCGTACCAGTTGGAATCCCAACCGCGGACAATGCCGAGGCGGTTACTAATTGGATTGATTTTCTGTCCCATCTTAGCAATTAATTTTGATTATCGTTAGTATTCTTTGTATCCACAAATATGGTAACATGGTTAGAACGTTTACGAATGCGATAGCCACGACCTTGAGGAGCGGTCTGAAGGCGTTTCAACATGGTTCCACCATCTACATAAATGCCAGTTACATATAATGTTTCCTGATCTGCAGTTTTGCCACTCTTTTGTTCCCAATTGGCAATAGCAGATTTGAGCAGTTTTTCTACTCTGCGCGAAGCCTCTTTGGTAGAGAACTTGAGAACCCCCAAAGCCCTATTAACTTCCATTCCACGAATCATATCAGCGACAAGACGCATCTTACGAGGGGAAGTAGGAACATTATTAAGCTTGGCAAAGTACAGGTTCTTCTGTGCCTCTTTTCTTGCTTCTGCTGCATTTCTTTTTCTTGCACCCATTTTAATCTATTGTTAGAGTTTAATGATTATATGGATATTATCTATTTCCGGAGTGTCCACGGAATGTACGAGTAGGAGCAAACTCACCGAGTTTATGTCCTACCATATTTTCCGTAACATACACAGGAATAAATTTGTTTCCATTGTGAACTGCGATAGTGTGACCTACGAAATCCGGCGAGATCATGGAAGCGCGAGACCAAGTCTTCACAACAGCCTTTTTCCCACTCTCATTCATATCAAGCACTTTCTTCTCGAGTTTCAAGTCGATATATGGTCCTTTTTTTAATGAACGGCTCATAATTTGCTAAGTTTAATAGGTTATTTCTTCTTTCTTTCAATGATGTATTGGTTAGACTGCTTTTTAGGAGTGCGAGTCTTATAACCTTTAGCCAACAAGCCTTTCCGAGACCGTGGATGTCCACCGGAGGCACGACCTTCACCACCACCCATCGGGTGATCTACAGGGTTCATAGCCACACCACGAACACGCGGACGACGTCCCAACCAACGAGAACGACCAGCCTTTCCTGATTCCTCCAACGCATGATCCGAATTGCCCACCACACCAACAGTAGCGCGACAAGCACTCAAAATCTTACGCAATTCGCCAGAAGGCAACTTGATGATTGCATACTTATCTTCACGGGAAGTAAGTTGTGCAAACACACCAGCCGAACGAGCCAATGCAGCACCCTGCCCAGGACGCAATTCAATGTTATGAATCAACGTTCCAAGAGGAATATTCTGCATAGGAAGTGCATTACCTACTTCAGGAGCAACCTCTGCTCCCGAGACAACGGTTTGCCCCACTTGCAATCCATTAGGTGCAAGAATATAACTTTTTTCACCATCAGCATAGTAAAGCAATGCGATACGAGCCGAGCGATTCGGATCGTATTCAATTGTCTTAACAACTGCGGGTACACCATCTTTGTTTCGTTTGAAATCAATTACTCTGTATTTCCGCTTGTGTCCACCGCCGATATAGCGCATAGTCTCTTTACCAACATGGTTACGACCACCCGTTTTACGAACGCCGAACACGAGGGACTTCTCTGGTGCGCTTGCTGTAATTGTATCAAAAGCACCAATAATTTTGTGTCTTTGCCCCGGTGTAGAGGGTTTTAATTTGCGTACAGCCATTTTAATTAGATATTGCTAAAAAAATCAATTGTTTCACCTGCTTTCAATGTAACCACTGCCTTTTTATAAGCATTTACCTTACCCGCCACAACACCGCTTTTCGTGTAGCGCATCTTTACCTTAGGCGCTACAACAGATGTATTAACAGCAAGTACAGTCACATTGTACATCTCCTCAACCGCCTTCTTTATTTCAAGTTTGTTGGCAGTTCTTTCAACTCGGAAGCCATAGCGACTTTGCTTTTCGCCAAGGCTATTCATCTTCTCCGTAACGATCGGTTTGATTATAATTGCCATAGTCTTACCTCCTTATACGTTAAAAGTTTTCTCAATAGCCGCAATTGTCTCTTCAGAAACAACCACCACTTTTGAGTTCATAATAGCGTAAGTGTTTAACTCAGAAACAGTTACAACTTTAGCATCTTGCAAATTCCGAGCCGACAAATATACGACTTTATTTTCAGATGGCAAAACAAAGAGAGATTTTTTATCTGAAATCTTCAAATTATTCTGCAACTCAACAAAAGCCTTCGTTTTCGGAGCCTCAAAATCAAGTCCTTCCAAAACTATAATTTGCTCATTTTTAGCGCGAAGCGAGAGAGCAGACTTGCGAGCAAGTTGCTTAACTTTTTTATTGAGTTTGAAATCATAGTCGCGAGGTACAGGTCCGAAGATACGACCACCACCTACACGAACAGGTGATTTGATATCACCGGGGCGAGCACCGCCTCCACCTTTCTGGCGTCCGAGTTTGCGTGTCGAACCTGCGATTTCGGAACGTTGTTTCGATTTATGTGTACCTTGACGCTGATTTGCCAAATAGTGCTTCACATCCAAATAAATGGCATGCTCATTAGGTTCGATGCCAAAAACAGCATCATTCAACTGTACTTTTCTTCCAGTATCCTCACCTTTGATATTATAAATACTCAGTTCCATTTTATTGGTTTATGATAACGATTGAATTTTTAGCGCCCGGTACAGAACCCTTAATCATGATCAAATTGTACTCGGGAATAACTTTGAGGACCACAAGGTTTTGCATCGTTACACGATCTCCACCCATACGTCCAGCCATACGCATTCCTTTGAACACGCGAGAAGGATAGGAAGATGCGCCAACGGAACCAGGTGCACGCAGACGGTCATCCTGACCGTGGGTAGATTGGCCTACACCACCAAAGCCATGACGCTTTACTACGCCCTGAAAACCTTTACCTTTACTTGTACCTATGACATCAACATAGGTATTTTCCTTGAACATATCGACGGTAAGGGTATCGCCCAATTTGATTTCCCCATTAAAACCATCGAACTCAGCAAGATGTGCCATCGGCTGTACACCAGCCGCTTTGAAGTGTCCTGCTTCGGCCTTATTGGTATGTTTCTCCGACTTGGGCATAAAACCTACCTGAACAGCCTCATAACCGTCTTTCTCAACAGTTTTGATCTGCGTTACGACGCAAGGACCAGCCTCGATAACAGTGCATGGAATATTTTTGCCATCAGCACTGAAAACGGAAGTCATTCCGATTTTTTTACCTAATAATCCCGGCATTTCAAAATAGTTTTTGAATTGTTAATTATCAACAGAATACTCTCGCCATCTTCGCTCCTTGATGAGGAGATGGAAGTATCTGCGTTGTATTATACTTTGATTTCCACGCTCACACCGCTTGCAAGTTCGAGTTTCATCAACGCCTCGACAGTCTTCGCATTGGAAGAATAAATGTCGATGAGACGCTTGTAACTTGAGAGTTCGAATTGCTCACGGCTCTTCTTGTTAACGAAAGTAGAACGGTTTACCGTAAAAATACGTTTGTGTGTTGGCAGAGGTACAGGACCACTAACCACCGCTCCCGTTGCCTTTACGGTCTTTACGATCTTCTCTGCAGACTTATCCACCAGATTGTGATCGTAGGATTTCAATTTGATACGAATTTTCTGACTCATAATAGTTATTTAGTTATTAATATATGGAAATGTGGTGCGACTTAAGAGTCATTCGCTAAGCCGCTCGCCACATATCCGATTCTGTTTTACACAAGATCAACCCGTCCTCCAGCCTCTTGAAGTACAGCCTTCGCGATGGTGGAACTTACTTCCGCATAGTGCGAGAACTCCATGGATGAAGTTGCACGTCCAGAAGTAATAGTACGCAAAGCCGTCACATAGCCGAACATCTCAGCCATTGGAACTTTCGCCTTTACGATACGTGCACCGGTACGAGCAGTGTCCATGCCTTCAACCTGTCCACGGCGCTTATTGAGGTCACCAATCACGTCACCCATGCTCTCTTCGGGAGTAACGACTTCCACTTTCATGATAGGCTCCATCAGAACAGGACGTGCTTTTGCACACGCATTCTTGAATGCGATCTGGGCACAGATCTCGAATGACAACTGATCGGAGTCAACAGGGTGGAACGAACCATCAAGAACAGTAACCTTCAGTTTGTCCATGGGGAATCCCGCCAATACACCATTCTTCATGGCACTCTGGAAGCCTTTCTGTATGGAAGGAATGAACTCCTTAGGAATGTTACCGCCCTTGACGACGTCTTCAAACTGAAGAGAACCTTCAAATTCGGGATCGGCAGGTTCTACACGTACGATGATATCGGCAAACTTACCACGACCACCGGACTGTTTCTTGTAAACCTCACGGAGTTCAACAGGACGCGTAATAGCCTCACGGTATGCAACCTGAGGACGTCCCTGGTTACACTCAACCTTGAACTCACGTTTCAGACGGTCGATAATAATCTCAAGGTGCAACTCACCCATACCGGAGATAACTGTCTGACCGGTCTGCTCATCAGTCTTAACCGTAAAGGTAGGATCCTCTTCCGCCAACTTAGCCAAGCCGACACCCAACTTGTCCAAATCCTTTTGCGTCTTGGGTTCAACCGAGATACCGATCACAGGAGCAGGGAAGTCGATAGACTCCAACACAATAGGATGCGCTTCATCGCAAAGCGTATCACCCGTACGGATATCCTTGAATCCGACACCTGCACCTATATCACCGGCAGAGATAACCTCTACAGGGTTCTGATGGTTTGAGTGCATCTGGAAAAGACGAGAGATACGCTCTTTCTTTCCCGACCGAGGATTGTAAACATAGGAACCCGCTTCCAACTTGCCACTATACACACGGAAGTAGCACAGACGACCGACATAAGGATCGGTAGCAATCTTGAATGCAAGCGCACAAAGAGGTTCGTCATCGGAAGGCTTACGCGTGATAGGTTCACCCGTCTGAACATCGGTACCGTTGATAACAGGATTATCCAACGGACTCGGCAAATAAGCACATACAGCATCCAACATGGTCTGCACGCCCTTATTCTTGAAACTCGAGCCACAGATGACAGGGAAAATCTCCTGTGCGATAGTACCCTTGCGGATTGCAGTACGAATTTCTTCTTCCGTAATCGTTTCAGGGTCGGAGAAGTATTTCTCCATGAGTGCATCATCGAATTCAGCGCAAGCATCCAACATTTTGCCTCTCCATTCGTTAGCCTCATCTACCAAGTTGGCAGGAATTTCCTCTTCCACATACTCTGCACCCATCGTCTCATCGTGCCACAGGATAGCCTTCATCTTGATAAGATCAACGACACCCTTGAAAGTTTCTTCCGCCCCGATAGGAATCTGAATAGGACAAGGAGTTGCTCCGAGAACCTCCTTAATCTGGCGAACCACATCAAAGAAGTTTGCACCGGAACGGTCCATCTTGTTCACATAGCAAATACGGGGAACATTGTACTTACTTGCCTGATGCCAAACAGTCTCCGACTGAGGTTGAACACCTCCTACAGCACAAAGAGTCATAACAGCACCATCCAAGATACGCAGCGAGCGCTCCACCTCAACCGTAAAATCGACGTGCCCCGGAGTATCTATCAAGTTAATTTTGTACTTATTATCATGATAGTTCCAATAGGTGGTGGTAGCGGCAGACGTGATAGTAATACCACGCTCCTGCTCCTGCTCCATCCAGTCCATTGTAGCCGCACCATCGTGTACTTCACCGATCTTGTGAGTAAGACCGGTATAATAAAGGATACGCTCGGATGTAGTTGTTTTACCAGCATCGATATGCGCCATGATACCGATGTTACGAGTAAGTTTTAAATCGTGCTTAGCCATTGTTTTACTAATACCTTATTGTACAACGTATAACATTAGAATCTAAAGTGTGCAAAAGCGCGGTTAGCCTCAGCCATACGGTGCATATCCTCCTTGCGTTTGAATGCACCACCCTGGCTGTTATAAGCATCCATAATCTCTGCAGCAAGTTTCTCAGCCATCGAATGACCGCCACGTTTGCGTGCAAACAAGATCATATTCTTCATTGAAATAGACTCCTTTCTGTCGGGACGAATCTCCGTAGGAACCTGGAAAGTAGCGCCACCGATACGACGTGACTTAACTTCCACCAAAGGAGTAATATTACTCAAAGCCTGTTTCCAGATATCAAGAGGAGCCTTTTCCTCATTTTTCATTTTCTGACCAACAGTTTCAAGCGCGGTGTAGAACACACCATAGGCGGTATTCTTCTTACCGTCAAGCATAAGGTGATTCACAAACTTTGCAACCATCACCTCTCCGAATACGGGATCCGGCAGGATAACCCGTTTCTTTGGTTTTGCTTTTCTCATTTTGTTTCGTTTGTTTTGTTTGGTTGTCAATCTTCTTCAACCCCACCACTCAGGGATTTACTCAACCGATCAACTCATTAAATCTTCTACGCCGGACAACGCCGACTTTTAGTTTAAAAAGGGATTGTGCAGCAATTACTTCTTTGCTTTCGGACGCTTAGCACCATACTTGCTACGACGTTGCAAACGGTTAGCCACACCGGCAGTATCCAATGTACCACGAACAATGTGGTAACGAACACCAGGAAGATCCTTCACACGACCACCACGCACCATAACGATACTGTGCTCCTGCAAGTTGTGACCCTCCCCCGGAATGTAAGCATTCACCTCTTTCTGGTTAGTCAAACGCACACGCGCAACCTTACGCATTGCAGAGTTAGGTTTCTTGGGCGTAGTAGTGTAAACACGTACACATACACCACGGCGTTGCGGACAACTATCCAACGCAGGCGATTTGCTTTTGTCGATAAGTTCTGCTCTTCCTTTTCTAACTAATTGTTGAATTGTAGGCATCTTAACTTGTTTTTAATTACTTATATATGAGTTACTTATAATCCACACAGGCACACTAAGCCCAAAATGGACTGCAAAATTACTGCTTTTTTTTTACTCTTGCAAGTGTTTGCAGAAAAAAGTAGCAAGATAAACCATTGTAAAAAAGCGAGTAAGGGATTTCATGCCGGTTGGCAGCCATGATATCAGCGACATGAAGAGACAATGAAACAGGAAACGGGTTCCGATGCCTGTATCCGAATATCCGCCAGACTATCCACTCGCGACAAGGTCTCGTCCAGGTCCCGACGAGGGGTCGCAAAGACATCCCGTATTTCCCATGGTCCACACCTCATCCATACCAAGCCGGCAAATCTTACAGAACATCCTTCACGGAACATGTACGCACCATCCAGCAACAACAAAAACATGGCACAAAGACACAGCCCATCATGACAAACATGACTGAAAACCATAACGACCATGACAAA
This sequence comes from Bacteroidales bacterium, assembly GCA_050873385.1. Classification (GTDB taxonomy): domain Bacteria; phylum Bacteroidota; class Bacteroidia; order Bacteroidales; family Paludibacteraceae; genus Colicola. The sequence continues at coordinate 18,111 of JBNMIS010000008.1, read as the reverse complement.
AAAGAAACGCCTGTTACGAGAACCGGCAATTCCCACAACAGGCGTACAGAGGAAAAAAGAACTTTATCTTACCAAGCATTCAAAAGAATTTTCTGGCGTCGGGCTCCATTCACGAGAATGTACACCCCTTCCGGAAGATTATCCTTTTGCGCTGTCACTTCCTGTCCGAGAACAGTATAAACACGGGTGAAAACATCAAAGATATCAACAGGCTCTTCCACTTTCTCTACTGACTCCGGCAGAGGGCAAACGGTTTGCAACTTCACATTATCTATTTCCCAGAAATTTGCGTTTGCACCATCGGTTGCCGTATATTTGAAAGCGAAACGGAAATTTTCCGCAACAGCATCGTCAGGCAAAGCAACAGAACAATTCACATAAGAACCAACTACAAATGAGGGGATTACGAGTTGATGCCATGTAGCCGTATTAGGATTGGTTCCATCGACATAATCGATGCTATACCACAACGTCTGCAATTGTTCATATTGCCCCGAAGTATTGTCCTTATAGAGGTTGTGACGGAATGAGAGCGTAGCCGTTTCCATCTCTTGCAAATCGAAAGCGGGAGAAATCAGCCATGATTCCATCTCTCCTGTTTTATTCCAACCATTGCAGACTGCGCCATAAGAACTATTAGAATACCACGAAACGTCACCCGAAACCGTATAGACAGAGAACTCACCCAATCCCGACTTATAGTCTTGCGAGAAATTCAAAGGCTGGCAGCCATCAGGATTCGGGTTAGGCTCGGGTGCAGAGCCGGAAGAAAGGTTCATTGCCACCATATAGGGGTCATGGTCGGAATAATGGTATGCACCAGAATAACTTGTTCCAGTATTGACATGACAGACTCCTGCACCTGTCAATTGTTTCTGCATGGACTCATTGGCAAAAACATGATCGATGAGTTGACGTGATCCCTTGTAAATATAAGAATAGGCATCTGCATCGTAGCGTATCAACTGTTCGACATAGCCCTCATTCACAATAGTCTGCAACGGTGACTCGTCAATCTCACAATTAAGATCCCCCATAACGAGGATATCGGGATCAACGTTTACATTGCGCAAAGCACCGACGAGATGAGAAGCATTGGTCTCACGCTTGGCATTGCCCTTGTCTGCAGTAGAATCTTTCGCCTTAAAATGGTTCATGGAAAGCACGAAACGTTCTCTTGTTGAGAGTTCTTCAAAGGCTTGCAGACGCATAGTGTAACGATAGTAATAGGACGAAGATGCCGATGTGTTGGCACCATAAGGACGGACTTTGTCATTACGGTAGAGGAAGCCAGACTTGATGGACTCCGAAGAAGAGTAAACGCCATTGTCGGAGACATAACTATAAATATCCTGCTCCGCCGCAGCGTTCATGGCATCCGTCAGATAGTGAAGAATGGAGTCGTTGTTCTCCAACTCGCATATTGCATAGATGTCAGCATCAATAGCACGAAAAGCAGTAACAATACGTGCGGTCTTATCTTCCAGACCTTCGGTTGTATTATAGTCGGTTCTATCAAAATGGACCGCAAAGTAGTTCTGAGCATTTTGTCCGCATACGACGAGGCGTCCATTGCCCAACTGCGGTATATCCACAGGAATGGAAGCATATACTGCCACCATTGCCCACATAAACAGAACAAAAGAGGTGATTCTTTTCATAAAAACATGCATGCTATTCAGTTATCATTGGCTAATTATGCCCCGTTATCTACAAAGCACTCAAGAGGTTGGTCAACCAAGCCCAAGTGGTTTGCGTAGAGGAAACGGAGAGTTGCTCCATCGGAGAATGAACACCCGTCATTTGAGGACCGATGCTAATCATATCGAGATACGGATATTTCTGCAGAAAAAGTCCACATTCGAGTCCCGCATGGATTGCCTTGACCTGCGGTTGTTTTCCCGTAAGATCCGAATAAGCCTTGCAAGCGGCTTTCAGCAGAGGGGAATGAGTATCAGGTTTCCATCCCGGATAACCGTCACCATGTGTCACCTGTGCTCCGGAAAGGCGGAGGGCACATTCCACCTGATTCTTGATATCATGTTTCTGACTCTCCACACTAGAGCGTTGAGAGGTATTGATTTCTATATACTCAGCCTCGGGACACATCTTGACAGAAGCGAGGTTGGTGGACGTTTCAACCAGACCAGGCATATCTTTGGACATCGAAACCACTCCATGCGGACAGGCATAGAGGGACAATATCAGTTTCTCCGCAACGGCTTTCGGGATAACAGACTGAGGAAGTTCTTCGCTTTCCAAATCCAATGACATCGTCTTTTCCACCTCTGAAAATTCGCTCTCTATCTCTGCCACAAAGTGATTGAACAGAACCCGCATCTGCTCTTTGAAGGCAAACGGTACGCAAACAACGGCTTCAGCCTCACGGGCGATGGCATTACGCAAGTTGCCCCCTTCGACAGAAACCAATTGCAGGTCGGTCTGCTGCAAAAGCGCAAAGAGACAGCGTACCAACAATTTATTGGCATTGGCACGTCCTTTATTGATATCATCGCCGGAGTGACCTCCCAACAAACCCGATACTTTTATCTTGGCGGCAAACCAATTACCCGCCGGCAGCGGCTGCAATTGGTAAGGAAGACGCGCCAATGTATCAATTCCGCCGGCACAGCCGATAAAGACCTGTCCGTCGTCTTCCGAATCAAGGTTTATCAGTTGCCTGCCGTTCAGCAGTCCGTCTTTCAAACGAAAAGCGCCAGTGAGCCCTGTTTCTTCGTCCACCGTAAAGAGGGCTTCCAGTGCAGGGTGCTGCAAGGTCGGGGAAACCAAGGCAGCAAGCGCCATTGCCATGCCGATGCCATTGTCGGCACCAAGAGTCGTTCCCTTTGCCTTCACCCAATCGCCGTCCACGTAGGTCTGGATAGGGTCCCGCATGAAATCGTGAACAGTATCTTTATTTTTCTCGCATACCATATCCATGTGGGCTTGCAAAATGACCCCCGGATGATTCTCGTAACCTGCAGTGGCAGGGACTCTCATAATGACATTACCGGTATCGTCCGAAACGGACTCAATGTGATGTTCCCCTGCAAAGCGGAGAAGCCAATCGTGTATTTTCGCCTCGTGTTTGGACGGGCGAGGTATTTTCGTTATTTCACGGAAGACAGAGAAGACTTCCGCCGGTTGCAAAGTATTCATACTGTTTATGTTTTACATTATTTATTCATGCATCACTTCCGGAGCGATTGTCCGCAGATATTCCTCCGGGAACGATTTCCGGCAAGGACTCGCGCTCAAGCCGTAAGGGGTGCGGAGGAACGAGCCGTTCACTTCTTTTTTCTCCTGTCCGTCAAGATACTTGACAAGCAGATATTCGAAGAGACGATGCCAAGCATCGGTTGCGGCTTGCGCCTGCTGACAAGAAAAGCGCGTCAGAAACAAGCGTGCATCATCGGGAGACATTTCCGCCACAGCCGCATCAACAGCGGGTACAAGCGTGTTAAAGTAGTTCTCCCATGCCGTTTGCTGTTTGCGTATGTCGGGCAGCATTGCATCGTATTTTGTATATGCCCAATTGGCGACCTGATTAAAAGCCCAAAAAGCAGACGTAGCGGAATAAGTCAGCAAGTCCCCGTTCTTTTCGTCCATACACCAAGGAACTGCGGTCATGCGACAATAGAGAGGCACATAAAGGCTGGTGGCAGCATCGTCGAGACCAAACCAAAAGATACCTCCGATATGGTCGGGCATATAGCCACGCATCTGAGCGACAAAACTCCATGCGGTCTGTTGCGTCGCCGTAGGCCGTTCGTACCAATACTGAACCGAGTCGAGTTTGAAACCGAGAGAGCCATAGCGTAATTTGGAGTGGAAAGGACCTGCATCGGTTCCTTGCGTGATATCCAAGGGCGTTCCCTCATATTGGTCGCGCATAAAGTTCTTGAAGTCCTGAGCAGACAATTTGCGGTCCGGTTTGATGTAGAGAGGCATTCTTTTTTCCGATTTGCCCATCACATAATCAAAATATGCATCCATACCGGCATTGACCCGACGGAAGAAACTCCATACGCGTGCTTCGCAGATATACAGACCCGAGAAATCCAACGGCGCATAGGTATCGGAAAAACTGAAGTCTCCCTTCTTGCCGGAGAACCATCCTTTTGCTTTTGCGAAATCGACCACATCGTCAGCATACAACCAATTCTCCCTGTCGCGGAAGTCGATTTGCGTGATGCGTGCCTGATTGGCATGAGCGGATACACAGTCGTCGGGGATACGGGTAGCGACCCAGAGTGCGCCCTTGTTTCCTACTCCTTTGCCGACCATTTCCATAATCCAGACCTCACGGGGATCTGCAATCGTGAAACTCTCGCCCTCGGAACAGTATCCGTAGTCACGGACCAATGACGTCATGCAGTCAATTGCTTCACGGGCCGTCCTGCAGCGTTCCAGCGCCACATAAATGAGACTTCCATAGTCCATGATACCCGTAGTATCAACCAACTCTTCTCTACCGCCGAAGGTTGTTTCCGCTATTGTCAGTTGGTATTCATTCATATTACCGACCACCGAAAAAGTGTGAGCGACCTGAGGTATTTCGCCCAAATACCTGTTGGTATCCCAATCATAGATTTGCCGCATGGCGCCGGCAGGATGGTCCGCCGCGGGCTGATAGCGCAAGAATCCATACAGAGAATAGGAATCGGCAGCATAGGAAACAAGCGTCGATCCATCAACGGTTGCCGATTTACCTGCCATAAAATTGGTACATGCCTCCGCATAAGTCCAGCCAAGAAGGCAGAAAACAAAGAGAGGACAGAGTTTCTTTTTCATAGTCTTTACAATTGTTGCATCCGATTATCAATGGAGGCGGTCACAGGTTTTCCCTGTTCCGTCAGTTGTTTTATGTACTGAATATAGAGATCACGAATACGGAGTTGCGTATCATACTTCCGAGAATAGTTCGCGAGCGGTTCCATGTGGTCTGCACCCGTTGACAGATAGTCGCTTGTAGCCACATGATAGACGGCATCCGGATCGACCCGTTTTCCGCCTAGGAGGACGTTTTGCGCTTTACCGTCCCGGATTTGCATCCGCAACGTACGGGAAACGCCTTCCCCGCCAACAGCAGCAAAACACTGACAAAGGTCGAGAACATCTCTTCCAGACAAGTCCAATATGACAAGACGGTTATCAAACGGCATCAGTTCGAACACATTACGGAAAGTTATATCCCCTTCGGGCCAATCGCAACGCAACCCATGCACATTCACCACCGCAAAATCAACGGGTTCCGAAACGGCCTGCTCCGCCATACAACAGAGGGCATCGGATGCCCAATTGAGCAACGGGCTTTCGGGCTGATACGCCTGCATGGGCACCGGCGCATATCCCAACGGAATGCTGAGACGGCGTTCCAAAGAATCGTGAACCGGCTGCAAACAACGCAGATACTCTTCATCCTGCAAAGAATCGAGCGCAGAATCAATCGCTATTGCCCCTGAGACAGACCGTGTAACACAGAGCGGCTGCCTACCGCAGGACACCAGCAAGAGACTTGACAGAAAAATGATATAAAACGTATTACGCATAGTATTATCGTCCGTGTTGGCTGCAAAGATACATTTTTTTTGCGAGATTGCAAACCGGAGAGTTTGCGTCCGCGGGAACAGAAGCCAAAGAGGACAGCATTTTGCCGGACTCAAAATAAAGCCGTATCTTTGTGGTCGGAAAAGGAAAAAATCATGAACATCATTGAAACACCCATAAAGGACCTGTTCATCATCGAGCCCGATGTGTTTGCCGACGAGAGAGGGTTCTTCATGGAGACCTACAATGCCGAGCGCTACGCACAAGCAGGCATAAGACAACATTTCGTACAAGACAACATGTCGTCTTCCTGCTATGGAGTGGTACGCGGGTTGCACTTTCAGAGAGCGCCTTATGCCCAGTCGAAATTAGTATCGTGCATAGCGGGGGAAGTATTAGACGTAGCACTGGATTTACGTCCGGGAAGCAAGACATTCGGACAATGGTTTTCCGTAAGGCTCTCCTCCGACAACCACAGACAGTTTCTTATCCCCCAAGGGTTTGCCCATGGTTTTTCCGTACTTTCAGAGCAAGCCGTCTTCGCCTACAAGTGCGACAATCTGTACCACAAAGAGTCGGAGGGCGGTATTCTATTATCCGACCCGCAATTAGGCATAGACTGGCAAGTGCCGGAAGAGAAACGAATCTTGAGCGAAAAAGACAAAAAGCACCCTCTGTTCGAGGAATATCTGCAAACCATCCAACACTGATTATATGAATATACTTGTGACAGGTTCCAACGGGCAGTTAGGCAACGAAATCAGGAAATCGGCCCCCCTGCATGCAACGCATCAGTATTTCTTCACGGATGTCCAGGAGTTGGACATCACCGACACGGCAGCCGTTTTCTCCTTCGTGAAGACCAACCACATAGACTTCATCATCAACTGCGCGGCCTACACCAACGTGGACAAAGCCGAAGCGGACGAAGCGACGGCACAACGCATCAACGCCTACGCCGTGCAGAATCTGGCACGCACCAAACTGCCCATCATACACGTTTCAACAGATTATGTGTTTGACGGCAGTGCCTGCATACCCTATACCGAAGACATGCCGGCCGCTCCCCTGACAGCATACGGCAGAACCAAGTCGGAAGGCGAGCGACTCCTGCTCCAATCGAATCCGAAAGCCATTATTCTTCGCACGGCATGGCTCTATTCCTCCTACGGAAACAACTTCGTGAAAACGATGCTGAACCTCTTTGCCAACAGGAAGCGGATTTCGGTTGTATTCGACCAAGCCGGAACTCCCACCTACGCAGCAGATCTCGCCCAAGCGATTTTCCACATCACAGAGTCGGAAGAACGAGTTCCCGGCATCTATCACTTCACCAACGAGGGCGTATGTTCATGGTATGACTTTGCTACAGAAATCAAACGGCAGACAAAAGCCGCATGCGAAGTGCTTCCCATTCTATCCTCGGAATATCCGTCGAAAACGCCACGTCCCCATTACAGCGTATTGGACAAATCGAAAATCAAGAAGACTTTCCATTACCAAATACCCCATTGGACAGACGGATTGGCACGCTGTTTGAAAGAACTCGGGAAACAAACATCCTATTAAGTCCGGAATTATGAAAAGACAAACGTTTATCATTTTATTATTGACAGCATTGCTTCCTGTCAGTTGCGGGAAGAAAGCCTGCACAGAGAATTCATTCAAGGCAGAATCACTGAACGGAGAATGGCAGATTGTATCCATCAACGAAGATACTCTACAGGTTGCCTCCGACGAAGAGACTCCCAGCATAAATTTCAACACAGAAGACAAATCGTTTTCGTGTTATGTAGGTTGCAACCGCATGGGAGGGACATTATCCACCAACAATGATTCGTTGCGATTGGGCAACATATTCTCCACCCGTATGTACTGCCCCGACAAAATGGGTTTGGAGCAGAAGTTGGGAATTGCATTGGATCAAGTACGATTTGCCAGAACCGCTGACGGCGGGACCATACTCCTCCAAGATGCAGAAGGAAAGACATTAGTGACTCTTTCAAAGATAAACGAGTAAAGCCGCAACGGATATAAACATCAAGAAGAGGTCCTTTCCTTCATAGTGAAGAAAAGGACTTCTTTGGTTATATAATTTGCCAAGCACCTCCCGTTAAGAGGTTGAGTTATTCACGATTGGACAATTCAGACCTCCCCAACCCCTCCAAAGGAGGGGTTAACATTGTATTATTGACATCTCGTTGAAAGATCATACTGTTTACGATTGGACAATTTACATTGTACGATTTTGCATTACCGACTTTTTTTCATCTCCCGTCCAGGGGTGCTTCAGGGCGGCTTGAGAGGTCGTAGAGAATCGCACGAACCTCCCCATCTCCCTCCAAAGGAGGGGCAAAAACAATGTCAGTACCATAACATGCCTACCCCTTGACGGAATCAGGCTCACTTATCCGACCCATTGCATGGAACACACGAAAAATATGAAACAATCCGACAGGCATCAAAGTTCTTCAAACGTATAGTTCAAGAAGTCGTTTACAGGTTTGAATGCTTTTGCCACATCGACCAAACTGTTCAAGAAATCCGATTGGTTCACCTCTCTATCCGTAAACGAATGGGAACACGTGAATGCTTTACGACGCAACCAATCGGCATGCTGCCAGGAAGAAGGATACCCCATCGGCACACGCTGCAGCATGTTATCGGTATCGAAATCAACAAAATACTTCTTAAAAGCGGGTGCGCTCATCAGACCTTCCAATTCGTCTGCATTATCGTAGATACTTTGGCGCAGCGCCTTAAGCAGTTTGGGTTCGGGACACCAAATACCTCCTGAGAAGAGACAATGCCCGGGTTGCAGATGGAAATAGTAGCCGCCATAAGGGCTTTTCTTGCCACCATGAGCCGCCAAAAAGGCACCGAACCATTCTTTATAAGGACGTTTATCCGGAGAAAAACGGACATCACGGTATATGCGCCATATACAATCTTTCGGAGCAAGCCCGTGCAAGGCAGGATCTACCTGTTGCATCGCATCAATCCATCCGGATGTGAAAGTTTCGAACTCCCGATGGCACTCCAGATATAATTCTTTATTGGCATTGAACCATTCCCTATTGTTTTCCAAAGACAGTTCTTTCAGAAAACCAAGTATCAGTTTCGTATTCATAGACTTTGTAAAGAACCAAAGTTTCGTTTTGTTTTCTTAGACATATCAACAGCAGAAGATGTATGTTTTTGACAAATCATACATCTTCGCGCTATATCAGGACAAGGTCCTATCTGTTCAGAACTCGACAGCCGGTGCCTTCTCAGTCCCTTGTTCCGCTTCGAAATAGGGTTTCTTGGCAAAACCGCAAATACCTGCCACAATGTTTGCAGGAAAGCGGCGGACCTGTGTGTTATAGGTACGTGCCGCATCGTTGAAAGCATTACGCGCAACTGCAATACGATTTTCGGTGCCTTCCAACTGATCCTGCAGTTTCAAGAATGTTTCATTGGCTTTGAGGTCGGGATAAGCCTCGCTAATAGCCATCAAACGTCCCAAAGCACTACTCAGTTCGCCTTGCGCAGCCTCGTAAGCAGAAAGATTGTCCGCAGACAAGTCGCCGGCATTGATTTGTATTGATGTTGCCTTACTGCGCGCCTCAATGACAGCAGAGAGCGTATTTTGCTCATGAGCGGCATACCCTTTTACCGTGTTAACCAAGTTAGGTATCAAATCGGCACGACGCTGATACTGATTTTCCACCTGTGACCATGCACTTTCCACGGTTTCTTCCTGAGCAACCAAAGCATTGTACTGTCCGAAGCCCCAAATGGCAACAAGTGCCAACGCAGCCAAAACGACCAACAGAATAAGTGTTCCTTTTTTCATAATGTGTTAGGATATATTAAGTTAATAATTTTCTATCAGAATTTTCCGCCTGCACCTCCACCAAAACTTATTCCACCGCCGAAACCACCTCCCGAAAAGCCGCCGGAGGAACCCCGTCCGCCACCAACAGGCGCAACCACAACCGGTGTGCGAGGTATGGTATAGGGTTTTACGACTATTTTCCCGCAATGTTTGCAGAGATACGTTTTCTCCCCCCGCCCTTCGGACAAAGCCGTAGGTTCTTTCACAATCACATCGCTTACCAATCCATAGGTTTTGGCATGACAATCAGGGCACCGCATATAGCGAGTATTCTCCATTTCGTAAGGGAGAATGACATGATTATAGCATGAAGGACACAACCAAACATCGTAATCAATACTCTTGACCCGTTCTTCCGCCTGCTCTGCGCCATTGAGATAGGTATCTTCTTCGGATTCGGACAAACGACGCATCGTATGTTTACATTCAGGGCAAAGCAATGGCGTAGTACGAATCTTCTCCACCTGCCGTTTGTACCACTTCAGGAAAAAGAAGTTGGGAAGCGGGAAGAAGACAGCACACACCTTATATATATACAGCGTGGTCCGCGCATGACGGTAACGAATGTTTTTCTGAAGATTCCGATGACCGTTCAATTCCCTGTAGGCAGCAAACGAGAGGAGAATGAGAACAAGACAGGAGAAAGACAGATAGTAACTGAGATACAATCCCCAAGGCGACGGTTCCGACACCGGAGGCAAAAGCAACTCCTGCAGGGCCGAGTCGGTGGTCAGTTTCTCCACGACCACATTCACTCCGGCGAGCATTCCCCCATCCCAATCTCCATTCCGCAAAAGAGGAATCATTGTGTTTTGAACAATATCGGAACATACACCATCTGGAAGGACCCCTTCCATTCCACCGCCGGTATGAATACGAATATCACGGCTATTGCGAACCAACAAAATCAAGACTCCTGTATTCTTGTCCGACTTGCCAATTCCCCAAGCATTAAACAAAGACTGCGCGAAATCTGCGGCAGAAGCCTGCGAAGACATATCATCGATTGCCACAACCGCCATTTCGACCTCTGCACGCCTGTCCAAACCGGCAGACAAATGATTAATCTGCTCTACAGCCGATTCAGAGAGTATATTGTCAGGGTTTGCCACATAGTTGTTCAAAGAAGAAGCATGGGGATCAGGGATCTCCCATGGAGTATATTCTTTTCCGAAAGCAGTCAGACACAAAAGCAGGATACAGAATATCAGAGAGAACTTTTTCATAGGAAGCGGCACATTGCTATTTCTGAATTTATACGTATCTTTGCAGACAAACTTAACCATGTACCCCCGCCGGGAATCGAACCCGGATCTAAAGTTTAGGAAACTCGTATTCTATCCATTGAACTACAAGGGCATGGCATCTGCGTTGCCACAACTTGGTTTGCAAAGGTACAATAATTTATTGATTGCTAAAAATGAAACAAAAAATATATGTAGTTTGGACAGGAAGAGAGCCAGGAATATACACCTCCTGGGAAGAATGCGAGCGGCAAGTGAAGGGCTATGCCGGGGCTCGGTATAAATCTTTCCAAACAACAGAGGATGCCAAGTCGGCATACAAAGAAGGCCCGACCGAGACAAAGCACTTACCCAAAGCGAAAGACGGGAAAACGGCAAACAACGGCATACGCAACAAACAGACATTGGGGCCGGCTTACCCTTATCTGGCCGTAGATGCCGCATGCTCAGGGAACCCAGGGAAGATGGAATACAGAGCCGTAGTAGCAGACACGGGGAATATAGCATTTCACAGAGGTCCCTACGAAGAGGGGACCAACAATATCGGCGAATTTCTTGCCATCGTACTCGGGTTGGCATGGCTAAAACAACAAAAACTGGCATGGCCTATTTATTCCGACAGCAAGATTGCATTGGGATGGCTTAAAAAGAAACATGTTGCGACAAAACTGAAACCCTCCGTCAAAAATGCGGCTATCTTTGACAGCATCCGCGCCGCCGAAGCATGGCTTCAGCAGAACACCTATGAGACCCCCGTCCTACATTGGAACACCAAAGAATGGGGAGAAATTCCCGCCGACTTCGGAAGAAAATAAGCCCTGCTTGACACCTCTATAATTGCAAGGCAAAGATTACAAAATAAAAATATATAGGGATATTTATCTGTAATCAGACTCTTTTTACTAACTTTGCACGCTGTAATTGGTATGATAATTGCGGGAGGAAAAGCGGGAAAGACAGAATGGGTATACAGCAGTGGGCTTCTATGAAACAATAATAGTTTAACAAACTAAAATACATAAAATTATGACAAAAGTAGGTATTAATGGTTTTGGCCGTATCGGACGTTTCGTTTTCCGTGCTGCCCAGACTCGTAACGACATCGAGATCGTTGGTATCAACGACCTTTGCCCTGTTGATTATTTGGCTTATATGCTCAAGTATGACACCATGCACGGTGCATTCGAAGGCACTATCGAGGCTGATGTAGAGAATAGCAAACTTATCGTTAACGGTAAGGCTATCCGCGTAACCGCTTGCAAAGATCCTAACGAACTCGCTTGGAACGAGGTTGGCGCTGAGTACGTTGTTGAGTCCACCGGTCTTTTCCTTACCAAAGAGAAAGCACAGGCTCACATCAACGCAGGTGCTAAATACGTAGTTATGTCGGCTCCTTCCAAGGACGACACTCCTATGTTCGTTTGCGGCGTAAACTTCGACAAATATGTCAAGGGTACCCAGTTCGTATCGAACGCTTCTTGCACCACCAACTGCTTGGCTCCTATCGCTAAAGTTCTCAACGACAAATTCGGTATCGTTAACGGTTTGATGACTACCGTTCACTCTACTACCGCTACCCAGAAGACCGTTGATGGTCCGTCGCTCAAAGACTGGCGCGGTGGCCGTGCTGCTTCGGGCAACATCATCCCGTCTTCTACCGGTGCTGCCAAGGCTGTAGGTAAAGTTATTCCTGAGCTCAACGGCAAACTGACCGGTATCTCGATGCGTGTTCCGACTCTCGATGTATCGGTTGTTGACCTTACTGCCAACTTGGCTAAACCTGCTACCAAAGAGGACATCTGCGCTGCTATGAAAGAGGCTAGCGAGGGCGAACTCAAAGGTGTACTCGGCTATACCGAGGATGCAGTTGTATCGAGCGATTTCCTCGGCTGCAAACTGACCTCTATCTTCGATGCTAACGCCGGTGTTTACCTCACGGATACTTTCGTAAAAGTTATCTCCTGGTACGACAATGAGATCGGTTACTCCAACAAGGTTCTCGACCTCATCGCCCACATGGCAAAAGTAAACGGCTAATTAACGACAAGTTATATCAGACCTTTCATAAAGAGGAGGCGACCCTATCGGAGTCGTCTCCTTTTTGTTTGAAAAACATATCAACAATGGCAGGGAAAGATGAACTTCAAAATCTTTTGCCGGATCATTGAAGAGGCAAAAAGGAGTGAACAGAAACGGACTTTATTATGCCAGAAAGGCTGTACATCTACAGCAAAGAGGTGCAGACAATCTTTACAAGGAGAAGATAAGTATACCAAGGGACGTGACAGGCATAAAATTACAATAAAAAGCGCGCCGTTGGAATTTCGGCATAATGTTTGTAACTTTGCAGGCGATTATGCATAGGCTATGGGGCTGTTTGGTTTTGACAGCAGGCAGAATGGCTATGTAAGCATGCCGAGTGCTTCGGACGGGCTCGTTAATCTCGATCCGAAAAATTTTAATTGGCGAAAACAACTACGCTCTCGCTGCCTAATCGAAGTACAGTAGATTGGCTTTATCCCGGCACCAGGTGCCAGGACGAGACATCTCCCAAGCGCCCTATCCTACGAGGCGGCTTGACAAGGAGGTGCAGAAATATCGGGGATAGGCGGTTATGGTCTCGCATAACCACCGAAAAGAAAGAGAATAAGGCAACGTGTTGGTGGTTCGGGTCTTGCCGTTGCACGAAAATGAAAGCCGAAACAAGCATGTAGAAAGCATAGAGGTTCCTTGTTTGGACGAGGGTTCGACTCCCTCCAGCTCCACAAACAAACAAAATCAACCTAAAAAACAAGCACTTACGAATTAACGGTGAACTGAAAAAAGTGAACTACAGATAATAAGTTCACTAAATGCAGTTGATTATGCCAAGAAATCAAGTAACCGTAAAGTTCCCTACATTGAATGATAAAGGAGGGGACTTGTCTAAGAAATGGTATGTTGAGTATTTCTACAGGGTACCTAACGAATCAAAACCACGCAAAAGGAGAATAAGCGAAGGGCTATAGTACGACTATATGAATTACAATAACTTTTTAAGCATATTAAAAAGCAGGCATTTATTAGTTAAAGGGGTTGCTTGCGAGTTAGAAATGTCTCCTAATGGATTGAGAGATACATTGAATAATGATACCATGAAGGCATCTACAGTTAGAAAACTATGTACTTTCCTGAATATAACGCCCAACGACTTCTTTGGTATGGCGGAAGGTGTTGCTAATAATGGAGAGTACACAAATATAGGCAGTGTAAATGCCTCAAAAAACATAGACACTTCCAGCGCTGCTTTCGCACTGATGGAGCGACAACTGAATGAAAAAGACAAACAGATTCAGGAAAAGGATATGCAGATAAGAGAACTACACAAGACAATAAACAACCTGACGAACATATTGAATCACTTCTTCGGTTCATAGTTCACAAAATACAGAGAAATAACAGATCGAAAAGTAAACAAGGAACTGGGATAATCGTTTTCCCTCCAGCTCCACAAATAAGGGTAGCAGGACACAGGCGACACGGCGGAAAGGAATTGAAAAAAGTATCTTGAAAGGGTGAAATGATGCGGGAAACCATTCACCTATGGCGGCATCATTTTTTCTTGTTTTATACACATAGATTTCTTCTGAAAGGCAGTTTTCCCTGCCATGCAGGACTGTAAACAGAGTTGTCCCGCCCATAAAATCACATCAAACAGAATTGATATGCGACGTATAATGACCATATTGTGTGCTATTATCATGGGATATGTACTGACAAAAGCACAAGAAGACACCCCGTTGGAAACGGTCGCTTTGCCAGAAGGCATGCGGTTTGAGTACAGGAACGACACACTGTTTGTCACGTGCCAGTCGGACGAATTGCCAAGACATCTCGTCGTGAAAACCGAGGACAGAGCCAACGTCTACAAGCGCATACTGAACGATGCCACGGACGACCTGATGGAAGACCATCCGGCAGACGACATCTACAACTCCATCTGGACCCGAGAAAAGGTCAATCCGTATCAACTGCCCATCGATTCCCTGCAAGACTCCACGTTGATTGACTGCAAAGGCTGGGTGTTGCCAGCAAAAGGTCATATCACCTCCAAGTTCGGGCCCCGCAAATACCGTTACCATTACGGGACGGATCTGAAAGTACAGACAGGCGACACCATCTATTGCAGTTGGGACGGGCAGGTGCGCATCGTCAAATATGATCCCAAAGGATACGGGAACTACGTGGTAGTAAGGCATGACAACGGGCTGGAAACCGTGTATGCACACCTATCACGTGTATTGGTGGAAGAGAACGAACGTATTACAGCCAGCGAAGTGATAGGTTTGGGAGGCAACACAGGGCGAAGTACGGGTTCGCATCTGCACTATGAGATCCGTTATCTGGGCAACGCCATCAACCCCGAGTTGTTCATAGATTTTTCGACAGGGACACTACGCGACAGCACGCACCTCATCACAAAACACAAAACATTCTACCACCAGCAGCAGATCAAGGAAATGAAGCAAGCCAAATACTATACCATCCGTCCCGGCGACAACCTGTCGATGCTGGCAAAAAGGAACGGTACAACCGTAAGTGCACTATGCCGGCTGAACGGCATCAAGGAGAACAGCATACTGCGTATCGGTCAGAAAATCCGCGTGAGATAGGAATACCCGCAAGTACATTCCAAGCATATTACAGGCTTGCAAAGAATCCGCCCTCCGAAAAACACGGCACTACGTTCACATTGTGTATCCCAGAGAAGGACAGCCCTACTGACTATTGCTGCGTGGGTTGCATAATATAGAGACGGTCACCCCGATGCAGCACCTTGCCGGTTTTGAGTGAGAAATACTCTCCCTTGTTTGCTACATCGGCAGGACTCAAGTCCACACGTATTTCATCTGCCACACATTCATAAGCACCCGTAGTCTCGCCTGTTACCAACAATTCGTCTCCACTATGGACAGGGGCGGCTTCCACACAGAACTCCGCTACGGAGATATTCTTGAAATAGTTGGTACACTTGCCGGCATAGACTTTACGACGGGTAGCCCGACTTCCGTAGTCTTTTGTCCATTCCCCCAACCGTTGCCCAAGATAGTACCCGTTCCAGAAGCCCCGATTGAAGACACGAGCCAACCGTTCGTCCCATGCCCGTATTTTCTCATCGGTGTATGTACCGCTGAAATAACTCTCGATAGCCTCTTTGTAGCACTCCACAACCGTTTTTACATATTCAGGACCTCGCGCCCGTCCCTCAATCTTGAAGACTGATACTCCCGCATCGAGCATCTTGTTGACAAAGTGAATGGTTTTGAGATCCTTAGGCGACATGATGTACTGGTTGTCGATATCCAATTCGATGTCGGACTCTTTGTCTCTGACCGTATAGCCGCGGCGGCAGACCTGCATACAAGCCCCCCGATTGGCACTTGCATTCATGTGATGGAGACTAAGATAGCATTTCCCGCTGACAGCCATGCACAACGCACCATGACAGAACATCTCGATGCGCACAGGATTGCCATGCCTGCCGCAGATATGCTGTCCGACTATATCCTTATGAATGGAGGCAACCTGCTCCATATTCAATTCGCGTGCAAGCACCACGACATCGGCAAACCGAGCATAAAAGCGCAGCGCCTCCGTATTGGCAATGTTGAGTTGCGTGGAGAGGTGAACCTCCACTCCTTGCGCATTGGCATACTGCATAACGGCAATATCGGAAGCGATAACGGCATCCACCCCAGCCTCCCTGGCATTATCCACGATCTCGCGCATGAGCGGAAGATCTTCCGGATACATCACCGTATTGAGCGTAAGATAGGTTTTCACGCCCGCCTCTCTGCATATTGCAACGATACGGTGAAGGTCGTCCGTCGTAAAATTAGCCGACGAGCGTGCCCTCATATTGAGGTGTTCAATACCGAAATAGACAGAATCGGCACCTGCCTGAATGGCAGCCGACAGACTCTCCCAACAACCTACGGGAGCCATTATCTCATAGTTCTTCATAACGTGACAAAATCATTTAGGGGTCTTGGTGTAAAGGAATATGCCTATTGCCAAGAATATAAAATCGGGAAGCCATACCGCCATGAAAGGAGACATCACTCCCGATACGGAGAATGTGGTGGAGACGGTGGAGAACAATATGTACAACGCACTCAGCGTGAGCCCCACACCGAGATTTTTTCCCATGCCGCCACGCACTTTCTTGGAAGAAAGCGTTACACCCAACAGCGTCATAATGAACGCACCAACAGGTGAAGCAAAACGTTTCCACCACTCAGTCTCGAAAGTCTGAAGGTTCCCCGCCCCCCGTTTACGCTGTTTCTGCATATAACTCCACAACTCGGGATTGGTCATCTGCTGTGCTTCTTCCGCCGTAATAAACAGTTCTTCGGGCAGTACGGAAATAACCGTATCCAAGCGTTCCCCTTTGGTTATCGTTTCACGCAGTCCATTGAAATCGCGCCTCACATAGCGGTCGAAATGCCAATTGTAGGCGGAGTCGTTATAGATACGATCCGCCGTAATGCGCGATGTGAGCGTCTTCCCGTCGAAATGCTCCAAGGAAGCCCTATAGCCCGAACGTGTGCGTATCTGGAAGGTCTCGATATAAAGGATTGTACCCGGTTCCACCTCCATCTGGATATTGCGCGCATTTTCGGTTTTGAACTTCTGTATATACTTGTCCTGAAAGTCAAGCATCTCTCCCGAAGCAGGCGGTATGACATACCCCCCCAGCCAGAAGGAGAGCGCAAAAAGGAAAGCAGCGGACAGAAGATAAGGAACCATCAGGCGGCGGAAACTGATACCAGACGCCAACATGGCTATAATCTCCGAGTTGCCAGCCAATTTGCTCGTGAAGAAGATGACAGATATGAATATGAACAAGGGGGAGAACATATTCATATAGTAGGGTATGAAGTTGAGGTAGTAATCGAAGATTATCTCCCTGAGCGGCACCTGCTCATCGTAGAAATTGTCCATCTTCTCCGTGAGATCGAAGACTATGGCAATGCTCAAGATGAGGACGATTGCGAAAAAGAACGTCCCCAGAAACTTGCGTATTATATACCAATCGAGTTTCTTCATCGAGAAGTTGTCAAGCAACTACAAACGCGTAGTTATGCGCTTCATCATATCATCTTTCCACGGCTTAAAGTCGCCCTGCAGAATATGCAAGCGCGCTTCGGAAACCAACCAGAGATAGAAAGCCAAGTTGTGAATGGAAAGGATCTCCAATCCCAACATCTCCCCCGAATGGACAAGGTGCCGGACATAAGCCCGCGAGTAGGCATGATCAACAAAGGATGTGCCGTCGGGATCAAGATCCATAAAGTCGTCTTCCCACTTTTTGTTGCGCATATTCATGACGCCGTTCCGCGTAAAAATCATGCCATTGCGTCCATTACGGGTCGGCATGACACAATCGAACATATC
>JBNMIS010000007.1:0-43006 GCA_050873385.1 Bacteroidales bacterium | reverse complement strand
TTTCAAGTCGGAAACGGCATTCACATCTTTCAAGAACGTTTCCTTAATCTTCCAACCGAGTGCAACGGAGGGGAAGATACCCCAACGGTGATTAGGAGCAAAACGCGAGGAACCATCACCACGGACTGTTGCCGTAAGCATAATCTGGTTCCAACCCGTCCAGTTGATACGACCAAAGAACGATACCAAGTAGTTCTCAGATATCCAAGCATTGGTGTAGCGGTTATATATATCACCTGCGATACTAACCTTCTCTTGCAAGTTTTTAGTCGGGTCGGATGGGTCAGGTATAGCATTGCCCGTTGCAGGGTCGATAGCATCCTGCATGGCGTAACTTCCTATAGGGTAGGTACCCCAACCGTCGGTGTCGCCTTCCTTGTAGAAATGCTGCCACTCATAGCCGACCATAGCATCGAAGTGTTGTGTTTCCGAGAAATCCTTGTAGTACTGGGCATAAGCATTGAACTGCAAGTTGTACTTCATCTGCTGCGTATAACCTTCCCATCCCCAATAATGGTTTGAATAAGAATATGGAGATATGGAAGTCAACTGCTTACCATAGGAATAGTCTGCACCGAAATTGGCATGAAGTCGCAGGTCTTCGAAGCCGTGAATCTTGTAATCAGCCTCCAAGTTACCGACGAAAGACCCCGAATTAGCACGATCGTTCTTCTGGTTGAGCGTTGCTACAGGGTTCGCCGTTGACTGCGCATTGGTTGTCAAGCCCCAAAGTTCGGTATTATCATTGGTATATTCACCTTTCTTTGTACGTTGGTAGTAGCCATCAAAGGTAGCCAACGAAGGGTCTTTCACGGGGAAAGTAGGATCCATTGCAAGAGAAGCCCCAACCACACCACCATCGGCATAGCGATTGAAGATATACATACCTTTTGCGTTCAAGTTGAACGTAAGGTGCTTATCAAAGAATGTTGGAGAGAGATTAACGGCCGCCGTAACACGTTGCATAGACGATGTACGTATGATACCGTTCTGCAATGTATAGCCCAGAGACACACGATAAGGCATATTCTTCGTTCCGCCCACCATACTGAAGTTATGGTCGGTATTGATAGCGGGACGATAGATTTCCGCCTGCCAATCGGTATTAGCGTCACCCATCTTGTCCAACTTATACTGCTTGTGTTGCAGGATATTCTTCGCATAGTCACGCAATTCATCTCCCGTGAGCGTCTCCAAACGTCCTGTGAGCGCACTGACTGAGACATTGCCTTCATAATTGAACTTGGGTTTCTGTCCGGCAGCACCTTTTTTCGTAGTGATGATGATGACACCGTTACTTGCACGGCTACCGTAGATAGCCGTAGCAGAAGCGTCTTTCAGCACCGTAAAGGTCTCAATATCATTCGGGTTGACCATCGAAAGAGGATTGGATACGCCCTGAATACCATTGTTATCCATAGCCAAACCATCGATCACGATAAGAGGATCGTTGCTTGCAGACAAGGACGAGCCACCACGAATACGAATAGTGGCACCTGCGCCAGGAGCACCACTGCTACTTGTGACATTGACACCGGCAATCTTACCGGTCATCATGTCCTGTGCATTCGTTACAAGACCCTTGTTCATCTCGTCGGGTTTGATGGCTGTCACGGACCCCGTAGCGTCATTTTTCTTCACTACGCCATAGCCCACAACGACCACTTCGTCCAACAACTCGTTGTCTTCGCCCAAACGCACCTTGATAACGGTTTGGTTGCCGACTGCTATTTCCTGCGTCTTGTACCCCATATAGGAGATACTCAATGTAGCACCTTGTGATACACGGATGGAGAAATTACCGTCGAAATCGGTAATCGTTCCGTTGGTGGTACCCATTTCCAATACGCTTGCGCCAATAACAGGATCGCCCGTAGCAACATCAACGATATTACCGGTTACGGTTGTTTGTGCCATAACCGTCATACCCATACAGATCATTGCCAAAAGCAACACCCCGCGCAAATTACGAAAAGAAGTGTTTTTGTTCATGATTTATACCAGTTATAATAATTTTGTTTTCTTTCCATCTTATTTCCTATTTCCCTGCACAGACGGGTGTTCTTTTCTCTTTGACAAGCACTACGGATGCAGCACCCAAAAGAAGCAAGACACCAGCCACTACCAACATACCCGCCTGCGCACCGCCACACACGTACCTGAGGAGCACACCCCCAAAGAGAGCCGCCACAATCTGCGGCAGGCAGATGGTGCAATTGAACAACCCAAGGTAATAACCCATGTTTTCACCATTCAGTGCATTGGTGAGAATGGTGAAAGGAAGCGCCAACATGGCAGCCCAAGCCGCTCCTATCATTGCATAACTAATCCACAAGACATACTGATCGGAGACGAACCATACGGAAATAAAACCAAGGGCTCCCACTACCAACGAGATAGCGTAAGCCCCTTTATTCGTAAAGCGTTTTTCCAGCACAGGAAGCAACATTGCCCACAAAAGCGAACCGACCGCCTGCACAGCAAAGACAACGCCTACCCAGTTGCCGGCATTCTGGAACTCGGAAGCCGAAGTAGCCACACCATCCCAAGAGAAACACTGCGTAGCAATAGCCCCATTGCTATAGGTCCACATATACATAAATGCCGCCCAACAGAAGAACTGCACCAAGCCGACCGTCCAAAAAGCAGAGGGCGCGTTGCGAAGCATTCCTATTATATTCGTGCTTCCCGTTTCAGTTTTCTGTGCCTCCTCTTTGATACCATGGAACTCGGCATACTCCTGCGGATTGAGTTCCTTCACGCTAAGGAAAGTATAGAGGACGCAAAGAATAAGGATAGCAGCCCCCACATAGAAACTCCAAATCACGGAATCGGGAACAACACCCGCCTCGGCGGTATTGCCAATGCCTATCCATGTAAAGAAAATAGGAAAGAGATACCCCACCAACGAACCTGCATTGCAAAGGAAAGACTGAATGGAATATGCCAAACCCTTCTGCTCCTCGTTCACCATATCGCCAACCATCATCTTGAAAGGCTGCATTGCGATATTGATGGACGTATCAAGAAATATCAACGAGAACAAGCCGAACCACATAGCGGCATTCAAGCCGAGAAAGACATAAGCCGTAGAAAGACTGAGACTTCCCGCATTGGGAAGGAGCAACATCACAAGCACGGCTACAAGCGCCCCTATAAGGAGGTAAGGCTTTCGCCGCCCCATACGACACCATGTACGGTCGGAGTACTTACCGATAACAGGTTGCACCAACATCCCCATGAGCGGAGGAAGAATCCAAAAGAAACTCAACTGGTGAGGATCAGCCCCGAGAGTAGCAAAAATCCGGGATATATTCGCGCTTTGCAGAGCATACGCAATCTGCACGCCAAAGAAACCAAAACTAAGATTGAACAGTTGCCCAAAGGACAATTTTCTACCATTTTTCATGTGTACTTCCTTACAATTAAGCATGGCAAAGGTACAATAAAGTTCCCCGTTTCCCTACGTTTGCACGACCGACAAGGGTAATTTTCATACTGAATGGCGGTTTTTCAAAGATGAACGGAAGATATTCCGACCCGAAGCGACGAATTGTTTCCCTGACAAAAGAGAGAGACCAGCGGGAAAGCAGCACGAAAAAGGAAGAATTTTTGCAAGACGGTTTCTTATGGACCGGGTTATGAGTTGAGGAGTTTTACGGGTTGATGCGTGGTTGAAATGATTTACAGGTTCAGATTGTTTCATTTTTGACATACCGATGCGAGACAGATACGGAAAACCCGAATCCGGCTCTGATGTTGCGGACAATAGACGTCCTAGTTGCTCGAGAAATTCTATGAGGTGGAGCCTTATGGTGATATGAGAACGGGACAGATAAGACAAATGAGACGAACAGAAGATATGAGAGGGAATTATTATAGAAATCCTATTTGTCCGAGAAGTCATAGGAAAGGAGACAGTCTGTCCAGAGACTCTCATTCAAGAGTCAAGATATTTACGACTCAGCCCCCTCCCAACCCCTCCATAGGAGGGGAGAATAACACACAGGCTTCTGTTGTTTTCCCGTTGAGGGGTGCTTGAGGTCGGCTTGAGGGGTCGCAAATATTATGCGAGGATACAAATGACAGAATGGAGCCCATATCTGCACAGGAACGATCTTCAAGACCATATACAGTTGTCTGTTTCTTATCGCTTTGAAAGAAAGAGGCGAGAGAACGGACAGGATTTCAGATATACGGATTTCTTTGTACCTTTGCGGTCGCGATGAAAATCAGTTTCTACACATTAGGTTGCAAGTTGAACTTCGCCGAGAGTTCAGCATTGGCAAGAGCATTGGCAGAACGAGGGCACAAGCGTGCAGAAAAAGGAGAAAAAGCCGATATCTGCATAATCAACACATGCAGCGTAACCGATACGGCAGACCACAAGGACAGGCAAGCCATTCACCGTATCCGCCGAGAACACCCGGACGCAACACTCATCGTAACGGGATGTTATGCCCAACTGAAGCCCGGCGAAGTGGCAAAAATAGACGGTGTGGATTATGTGCTTGGCATGAACGAGAAGTTCGGTATCCCCGCTTTCATAGACCGGATAGAAGAACAACATGAACAGATACAGACCTCTGCCATCCGTGAAACAGACGAATATCACCCGTCGGTATCGTGGGACGACAGAACGCGCTGCTTTCTGAAAGTGCAAGACGGTTGCAACTATTTCTGCACATACTGCACCATACCTCTTGCCCGCGGGAAAAGCAGAAACGGAAGCATCGAATCGATTGTCAGAGAAGCACGGCAAGTAGCGAAAGAGGGCGCCAAAGAGATTGTTCTGACGGGAGTAAACATAGGGGATTTCGGTCGCAGTACGGATGAGAGGTTTATTGATCTGCTTCGTGCCCTGGATGAGACCGATGCAGACATACGATACAGAATATCAAGTTGCGAACCCAACCTGCTGACAGACGAGACAATAGCCTTCGTGGCAGGGAGCAGGCATTTTGCACCTCATTTTCACATACCTCTGCAAAGCGGAAGCGACAGCGTTCTGAAGTTGATGAAAAGACACTACGACACGGCACTATTTGCCGAGCGGGTGGAGAAAATAAAGACACTGATGCCAAGGGCTTTCATAGGAGTGGATGTAATGACCGGTGTGCGGGGAGAGACCGAAGAGAGATTTGAAGAAGCCTATCGGTTTATTGAATCGCTGGACATATCACAACTGCACGTATTCACCTATTCGGAACGAGCCAACACGAAGATGCTCGAGATAGAACCTATTGTTCCGATGGCGGAAAGAAAACGCCGCAGCGAGAGATTGCATGCCCTTTCGGAAAAAAAACTGAAGGCTTTCTACACAGCACACCAAGGCGAGAAAGCCACCGTACTATGGGAAGCGCGAGAGAGAGGCGGCCGCATGAGCGGTTTTACGGAAAACTACATCCGGGTGGAACATCCATTCAACAAAAACCTCATCAACACTTTCGAAGATATTGTAATCGGGGAATAGAAAGAAAAGAAGAACGCAAACGGCTGGCAGACGAAAGTTTGTGTATATGGAGCGTTTTTTGTATTTTTGTGGTCCAATTAGCAACACAGAGTACAGAAAAGGCGACGAGGGGAGGAAAGAACAGCCGCATACGATGGAGGAAAAGAGCAGAAAAGCGGGTTGAATGCTATATGACAGGAGGCGTCAACAAACAATACAACTAGATATACTATGGATTTCAGCATTATGCAAGTATTAAGTGCGTTTATGGTGCTTTTTGCCATCATAGACCCACTTGGCAGTATCCCCATTGTACTGAACCTTGAAAACAAGGGGGAACACATCAGTGCCATACGTACAACGACCGTGGCAACCATCATCATGTTCTTATTTCTCTTCGTCGGGGAATGGATATTGAAGTTATTCAACGTGGATATACAGTCGTTTGCCGTGGCAGGAGCCATCATTATTTTCATCATGGCCCTGGAAATGGTGTGCGACATAGAAATCTTCAAAAACAACGGACCCAAGGGTGCTTCGTCGATTGTTCCGCTGGCATTTCCGCTGTTTGCCGGTCCGGGAGCATTTGCAGCACTGATTTCTCTCCGCGCAGAATATTCCATAGTGAACATCTGCATCGCGTTGCTTCTGAATATGGGATTCGTGTACATTGAACTCAAGTCAACACGATTTATCCAGAAACTCTTCGGCGAAGGCGGTATATACATCATCCGCAAATTCTTCGGCATCGTACTACTTGCCATTGCCGTGAAACTATTTGCCACCAACCTATCCAGTTTGATCAATGCATAAAACGTTACTTACAGGATTGAGTTGCGTCGCCATCGTGCTGATGGCGGGTTGCCAGAAACAGGAAAAGTTTGTGATAGACGGTACGATTCCGGATGCACAGGGGAAGACGGTTTATCTGGACCGGATGGGCGCAAGCCGAACGACGACAATAGATTCCGTCCGTTTGGGGAGAACGGGTAAATTCCGTTTCAGCCAGCCACGTGAAGAATATCCCGATCTCTACCGTCTAAGAGCAGACGGGAAAGTATTGGTCATAGCCATAGATTCCACAGAACAGGTGCACATCACATCCACGCTGGACAGCCTGCCTTATCATGCCAAAATTGAAGGTTCGGAAAAGACCGAGCAAATAACGGAACTGAGACGCAGTCTGCAGGAAGAAAGCATGGCAGAACACAAACGAAAAGCCGCCACGGTTATCCTGACGGAGCCACGATCCATCGTTGCCTACTATGCATTGCTCCAACACAAAGGCGGACAATTCGTCTTCAACCTATCCGACAAAGCGGACAGGATGTATTTTTCTGCCGTTGCAACCGCATGGAATGTGTTCATGCCGAACTCAGAGCGCGGGCGCAAACTGTACGGGACAGTGGAAGAAGAAATCCAGAATGAGCGCAAGAGCGCCCAATTGCGAGCCGTGCAAACCCTGATAAAAGAGTCTGACAACGCCTTTCTGGACATAAACCTTCCCGACGAAAAAGGCATCGAGAGAAAACTTTCGGCTTTACGGGGCAAGGTTATCCTTTTGGATTTTTCCGCCATAGGTATGCCACAAAGCCAAGCATATATTTTTGAACTAAGGGATTTGTACAACCGATACCATACGGAAGGATTGGAAATCTATCAGGTATCCAGCGATACCGACACGGTATTATGGGCGGAAAGCGCAATGAACCTGCCGTGGGTGACAGTACACAGCGACAAAGACAACGCATCGTGCTACAGGACATACAACGTACAAAGGATTCCGACTCATTTTCTACTGAACAGAAAAGGCGAGGTGACAGGCCGAAACATTCCCTTCGACCAACTGCCCAAGCGTATTGAGGAATGCTTACGCTGAAGACACTGGAAGCATGTGCCGAATCGGCAGGTTTTGATGCCGTCGGCGTTGCCCGCGCGACCTATCTGGCAGAGGACGACCAATACTTGAGGAAATGGTTGGAGCAGGGTTATCAAGGTTCGATGCAATATATGGAGAGAAACCTTGAAAAACGAACGGACCCCCGCCAACTTCTGGAAGGGACAAAGAGCGTAGTCGCCGTTTTGCTCAACTATTACAAAACAGAACCGTTACCGGCAGGGGTTCCTTACATATCCTTATCGGGAAGAAGCAAGCAGGACTACCACGACGTGATGCGCCAACAACTCTACAAAATGGAGTATTTATTGCGCGAAAAGACCCACGGCGAGTTGGCAACAAGCGAAAAGCAGCATATTTTTTGCGACTCGGCGCCCCTATTGGAACGCCGCTGGGCCCAGCGGGCGGGCTTGGGCTGGATAGGCAAGAACCATTTGTTGATTCACCCGAAGTTCGGTTCGTTTGTACACATCGGTTTACTATTGCTCAACGAGGAAGTGACTCCCTACTCCACTCCAACAGACGAGCAATGCGGCGAATGTGACAGATGTTTGCGGAGTTGCCCGACAGGGGCACTGCGAGCGCCTATGTTCGATGCTAGAAAGTGTTTGTCGTATCTGACCATAGAGCGCAGAGAACCTTTAGGAAAACCATTCGCCGAGATTGTGAGCAGACATTTGTACGGTTGCGACGTATGCCAAAGATGCTGCCCCTACAATGCCCATCTGACAGCGACATCCACAGACGGACTGCAGACAAACCCCATCTTGCTGGAGATGACGGCAGAAGACTGGGCCAAGAGTTCGCGCCGACAGAAGTTGAAAATACTACGAAGACTGGCACACAATGACGAAACGACGACAATAACAGACAAACAAAACGACTATGAAAGCAATGAATGAACTGCGTATAGCCCTTGCAAGCGATCATGCAGGCTATAACCTGAAAATGAAAGTGGCTGAACATCTCCAGCAGAAAGGTGCCACCACATTCGATTTCGGTTGCTATTCCACCGAGAGTTGCGACTATCCTGATTTTGCCCACCCTTTGGCAGAAGCCGTAGAAAAGGGCGACTATGATTTCGGCATCACACTATGCAGCACGGGAAACGGGATCTGCATGACTGCCAACAAACACCAGGGTATCAGGGCAGCCCTGTGCTGGGATGTCCGTCTGGCCGAACTGGCAAGACAGCACAACAACGCCAACGTGCTGGGACTGCCTGCCAATTTCGTAAGCGAAGAAAAGGCAATGGCTATTACAGACGCTTTCTTCCATACGGATTTTGAAGGCGGCCGGCATGAGAGACGCATCAACAAGATTCCACTAACCAGTCTCCAGAAATAGACACCTTCCGCACGACCGTTTATGCCGGCAAGAATAGACATCATACGCGCTTATCTGCGCTGCATGACGCGGGAGCGCCGGCGGAACCTATGGCGCTGTGAA
Source organism: Bacteroidales bacterium (assembly GCA_050873385.1). GTDB lineage: Bacteria > Bacteroidota > Bacteroidia > Bacteroidales > Paludibacteraceae > Colicola. The sequence continues at coordinate 34,208 of JBNMIS010000007.1, read as the reverse complement.
GCGAGTTATGCATTGAGCCTGCTCGGTATCTACAAAGTGATACACAGCCCGACGTTTGTCGCCATAGAGCCTGCCGACTGGTGTATGCTTCATTGTCCGGAATGTCCTGTGGGCATGCGCAAGACAGACAGAGAGCACCATTTGTTTTCCATCGGGCAACTGGACCGTTTCTTACGAGAGAATGCCGCCACACTGCATACCATAATCTTTTATTTCCAAGGTGAGCCTCTGCTAAACAAAGCCTTGCCCGATATGATCCATCTGGCGAAAGACTACGGACTCTACACCCTGCTATCGACCAACGGACAACTGCTCGACAGGGAGATGGCAAAAGAACTGACCGTTTCCGGTCTGGACCAAATCATCATCTCCATGGACGGATTGACACAATCGTCCTACGGTGCATACAGAGCGGGAGGAAGCGTAGAAAAAGCCATAGCGGCATTGGGTTATCTGCGAGAAGAGAAGGAGCGACAGAAAGCCTCCATCGTGATAGAACTGCAGTGTTTGCGCCTACGCAGCAACGAGACAGAATGGGATACCTTGAAACAGCAGTACCGCCAACTGGGTGCAGACATGCTTACACTAAAGACCGCCCAGTTCTATGACTATGCCAACGGACATCCGCTGATGCCGACCGAACCGCGTTATTCACGCTACAAGCAAGACAAAACGGGGACGTACGTACTACGAAAGAAAACAAGGAACCGCTGCCATCGTCTCTGGAGCGGTTGCGTAATTGATGCAGAGGGCAATGTATTGCCATGCTGTTTCGACAAAAGACGAGACCATTCGTTTGGCAACATCGCCACAGAAACACTAAAACAGATCTGGTACGGCGACAAAGCACGACAATACAGGGAACGGGTCATGCACAGCAGACAAGAAATAGCCATCTGCCAAAACTGCACAGAATAGGTTTCCCCACCAAAGAAAAGAGACTGACACAAAGGCGTGCCAGTCTCTTTTTTGTTTTGACAAGGAATCGTCCGCACTATCTCAACCGATAGACCATACGGACCGTAATACGTGCTTTTTTCTCCCGACTTCCCGTATTAAACGTTCCTCCGTAGGAGTATTCCTCTTCTCCTGTAGCAGAAGTAATCTGGAACACGCCAAGGTTTGCCGATTCCGCCTTCCCCAACTTAGCCCCTGCGTTGGTTGCCACTTTCTCGGCACGCATATAGGCATCGCGGGAAGCCTTCTCGATGAGGTCGAGTTTAAGGTTGTTGAGCGCCGTGTAGTAGTACTCCGGCGTATAGGACTCGATATTGATTCCCTGCGCGATAAGAGAAGAAATTTCACGCGAGATACGCTCCACCTTGTCCACCTCGGAAGATGTGACCGTGAATGACTGGCTGAGAGAATAGCCTATAAAGCGATTTCCCGCATAGTTGCCCGCCTGATAGATACTCTCATAGTCTTTCTGCACATCCACAAAAGAGAACGTGACCTCGGAAGGCTGAATTCCCTGCTTCTGCAGATAGTCCATAACTTTCTTCTGCCCCATCTCTATCTGTTTGTAACCTTGCAACTGGTCGCAATCCTCCACAAGAATACGTCCACGCCAAACAATCTGATCGGAGGAGAAAGTAGTTTCCCCCAATCCCGTGACGGACACCGTTCCTGCAGAATGCACCCAACTGCCAACAGCCACAACAACAATAGTGACAGACACAACCAAACTAATGCCAATAACAAGCGGCTTAAACAGTTCTTTCATACTCAAGATATTTATTATTTCACTGCTTCAACTGCAACAAATTATATGCCAAGCAATATTTGTCAGACTCGACCTATCCACATCAGGGATTAGAGGTTAGGGACAGTTGGTTACCATGTCATTCTATTTTGCTCCATGACCTTTCCTAAAAAGAAGTTTCAAGTATCGCCCAGGGGTCGATGAGGGGTCGTTGAGAGCGGCTACATGAAAGCAATCCATTTCCTTCCTATCAGAAAAATATAAGGGAACAGACCGGTAGATGAACAGGAGCATCAACGAAGCACCCGTTGTCCTGCAATCAAACAACGGGTGCTTCGTATTTATTATGCCAGTCTCCACTCACATATTTCAATAAGCGAGCATAACTTTTCCGGAGGCGATGCGATTCTTTTCGTTTTGGAAGAAAACGTAGAAGAACACTTTGCCCGTATAATCCAGCGAGATGACGGCTCCATCGGTGACGGACGCGATATCGGCAAAGATATCCTGTCCTTTGTCACCCGTAACGACCGTGGCAACATTCGGATCGCATACCGGCACATCGCGGAAAGCCAACCGATGTCCAAACGCGTCGTACAATGCGACTTTGACATTCTGACGGATAGTGGCTGCGATGTACTGATTGGTTCCGGGAATATGCTTGAAGATGACATCGTTTTCCGATGCATTCCGCCCGGTATTGATATCGGCATAGCGGAAAAGAACAGTGTACTCATATTCCGTTCCGTCGGGTGCCGTACAATAGATGAACGTCTCTTCGCCAATATCTGCGGTGGTTATACTCACTTCCGCAGCAGAATCCTGCGAAACGGCAGCCAGCACAGGCAAAATGCTACCCTCCAAAAGCAGATACTCATAAGCAAACTTCTCAGGGGAGAAATCCGCAAGAGGTTCACCATTAACCCTTATCTCACTGAGATAAGCATTACTTGAAAGGACAATCTCCTGACGAAGCACATATGCCATCACATCGCCGGATGCTGCCACAACGGAGACAATGACCGTATTCTTATCCTGTTGGAATACGGTTGCAGACGAGTTCGGATCCGTCAGTTGGTAAGTAACATCTTTTATCGAGAAGAAATCTTCCTCAGTGGAGCCTGCAGGATAGGAGAACGTATATTCGCAGATATCGGGAGAGAAGCCTTCGACCGTAGTACCTCTGACTTGCAAGCCGGACAAGGTATTGACAGGAGAAGGTTCAACAGAGAACAAGAGCATATACTCGTTGACATTCTCTCCATCGCCTGCCGTGACCTGCAAAACGATGGTATTACCATTAGGTTGCGACATGGCAACCACCTGTTGCTCATCGGCAGTTTTCCAATCGACAGCCGGAAGCACCGAGCCCGCATCATACGGCAAACTGATATGATATTCCGACACAGCAGGGTCGAAACCGGTCACCGGTTCCCCGTTGAGCGTGATGAGAGCCAATTGATCGTTATTGCTCCTGCTGACAGAGAATGTTATTGTGTAAGTAACCATGGTTCCGTCGGCAGCCACTACCTTGAGGTCGGCTCTCCAGCCTTCGGAAGACAGCGTGACATTCTGTGCTTCTTCATTCTTTTGGAAAGTAATCAATGGCATTGCCTGCGTTCCATAAGGAAGTGAGACCTGATATGTGAGAATCTCTTCATCGAAATTGGCAACAGGTTGCCCCCCATAATATATCTCCTTGAGGAAGGCATTGCCAGAGAGAGGACGTTGGAAATATATGGTATAGGTTCTCTCGTTTCCATTCTCTGCCGTGACTACGACCTTGCGCACAAACTCATCCGGAGAAAGAAGTTTCACCTGTTGGATATTTTCCAAAGCGGTGTTCTGCAACCATGTCACTTCCGGCACAGAAGTTTCCGAAGCAGACATGATGCAGGTATATTCCAATTGTTCGGGCGAGAAATCCTGCAAAAGCCGGTTATTTACCATAATCGCTTCCAATGTGTTGTCGGCAGACTGACGAAGATTGTACACCACCGTATAAACATTCTTCCGACCATTCTGCGCCAAGACAGAGAACTGATAGGTCACAGACAAGGCGGAAAGGATGGTATCCACCGTGACTGTTTGCCATGAATCAGCCTGTTCCACAGTGAGTTGAGGTATTTGTTTTTGTCCTTCCGGCAGGGTATGCGCATAATAGTAGCGGTGCGGCACAAAGGTCTCCAGCGGCAGTCCGTCGGCATAAATCATGGAAAGCGTATCCGCGCCGGAAAGGAGCACCGAGAAATGAATCTTATATGTACGCGTCGCCCCATTTTCAGCCGTCACGGTACAAGCATAATCATTCTCCGACCAAACAGTCGAGACAGTTTGCACCGCTTCGGCTTTTTGTACATCCACAACAGGCCGCTCCTGCGTTCCTACAGGCAAAGAGACAGCATATTCCAATGTTTCACTGTCAAAATTCTTCAGAGGAAGACCATCGATATAGATATTGCTCAGGCTTACGTTTCCCGATTTTTTGCGTACAAAATTGACAATATAGTCGTCTGTTGATACTCCGTCGGCAGCGGTAACACGTATGGTATCCACATCTTTTCCCTTCAACAATTCCCACGACTGCCCGACCTCGCCAAGCACCACATACAAGTCGGGGCGAGCGGCATTGGTAGGCATCTTGATGCTATAACGCAACTGCTTGGACAGGAAATCTTCCGATTCGGGATCGAACGAAGAAAAGACTTCTCCATCAAGCAGGATATTATGCAAATTGGCATTATCGGAAAGCGTTTCCTGATAGATATCCACTGCATACCGGTGGGTTGTGACTCCATCTTCCGCCAATACCGTGATGACCTGCAAGCCCTTCTCCGGTTGCTCTATGGTTATCGTCTGGAAGCGGTCTTCCGTGGAGTATTGCAAATTGACCTTCGTATCACTTACTTGAGCAGAATAGCGGTAACTCTCCTGATTGAAATAGGAAACAGACTTTCCATTCACATATATCCCACTCAAATACGCATTGTGCGAGGGTTCTGCCATTATACGCAACTCGTACTGGGCCTGCCGGTTGCCATCCTCTGCCGTCACGACAAGATAAGAAATCCCTCCCATAGGCGCAGTCTCCACCGTTACGGATTGTTCCGATTGCCCTAACATGTAGGTAATATCGGGCAATTGCGGCTGCTGCTTCTTCGGATCGGATGCCGGCAACATGATATCGTATTGCAGTCTATCCGGTTCGAAGTTGTCCAAGGGTTCTCCGTTGATGTAAATCATCTGCAGACAAGGGTTATCGGAACTTTCTTTGGACAACGTAAGCAGATAAGGTTCCTGTCTCAGCGTCCCGTCTTCAGCCTGCACCTTAACGGAGATTGTTCCGTTGGTTCGTTCTATGGTAAGAATCTGCCCGTCATCGGCTCTGAGGAACTGCAGGTCCAAGTTGGCGTCGGAAGACAACACATAACTGCTCTGCAAGGGCAGAAACTCGTCATAGTTTACGCCATTCAAAAGGATACCAGCCAAGTTGGTCTGTGCGGACTGTGTCTTCGGGTAAGAATAGACATATCTGTGTTGCTCTGTCCCATAGACATCCCATACGACAGAGTCTCCTTCCACAATCTGGACCACGGAGTCCGTGTCGAACTCACGTACGAAAGCTGTAACAGAAGGTTTCTTGCCTTGATAACGATAGGTCGTTTTACTGAAATCTTTCAGTTCTACATCATCTGCCGCAATCATCGACAAAGCGCCGGAAGTGGCAATGGCAGGTTTCTTCCAATCAATGCGATATTGTCCGGTTGTGCCGTCTTCAGCAGTGACCGTAACAACTCCCCCCTGCAGGAAGACTCTCTGAGCATCAGATTGTTTCTCAAAGGTAATCTTCGGCATCGCAGAAGCAGACACCATATAATCCGTTGTAGAGGCATCGTACGTAATCCCATCAGCAACAAGGTTCTTCAATGTTACATCGCCAGACAACCGGCGCTGAAGATGAATAGTGTAAACACGTTCTACACCCGCTTCCGAGGTTACCATATAACGAACCATATCAGCACTTGCATCCATCTTGACAGTCTGCAAGTGACTCATCCGCTCTGCCGTTATGGTAGGAACATGGTCCGTCGGCGAGAGCAGCAACGTATATTCCTCCTTGGTCGGGTTCCAATCCTTTACAGGCTGTCCGTCCACATGTATAGTCCGCAAGGTATTGATTGCAGAGAGAGGCCTCTTTATGCTGAGAGAATAGTCCGTAAACGTTCCATCCTCTGCATAGTTTCTTACCGCAGCAGTTCTGACGCCATTGACTTCATCGCTCCATACAATAGTCTGCGTTTGGTCAGACACCTCGCCGACAAAAGACAATTCGGGACATGAAAAATCTTCCGAAGATGCCAACGTGTACGAGATTTGATTATCAACAATGGCAGCCTCTTCTCCGCCTACAAGCACCCCTCTCAGACGGCTGTTGTAGATAAAGCGAAGGTAATCCACATGGAGTTCCGTGCCTTTTTTCACATGATCCGTCTGATTGCTGGCATTAATGGCAATGTTCATGCTTTGAATATTCTTGCCATCCGTGGTCAAAGGATGAGTATAAGTTATGTAATCGGTTGTCTTCTCGGTAGCAAGATAGTCCATCTTATACTCCGTCTTCGCCTCATCCCAAAAGCGGAATGCAAACAAAGCCCCACTACCGGAATTCGAAACATGGTGATAACGTATAACCACAGAGTCGGGAGTGTTTTGGAAAGGAATTGAATCATGAAAAACAGATTCGGTAGAACCACTTGTTCCCCACTTAAAATGCAATGTCCCCAATGTAGCCACAGAGGGAATACCTCCACCTCTCCAATCTAAGTAAGTGGACAGATTCTTTGTATAAAAGGAAACTACATTATTGTCTCCTTGCACTATTTCTGTTCCTGTGTATGCTTTATCCACAAGCGTCCCATAAGAATCCGCATAGTCTGCTGCCACTTGCCACGATACAGGTTTCATGGCAGATGTTCGCTTAGCAGCATTCGTCCATTCCGTAAATTCCCCATTGGGTATCGCATCATTCGGGTTATGTATCAAAACCTTATAGGTATTCTCATACCCGTCTGCCTGCACTTTCACTGACCACGACTTCGAATCTACTCCCCAGCCTAATTGAGTAACCAGCACACCTTCCGCAGCAGTATAGGTGAAATTCGGCACAGAAGAAGTAACCAAAATGTAAGAGAACTTGTTCTTGTCAAAATCCGGCAAAGGTACACCATTCACTGACAACGATGTCAATACGGCAGGCGATTGTGTATTCAGTCGAGGTGTGATACGATATTCCACGGGGGCGTCGTCTGGACGGTTGCTATATACCAGTATCCTGGTCGGTTGCAGCAAACCACCTGGCTCTATCAAATAGTTTTGCTCATCAAAAGCCTTCACACAGGAAATGTTGCACTCTGTCATTCCGTAAGCCAATGGTAACGTAAGCGACAGATGAGTCGAATCTACCTCCTTTAATTCGTTCAAATCAACGGCAACACCGTTTAAGAGTATTGCGTCCAATCGGTTTTTCTTGTCGTTGTAAGTCTTTTGAAAAGCAAAACGATAAGTCCGCGTATCTCCATTCTCGGCAGTCACAGTTAGCAAAGAAGTGTCTTGCACACTTGCCGCCAGATAATCGACTTGCTGTTCCTCTTCCTGCTTTTCATATGAGAGCAATGGTGCCTCATTCATTTGATAGGGCAACACGATAGTATACTCCGTCGTTTCTGGTGCGAAATCAAACTCTACCCCTGCGGCGGTCACACTCTCCAATAGTGTATTTGCCGACTTTCTGACAGGAAACGACACTCTGTAGTCCGCGGTCGTCACACCGTCTTCTGCCACTACATGTATGCGGGTCTGACCATTCACACCGGAATAATAAACAGTAGTCTGTTGTCCTGACTGTCCGGGTATAGGAGTTATCGAAGGTACCACTTTGGTTCGCCATGCCAATGTATCCACATAAGTGAAACTATCCGTTCTGAAACCTTCCATGGCTATTCCGTCCAACAATATCCCGCTTAGCAGGGCGTTCTGAGAAACTATATCCGAATAGTCTATCGTATATCGTGCCTCCGACCCGTTCTCTGCCACCACGAGCAATGTTTGCTGGCGGTTGGTAGTCTGTGCATATACCACCGTTTGGGAATTTTTCTTCACATAAGTCAACTCTGGGAGAGCCTCTCCTCTGACATGGTCTATATTGTAGATAAACTGATCCGGTGCAAAACCTGGCAATGATACTCCGTCCAGCAGAATATCTTGCAACTGGCAATCATCGTCTAATGTCCGGTCAAATCGGATTCGGTAGGTCTGTTTCTCCCGTTCATCGGCTGCCGTCACTTGAATGGCATAAGTCGTTTCATTTTCCCAGCCGGCCACTGCCTGTTGCTGGGCATCCTGTTTTTTGAAATCAACCTGCGGCTTGTCTGCGCCCACTGGAAGTGTATAAGTATAGTTCAGAACACTCGGTACAAAACCTTCAAGGGACACACCGTTCACCGACACATCATTCAGCGACATATCCTCTGACAGATGCTGCGCAAATTGCAATGTATAAGCATTGCTGCTCTCGCCGTCCGATAGAAGTATTGTCACCTTCTCCTTTTCATACAGCACATTCGCAACAGGAGCGGAGAATGTTTCATAAGTCACTGTCGGTAATGTCTTCTCATATTGAAGGTTATACGTATATATCGTCGGTTGGAAACCGTTCAGTGCCACGCCGTCCAGGAAGATGTTTTTCAGTTGGACGGTACTGGTCGTCGCCTTGCGGAAACGGATAATATATTTGTTGCAGGAGCCTTCTTCCGGACATACCTCTATAGTCGCCTTGCCTTCGCCTACCGGACATATCACGGTCACACGCTGACCTGGCTCTTTGTCGTAAGTTATGACCGGACGTTTCGCCAAGTCTTCCGATACTACCTCATAGCCCGAAAGCGTTTCGCTGTCAAAACCTGCCAGCGGACTGCCGTCTATATAGATCATGCGCAGAAAGGCATTGCTCGATTTCACCACCTCAAAACGCAGCGTATAAGTCGCCATATCCCCGTTGGCGGCTGTCACACGCAAGGTAACCGTATAACCTTCTGTCAGTTGCAGCACACGTTGCGTTTCGTTGGCGCTGGCAAACGTAATGCTTGGCAATGTCGATTCTCCTTGAGGCAATGTGATGGTGTAGTCGTATGTATCTGCCGAAAAACCGCTCAAGGGCTCCCCGTCCAGATAGATATTCTCAAGGTGTGTTTCGCTGTTGAGTTGCAACACAAAACGTACAATATATGTCGTAGTAGCACCCGATGCGGGTTTGACTACGATACGTGCCTCGCCGTTGAGCGATGATGCTGCACGGTAAGTGATATTCTGATAGGCATCTCCTGCCAGCCAACCCACTTCCGGAAGTGCGGTAGTGCCCTCCGGAAGCGATACGGTGTATTCTGTCTTGTCCTGGGCGAAATCGGCAAGTGGCTCACCGTTCAGATAGATCATCTGCAAACGGTTGTTCTCCGATTTCTCAACCGAGAAACGCAATTGATACAAGTTTGTCGTGCCGTCATTGGCTACTACGGATATGCGCGTAACGCCCTCGGTTCCGCCTTCCTGCACACTTACGGTTTGATATTCGTCACCTTGTGTATAGGTTATTTTTGGCAACTGGGTCGTTCCTATCGGCAAAACAATGTCATACACTGTCTGTTCCTGAGAAAATCCCTCTATCGCCTTGCCGTCCAGAAATATGTTCTTCAGCGTGCAAACCGACGATTTCTCTGTTGTACAAACTATCTTGTATATCGTCTGATTGCCCGCTGCTGCCGTTACCGTAATACGGGTCGTTCCGTCTATTCCTCCCTCCTCTATGGCAACGTTCTGGTAAGAATCGCCTGCCGTGTAACTGATCTTCGGCAATTGGGTCGTTCCCAATGGAAGATTGACATAGTAGGTTGTCTGCTCCGGACTGAAAGTATATATATATCCTCCCTCCATCTCCAGTCCCGCCAAAAAAGAATAAGTCGATGCCGTTACCTTGAAATTCAATTTATATACTTTCGGCGTGGGGCGTCCGGGTGTGGAAACCGACAACTGGTATTGCCCTCCGTCAATCGTGGCAGGCGCTGTATGCGCTATTGTCTGCGCTCCCGCAGGATAAGCCGACACGGCTTCCACAGTGGGCATTGTCGTGGTCGATAGTGGCAGTTCCACTTTGTATATGGTCTGAGTCGGATTGAAATTCTGTATATCTTCGCCGTTCACCCGTATCCCCTGCAGTGTATTGTCCGACAAAGGGGCAATCGAGAAATTCAATGTATAGTGCAACGTCGTCTTTCCGTCAGCGGCTTTCACGGTCAGCGTTGCCGTTCCTGTCGGGGAAGTCGCCGCAGAATAACTCACTTCCTGTTGGTCTTCTCCTTTGATGTATTCCACCACGGGAGCCGCTGTCGTACCGTAAGGAAGAGCCACGTTATACGAAGTGATGTAGCCGTTGAAACCTTGAATCGCCGTTCCGTTCACTTTGATGGTGGCAAGACGGGCATTGTTCGAGGGTTGGCTCACAAACTTGATTTTATAGGTCGAGGTCGAACTGCCGTCCTCCGCCTTCACCTCTATAATCATCGGTTCACCGTCTATGCTCCCCTCTTGCAGGATAACGAACTCTTGCTCGGACAAACGCCTGCCTGTGAAATTCGCTTGGTCTCCGCGGACATTCTGCAACGCTCCTTCGCCGCGCATGCCATACACTGCGGGGATAGTTGTTGCATTGCCCACAGAATACACCTGCTCTTCCGTACTGTTGGGGTCAAATCCGTTCCAGCGCTTGTTTCCTATATACAAACTCTGTATCTTCGATGAGTATATCAGACGTACGTCATCTATATATAAGGCATCGCCGTCATACAAACCCGAGTTGGCGCGGAAATTCGGGTAGTTGCTGGCTGAGAATATGATGTTCATTTTCTCGGGAACATCGCTGTTCATGTAGTAGATTGGCACTTTCATACAGGTCCAGTCCGTATATTCTTGCCGCTCTCTCACCATTCCTTCGGCAATCTGTTTGGCAAAACGGCTTGTCGTACACTCGTTCCCGTCCAAAGCCTGACGGATATCGCTCTCTTCATCTGTCTTCGAAACAGATGTGCATTTCCCGTTCTTTCCCTTGTAAGACGTTCCCTGTGCCGTTCCCGACCATGCATAGTAAAGCAGGTAGTAATCCTCTCTTGAGGTATTGTTCCCCGTCCTCTTTATCCACACTTCCATCGTGTCGGGGCGCCATGTCCATTCCACACCGCCGTACGTTCCTGCGGTGGCTTCTTTTATTGAAGCAATGTCCTTTAGATACACCCATGGATGCCCCAATGAAACATATCCGGGGGAGGTTTCGGTTATACCGGCGGCACCTACATCCTGGCTCTGTACTCGCAAAGCATATCCCGTACGACCGGTTTCCCGATAGGCAAAGTTAAACTGAAAGCCTAATTGTGTTACATTCGATACATTCCAACTCGCAGGTTGGATGTTCCCGTCAAATTTGGCAGCCGACCAATCCTCGAAATCAGCATTCGGCAATTGCTGTGCCATTACGTTTACGCCTAAAAACCACGCGGTTGCAATTGCCGCTATAAAAGAGTAAGTCTGTTTCATTGCAAAATAGTTTGGTTCATATCTTGCCCCGTTATCCACGTTGCAAAATTACGGCAAGCGTTCTGCCCTCACAATATCCGCCCTTATTAAAAAACTTACGTTTGTTAAGGCTGCAAATAGCAATCGGACCGAAAAGAAGAACGAAAAAGTTCCTTTTTTAAGATAAACATCGTAAAAATTCACTTCCTTGCTTCTGTATGCAGAATAATATCAAAAGAGCCGCTTCCCGCAAAAGAAAAACTTGTGAAACCCATTGACGGAACTAATTTAGAAAACAAGGGTTAGCGAATCTGTTGCTTCCGGCATTGTGTCGGTGCGTCAAAAATGGAGCGAGAATTTCGGGAAGCGGAGATACTGTCTGAGCGCAGCGGGTTGTGTCTCCGCCGAAATTCGAGTGACCCCATATTTTTGGCAACGCCCGACATGAAGTTTTCCTATGAGTGAAGTCTGATATATCCCCCTCTGTAGGGGGTTGGGGGGAGTCCCATTGGTTTCTTTTCTTTTGGTCATGCAAAAGAAAAGAAAGAACTAATCATAAGATTAATTGTAGCATTTGTGCGCTTCAAACAAGGAGTGGAATAAGTGCACCTAATTCCACCAATGGATTTATGAACAGTACATTACTCTCCGAATGTTCCCTGTCACTCCCTTTCATGGCTCCAAGAAAGTTCCTTTCCGCTACCTTTCTTCTACGACCCCTCGTCGGGACCTCAAGCACCCCTCAACGAGCGAACGAGAATAAGAGAACAGGAATAAATGATTCCCCCGTAGGACTTCTCGGTTAACCGGAACGTCTATAATAAATCCCCGGACATAGCCCTTATTCGTCTCATTCGTCCAATCCGCCCGATTTTCCTGTAGTCTGATACCATGTCTTCTCAGACGTCTCGAACAATTCGAACGTCTGTATCAATCACCCGTTGCAGGAATCAACTTGAAAAAGCATAGAGCAACAGGTCTGCTCATTCCGGCATTGTTTCAATACGGCAAAAATAAAACTAACGGTAAATTATACGGCGATTAACGGAGTCCTAACCTTGCACAACCCCTCAAAAGATACTACCTTTGCATCGGAAAGATGCTCATGTATGAATAAAGTCAAGTTCTGGTTCGACAATAGCCGTACGGTTTCCGTGCCGCAGTCACTGCTCCCCACCCTCACCGCCGTCGTCTTCTGTATTCCGCAGGAAGGATTCGTCGGCTGGCTCGCTATTCCCGTTATCATAGGGGTATGCTTCGCACACCTCGGGATGAACCTTGCCGACGATTATTTCGACTATCTCCAGGACAGCCGTTCGCGAAAAGATGTCTGCAGTACGAGTGTCCGTGCACGTATGGACAAGTGTCACTACCTGCACGATGGGCAGGCTACCGTCAAAGACTTGCGGAATGTAATAGTCATCTTCCTCTCCGCTGCGGCTTGCATGGGAGCCGTCACATTCATTGCACAATGGTGTCTTCATGGATTTCGCGCCACGCTGGGTATTCTTCTTTATGCGTTGCTCGGGCTCTTCTTCGGAATCAATTACTCAGGACGCCCGTTGCGCCTGTGTTTCCATGGACTGGGAGAACTCACCATCGGTCTCATGTTCGGACCGTTGCTGATGCTCGGAGTACAATCCGCACTCACCGGCACAATCTTCTCATGGAAGATGTTCTGTCTCAGTATGGGGATTGGTTGCCTTGTTGTCAACATACTGTATGTACATTCTGTAATGGAAGTCGGTGCCGATGCAGCACTTGATAAGATGACCTTTGCACGTCTCTTGGGAACCACTAAAAGGATGATTGCCTTTGTCGGAATCTTTGCTCTGCTGCCTTTCCTGCTGTTGGGAACAGGTGTTGCTTTGGATTGGTGGAGTCCATGGTGCCTGCTCACGTTGCTTACGCTGCCCATGTCTTCCTATCTCATCTACTCCACTTGGCTCTATGCCAACAATCTCCCGAGAAACGACACGCCTCGCTGGTGGATGGGACCTATGGGGAATTGGGAAAAGTACAAGGCTGCCGGAGTGGATTGGTTCTTGTTCCGATGGTTGCTCGCCCGCAACACATGCACATTCTTCTGCCTGATACTGATTCTTGTGTCCCTTGCGCAAGTATTCTTCGGCAAATAGATTTCCCGACGGAATCATCTCTCGGAAATAATATCTGATACACTGGAACGTCTCGAACAACTGGAATATCTACAAACACCCCATTTTATGGAGTAATCAATAGAGTCCCCATGGTTTCTTTCCGTCCGCTCAGGCAAAAGAAAAGAAAGAATTGTCTCACCCCCTAGAGTTTCTCGACCATCTAGAATATCTATAAACAAAACAGCACAAGAGTCAGCGAATCCGCTTCCTTTGGCATTGTGTCAGTGCTTCAAAAATGGAGCGAGGATTACGACAAACGGAGATATTGTCTGAGCGGAGCGGGTTGTGTCTCCGCAGAAATCCGAGTGACCCCTGTTTTTGGCAACGTCCGACATGAAGTTTGCCTGTGAGTGAAGTCTGACATAGCCCCCTCTTTGAGGGGGTCGGGGGAGTCCCATTGGCTTCTCTTCTTTTGGTCATGCAAAAGAAAAGAAAAAAGTAAATACAAGACAATGAACGGAGGAAATGAACCCGATTCCAAGAACAGGCATCATTGGTTTATCCAATGCATAAAGTCACTGGTCCGCACGCGCGATACGAATACATCGTCTTCCGTGGCAGGAATAAGTTGTAATTTCAAGCGACCGGAGAAATGTCTGTTGACCAACTTGATGGCATTGATGTTTGCAATACATTGTCTGCTGGTACGGAAAAATAAGCAGGGGTCCAACTTGGTTTCTATCACATCCAACGAAAAATCCACGATATATCGCTTGTCTTGGGTCGTCACCAGATACGTCGTCTTTTCCTTGGATATAAAGTAAGCAATATCCTCCACTTTGATGATACGTATTTGGTCACCCAAGCGGACAATAAACCTTTGCTTGTAGGTCTCATGCTTCGTATCGGTATAAAGGGGACGGAACATCGCACCCGTCGGTATTTGCTCTTCACTCTTCCTGCATTTGGCAACGGCGGCTATCAACTGGTCCGTATCTATCGGCTTCAGCAGATAGTCTATACTGTTCACCTTGAAAGCCTTGATGGCATAGTTGTCATAAGCCGTCGTGATAACCACCTTTGCAGTCACATCTATCTGTTGGAATATCTCGAAACATACTCCGTCCGAGAGTTCCACATCCATGAAAATCAGATCTGCCTCGTTGTGTTGCAACCATAACACTGCCGCATACACCGAATCGGCTACGCCGACTATCTCTATGTCTGTGAAATTGCTGGTAAGCAAACGACGCAAATTCGCTTGGGCGGCAAATTCATCTTCTACTATAAATACTCTCATATGGTTCTGTTCTTATGTCTTTTCGCCATGTCTGCCTCCTGTTTGTCACGCTGCTCACAGGAGAGGCAGATATACGGTAAATGTTGAGTCGGTTTTCACGATTTCTATGGGCAAACGGCTTTTGTTCTGATATTGCTCCTGCAAATTTTTGAGACCGATACCGTTGCTTGTCAGCGATGTACGGGGCTGCAAGTTGTTTCTTACGTATATTCTTTTATTCTCGAATCCTATATGGATAGTCAACGGATGAGCCTGATTCACAACATTGTGCTGTATGGCATTCTCCACCAATATCTGCAAACTTAGCGGGATTATGTTCGTCTGCGAAAACTCGTCGGGAATATCTATATCCACACGGAGTCCTTCCGTATAACGCTCATGCAGCAAATCGATGTAGGTATCTATGAACTCTCGCTCTGTTTGTATCGTCACCAGATCCTGCTCGTCTATATGTAAAAAATACCTGTAGACATTCGCCAACTTGCGTATAAATTCACTCGCTCGCACTTTCTCGTCATTCTGCACCAGGTAATCCAGTATGTTCAAACTGTTGAATAGGAAGTGTGGGTTGAGTTGCGCTTTCAGTAAGGCGTATCTGAATTGGGCATCGGCTTTCTTTGCACGCTCGTTGGCTATCGATTTGCGCGATTGACGGGAAAACACCGCCATATCCAATATGCTTATATACACCATGTTGACAAGCAGCAATGCCAAATACGAAAACAGGATGGTCCATTTGTCTGCCTCCGTCAATCCGCCGTGAACCACTTGCGGAAGATACATAGGTATCAAACCTACGAAAGATACGGCAAAAACCAGCCCCAAGTCAATCCATAGTCTCCTTGACGACTTGTCTATGTAAGATAAACGCCTGCTTATGGATAACACAAGAAAGGTATCCAACCCGAAAGTGAGCAGAATAGCCCACGTATTCTCGAAAAACAGGGACAAGTGATCTACAGCACGAAACTCCAACTTGTCCTGTATGTTTCTGTAAACATCCACATAGAAAATACGGAAGAACAGCACCACAAGAACTGCTGCCAATATCTGCAGTATGCTATCTCGCTTCTGTATTTGTGTCCGTGCCATTCTTCTTTATCTTTGTGACTATCAGATAAGTTGCCCAGCCTAATAATTCTGTAACACAGAAAGTGGTGATAATGTTCGGCAGGGGTTGCCAACCGGTACTTATGAATAAACGTAATATCTCGCCGCCCTCCGACCCCATGAAGAACCCTGCAAAACAAAACAACAATGCCATTACGGCTGAAAGATCAAGAGGAAAATTATAGGTTCTCGCCACAAGAATAATCATCAGAATAGTCAAACAGGTCAAAGGTATCTCATCCGACCAATTCAATAGCGAAAAACACAGCACAACCAATGCGTGCGCCAATGCGAAAAGATGAACTAATAGGTGCGTTCTGATAGTAGTCGTTTTCATGGCATTATCCCTTCTGACGGCAAAGATATACAAATATCTTTAATTTGCAAAGACTTACACAAAAAAGATAAAAAGCGAGAAAAACACTTGCTTATATGGGAGAGATGTTGTAACTTAGTGGCCGAAAAGAATAAACTCTAATACTAACCCATATAAAAGAGAATATTATGACTATGACAGTAACATTCAACCAACTGCGCAAGGTAAAAGATAGCCTGCCCAGCGGTAGCATGAACAGGATTGCAGAAGAATTGGGCATTAGTGCCGATGCAGTACGTGCATATTTTGGTGGTCAGGCCGAAGGTGGTACAGGCTTGCACATCGAACCGGGACCGGACGGAGGTTTGGTAGTATTGGATGACACCCGCATTTTGGAAGTTGCCCTGCGCATCGCTTGGGAGAATGGGAATGCATAATCCCGAAAGTATATTTACGACACTTTGATACAAGGTTTCCTTGAAGAACACGCTTCCGGGAAGCCTTGTGTCTCGTTTTATCATCTGCTGTATCACAAATGAAGAAAACTGTTCTACCCCTTTTGTTCTTGTGCTTTCTGGGCACGCAATCTGCTATGGCTTTCAATTTCCCCGGATTTGAATGGTCCGTTGGAACCGATATTACATCGGCTTACCTTTGGCGCGGTATGCGTTTTGGAGGATTGGCATTCCAACCCGATGTTTCCATCGGGTATGGAGGACTTACTGTTGAAGGCTGGGCAAACTTGAGTCCCGAAGACTACACTTTCAAGACATTCGCCCCCGAGTTGGATGTCAAATTGTCGTACTCCATAGCAGGCTTCACCGTCGGCGTCAACCACCTCTATTATTTCGATGAAAGCAAGTACTTCGACTTCAAAGGAGGTGACTACAATGATTATATGAATGGAGAAAACAGTACCACGCAGACAGAGGTCTTTGCTGAATTCAATCTGGGTGACATCTTGGACGCAGTTCCCCTTCATCTGGGCTGGTACACCTACGTTGCGGGAGACGACAAGTATGTCGACGAAGCCCACCCTGTCATTAACGGTACCGACACCACCTTCAATATGAAGCGGGCATACTCGTCCTACATAGAAGTGTCCTACGATATCAATCTGCCGCTCAACTTCACCCTCACTCCGACCGTCGGTATGACTCCGTGGAAGAGTTCTTATACTTTCTACGAAGGCAACTTTGCGTTCAACAATCTCTCGCTCAAACTGAATTGGGAGTTGGAGATTGGCGATCACTTCTCCCTTGATCTCTATGCAATAGGGATGCTTAACACCTATGGGATAAACAAGCAGAACCTTGTACCGGAAATACGGAACAGTTACTGCAACCAGCGGCTCAACGGTGCCATCGGCATCGGCTTGTGGCTCTATTGACATCAGAACATGATTCCGCCGGCAGCGGGTCTCACCTGTACCAACATTGACGCACCATGCAGAAAAAGTATATCAAACCGTTCAGCGCCGTGCTGTTCCTGATAATAGCCGTCGTATTCCTTTGGTTCTACCCGGAAGAACAGAAACAACCCGTTTACCACACCAATCAGGGAAAGATATTCGGTACCTACTATACCATTCGCTACCAGGCAAAGAAAGACATGGAGAAGGATATTCTGGCACGGTTGGAGGCATTCGACGGCTCCTTGTCAACCTTCAACGACACCTCTGTTATTTCCCGTATCAATCGCAACGAAAACCCGATACTCAATGAAGACTTCCTCAGAATGTACACCACGGCAGAAGAAATTTCTTCACTGACAAACGGGGCTTTCGACATCACGGTCGCGCCGTTGGTCAATGCATGGGGATTCGGTTTCCGCAAACAGCAGCAAGTGACCGGACACCTCATTGACAGTCTCCGGACTTTTGTCGGATACCGGACAATCTCCGTTTTCGACAACCGTCTCTGGAAAACCGACCCGCGGACCATGCTCGATGCAAGTGCTATTGCCAAAGGCGAAGGGTGCGATGTAGTCGCCGGTTTTCTGGAAGACAAGGGTTGCACAAACTACTTGGTCGATATTGGCGGGGAAGTGGTATGCAAAGGGGTGAATGCACAGGGAGAAACGTGGCGTGTGGGAATAACGAAGCCTGTTGACGACCCCACAGGACAGCAAGAAGATTTGCAAGAAATCGTTTCTGCCCCTGCACTCTGCATGGCAACATCGGGCAACTATCGTCAGTTCTACTATGAGAACGGCATCCGCCGCTCTCATACCATTGACCCGAGAACAGGATACCCCGTAGAACATAGTCTGCTCAGCGCCAC
Organism: Bacteroidales bacterium; assembly: GCA_050873385.1. Classification (GTDB taxonomy): domain Bacteria; phylum Bacteroidota; class Bacteroidia; order Bacteroidales; family Paludibacteraceae; genus Colicola. The sequence continues at coordinate 15,781 of JBNMIS010000007.1, read as the reverse complement.
AGTGATAGCGGAAAGTTGCATGAAGGCGGACGCTTTGGCGACTGCCTGCATGGTACTCGGCACCGATAGTGCCCTTACACTCATCAACGGTCTGCCCCACACGGAATGTTATCTCATCTATGACAATGCAGACACACTCTGCATAGCCCAAAGCAAAGGCATATCCCGCTACATTGTGTCATCAGACAAATAACCCTTCCCGTTTTTCCGCCTTGCCGGTAACCTTGAGATTGCCTGCAAGCGAAAACAAAACAAAAGATTTGGAAGAAATGCAGAATAGTTGTACCTTTGCAGTTCAATTTGTTATCATGCGTAGTAGGGCATTTCTCATATTGTCGGTCTGTTTGTTGCTAACGGGTTGCGGAGACTATCAGAAGTTGCTGAAGTCAACTGATCCGGAACTGAAATACACCAAGGCTATGGAGTATTTCAATGCAGGCGAGTTCGTCCGCGCACAGACATTGTTTGATGACATTGCACCGTACTACAAAGGAACAGAGCGCAGCGAAGAGATTCTGCACTATCTTGCGCGTTGCTATATGGGGCAAAAGGACTACACGGATGCCGCCGAATACTACAAAGCATATATTCGCAACTACCCCAAGGGGAACTTCATTGTGGAGGCTCGCTATATGGTGGGGCATTGCTGCTATCTGGATTCACCGGATGCGCGCTTGGACCAGACACTAACAAATCAAGCCATTGAGTATCTCAACCAGTTCATTGATCTTTACCCTGAAAGCGACTATGTAAGTGATGCGCTTCGCGAAGTGGACGAAATGTACAACAAATTAGCACACAAAGAGTACTTGTCGGCGAAACTATACTATAACCTCGGAACGTACTTGGGAAACAATTATTTGTCTTGCATCATCACGGCACAGAATGCTTTGAAGAAGTATCCGGGCAACAAGGATCAGGAAGAACTCAACTGGTTGATATTGCAAGCCAAGTATCAGGAGTTGCTCAACAGTGTGGAAGAACTTGAAGAAGAGCGGTTGAGAGATGCTATTGATGAATGCTACAGTTTCATGACGGAGTATCCCAACAGCAAGCACAGCAGAGCGGCAGAACGAATCAATGCCGACTTGAAAAAGCGCACAAAGCGGTAAGTAAAAATCGATAAAACATAAAGATATGGATTACAAAAGTTTGAAAGCCCCTCAAAGTACCATTACCCGCGACATGAGCGAGTTGGATGCAAAGGTGGGAAACGTGTATGAAAGTGTTGCCATTATTGCAAAGAGAGCCAACGAAATCTCTGTGGAACTGAAGAAGGAATTAGACAGCAAGTTACAAGACTTCACTTTACCTCAGGACAATATCGACGAGGTGTTCGAAAACCGTGAGCAGATAGAGATCTCGCGTTCCTACGAAATGATGCCCAAGCCAACTTTGCTGGCAACCCAGGAGTTTATAGAGGACAAGTTGGTTTACCGTAACAATTCAAAAGACAAAGCATTGTCATAACCACGGCACGAAACCAGCACAGTACAATACCACACACGATAGTATGTTGGCTAACCGACATATATTGGTCGGCATAACGGGAGGCATAGCCGCCTACAAGATACCCGAACTGATACGTTTGCTCAAGAAATCGAACGCAGAGGTTCGGGTAGTTGCTACGAAGAACGCCTTGGAGTTTGTCACTCCTCTTACTTTGGAGACGCTCTCCGGATATCCTCTTTATGCTGACGTATTTTCTTCAAGAAATACACACAGTACCGAACACATCTCACTGCCGGAATGGGCAGACATGTTCATCATTGCCCCATGCAGTGCCGATGTGATAGGCAAGATGGCAAACGGCATAGCCGATGATGCCCTCACCACCACATTCCTTGCAACACGGAAGCCCGTACTTATAGCCCCTGCCATGAACGAGCGCATGTACATGCATCCTGCCGTTCAACGCAACATGTCGCTGCTTCGCAGTTGGGAGCATATCCATATTATGGACAGTCCGGAAGGCGAACTGGCTTGCGGCACCGTAGGACGAGGACGGATGGCTGAGCCTACCGATATATTATCGGCTGCAGATGATATTCTGGAAGAGAAAACACTGCGAGGCAAACGGATTCTGATTACCGCCGGACCTACACAAGAAAAGATTGACCCCGTACGTTATATATCCAATTACTCTACGGGGAAAATGGGATATGCACTGGCAGAGGAATGCAGGAAAAGAGGAGCGGAAGTAACTCTTGTTTCCGGTCCAACCCATCTGCAAAAACCTCAAGGAACAATCTCCGTCACATCTGCCGATGAAATGTACAAGGTCTGCATACAATGTTTCCCAGAGGCAGATATCACCATTTTATGCGCTGCTGTAGCCGATTTTTCTCCGTCAGAGACGGCAGACCACAAAATCAAGCGAGGGAAGAATGCCCTGTCGCTGCAACTCCGCCCCACCACAGACATAGCCAAAGCGCTCGGTGAGAAAAAACGAAGCGACCAACTATTAGTGGGGTTCGCCTTGGAAACCGATCATGAAGAGGACAACGCCATAGGAAAGATGCAACGCAAACATCTGGATTACATCGTACTGAACTCTCTTCAAGACAAAGGGGCCGGCTTTGGAAGAGATACCAACAAAGTCACCATCTTTTCCTGCACAGGAGAACGAGAAACCTTCCCGCTTAAAGACAAAAGGCTTGTAGCACAAGATATACTCAACTTCATCACACGCAGTTAGCATATCTTCTTCGGCATGTTCACTCATCAACACCCTAATCGGCTATGATACTTCTGCAAGCAGACATTCCTACACCTCCCGTCATCACAGGCGATTCGCTTCGCAATGCGACAGAGGCTCTCATACAGAAAGTCCAAGAAGATCCGAACACTTTCCTGCACGATGCAGGTCAGTCGCTCATCCATTTCGGCATCAAAGTACTTATAGCCATTGCCGTTTACCTTGTCGGAGCATGGCTCATCAGGCAGTTTGGAAAATTCTTACGCCGCCTATTTCAGCGGAGGCACACGGAAGCGACACTTGCTTCTTTCATCACAAGTCTCTTCACCATAACAAGTAGCGTACTCCTAATCATTGTAACGGTAGGTACTTTGGGCGTTGATACCACCTCCCTGGCGGCATTGCTGGCAGCAGGCGGCATGGCTGTGGGTATGGCATTAAGCGGTACGGTGCAGAATTTTGCAGGCGGTATCATGCTTCTTATCTTCAAACCATTCAAAGTAGGTGATTACATCAAGGCACAGGGAGCAGAAGGAACCGTCAAAGCCGTATCGATAGTCAGTACGAGAATCCAGACGACCGACAACCGAGAGATAGTTCTTCCAAACGGTTCTCTCTCGAACGGCGACATAGACAACTATACCGTATATCCGCTAAGACGTGTACAATGGACCATCAGCGTCTCCTATGGGACAGATGCAGAAGAATGCATCGACCTGCTATTGCAACTACTACGCAACGACAAACGCATATTGGACAGCAGCACAGAGGGTGCAAAAGATCCGTTTGTGGCACTGCTTAGTCTGAACGCCAACGACATATCATTCATAGCACGTGTATGGGTGAAGACAGAAGACTATTGGGATGTTACCTTTGACCTCAACAAAACAATCTACACAGAACTTCCCAAAGCCGGCATAACATTTGCCTATCCACATGTTGACGTGACTTTGCTAAACCAAGAAAAGCAATGAGGACAAGGTATGGCATATATATGGCAGCACTCGGCCTACTCATAGGTTCCAGTTGCGCCAACCGCGGTATGGGTCCACAGGGCGGTCCCAAAGATGAAACGCCCCCGAAAGTGGTCAAAGAGACTCCTCAAAACGGTGTACTAAACTACACAGGAAAAGATATACAGATTGTGTTTGACGAGTACATACAACTGGACAACATCGCCGAAAACCTTCTTATATCCCCTCCCCAGCAACAACCCCCTGAAGTATCCGCCGTCGGCAAGAAACTGACGGTTCATTTTGACAAAGCCCTGCAAGACAGCACAACCTATACCCTGCAATTCGGCAAGGCAATATGTGACAACAACGAGAAAAACGTATTGGAAGACTATACTTTCTGTTTCTCCACGGGGAGCGTCATTGACAGTATGCAGATAGCAGGCATTATGCTCAATGCAAGGGATCTCAACCCTATCAGCGGTATTCTTGCAGGCGTTCATACTGACACTACAGACACGGCTTTTGAACGAGTTCCATTCCTGCGCATAGGCAGAACCAACAGTGCGGGAGAGTTCACCATATCGAACTTGAAACACGGCACATACCGCTTGTACGGTTTGCAAGATTTAAGCAAGGACTACATCTGGCAAACAGGAGAAGGAATGGCTCTATGCGACAGTCTGATTACTCCAACCGTGGAGATGCAGTTGCAAACCGATACATTATGGGTTGACTCTGTGACAATAGATACCATTACCACCCAACTGAATCCGGTTTATGCCCCACAGAACCTTGTCCTGCTATACTTTCAAGAAGACAAGCGACGGCACTACTTCCAAAGAGCCTTGCGTACAACGCCCAACCACTTCACCCTGCTCTTCGGTGCCCCCCAAGACACACTTCCCCGCATCACACCTACAGGAGAAGACTGGTCGAGATACACCATATGCCAGTATAACAATACCAAAGATACCATTACTTACTGGCTGACCGATTCTACCATAATAACCACAGACACACTGGAGTTTGCCCTCACGTATATGAAATCCGATTCACTCTTCCAACTAAAAGAACAGACTGACACCGTGAGAGCCATTTACCGTGCTCCCAGAGTGAATGAAAGAGCAAAAAACAGGAATTCGAAGGAGAAGACCGAGACAAGAGAACTCAAACTCACCTGCAATGCCAAGTCGCCCTTTGACATATACGAGCCATTGCGTCTGAAGGCAGAAACTCCCATTGCCCGTTACGAGCAGGATTCCATTCATCTATACGAAGTCGTTGACTCCATACGCAAACCTTTGCAATGCAAGACAGAAACCGCAGATTCCGCTTATGCGAACTACACCATCACCTATCCGTGGAAAGCAGCCAAGACTTACACAGTGGTGATTGACAGTGCCGCCTTCACCGACATATACGGGAACAGCAACCGTGCTATCCAAAATACGTTTACGATACGAACTTTGGATGAATATTCCACATTGACAGTAAAGGTGGAACCTTATGATTCCACCGCCATTATTGAAGTATTAAACGGGAAGGACGAGGTGCTACGCACTCTGCCAGCCCAGCCGGACGGAGCAGTGTTTGAATACCTGAAACCGGACAATTATTACCTGCGGCTGTTTCTTGACAAGAACGGAGACGGCAAATGGACAACCGGCGACCTGCTGCAGAAACGCCAACCAGAGCCCGTATATTATTTCAGGAGCCAATTGACACTACGTGCCAATTGGGATTTCGAAGAGACATTCGAATACCTGAAGACGCCTATCACAGAGCAAAAACCAAAAGATCTGGTCAAAGACGCCAGCAGCAAAACAAGCAAGCGATAGGTTATTGTATCCGAACAGGGAAGTACGCAGAGTCTCAAAAAGAAATACGGTTCCGTTTCTCTGCTCCAATGGTAGTATCGAACCCGTGTCCCGGATAAACCAGCGTCTCCGAGGGCAGCACAAACAATTTGGCTTGCAAACTACTAAGCAGACTCTCTGCATCCCCACCAGGAAGATCGGTACGCCCCACGCCTCCCGCAAAGAGTGTATCCCCCGAGAAGATAACATGGCGAGAGGCATCGGTGAGATAGTAGCAGACACTTCCTGCACTATGTCCGGGCGTATGAATCACTTGAAGAGAAAGAGTTCCTATTGTCAGCACATCCGAATCATTGACAGGAATGAACTGCGTCAGCGGCTCCCCTGAAAACGGGCACCCAAAGGCAGCAGCCTGCATCTCCTGACGGTCAAACAAAAACGCGTCCGCCGTATGCAAATGCGGCAAGACTCCGTAATTTTCGTAAAGAAACCGTGCCCCGAACAAATGATCGAGGTGTGCATGAGTAAGCAAATGCGCCCGGACATAAAGATGCTGACCATCAATATATTGCTTCAAGCGTTCCTGCTCAGCAAGCGTACTGCACCCTGCGTCCACGACAAAAGCCGATCCTTCGTCATCGGAAACGACATAAGTACATTCTCTGAACGGATTGAAATAGAATACTTTGATTGCCGGAAACATTGCGAGAGCAGTATCAAGGAAATCAAGGAGTTGCCTTACATAGGCACGTACACTACCTTTTTAGTCTTAAAATAGTCTTCTGAAAAGAACTGAGAGAGAGGTGTCACCTCTGCAATGCGTTTGAAAGGTTTCAACTCTTCCGAGAGTTCACCTCCTTTGAGACAAATCAAGCCATTGGGGAGTGCATTCCGCTGCTTCTCCATGATATTCTTTCTGGTGAGCCGCACCAAATCCGGCAACGGCATAACCGCTCTTGATACCACAAAATCGAACTTTCCGGAGATATCTTCGACCCTTGCCTGCACACAGCGCACATTGGTCAACCCCACGGAAGCAGCCACCTCCGCCGCCACTTTCACCTTTTTCCCGACACTATCCACCAGCAAAAAGGATACGTCAGGAAAGAGTATCGCCAAAGGAATACCCGGAAAACCTCCCCCCGTACCCACGTCCATCACTTGCGTTCCATCCTTGAAATTGATAACTTTGGCAATTGCCAACGAATGGAGAATGTGGTGTTCATACAGGTTGTCAATATCCTTACGTGATATTACATTTATCTTCGCATTCCACTCAGGATACAAAGAACCGAGAGCCAGGAACTGCTGTTCCTGAGTCCCTGTCAGACGGAAGTATTTATCCAATACAGACAACATCAGTCTGCCATATTAGTAAATACATTCTGTACGTCTTCGTCTTCTTCGATTTTGTCGATTAACTTCTGCACCGACTCACGTTGCTCGTCGGTCAGCGTCTTATAATCATTCGGAATACGGACAAATTCGGCAGAGTTAATCTCAAAGCCATTATCTTCCAGATATTTCTGTATCTGAGCATACGACTGGAAGTCACCATAGATAACGATGTTTCCGTCCTCGTCTTGTCCGAGTTCGTCCACGCCATAGTCAATCAACTCCAACTCCAACTCATCCAGATCGATTCCTTCTTTCGGAGCGACCGTGAAGACAGCCTTACGGTCGAACAAGAACTGAAGGCACCCCTGTGTCCCCAGCGTTCCTCCGTGCTTTGTGAAATAACTACGGATATTTGCCACCGTACGCATATTGTTATCGGTAGCCGTCTCCACAAAGATGGCAATGCCATGAGGGCCATATCCTTCGTAGTTAATCTCTTTATATCCTTCAGCCGACTTATCGGTGGCTTTCTTGATAGCCCTCTCGATATTCTCCTTCGGCATATTTTCTTTCTTGCACTGCTGAATCAGCACACGCAAACGCGGGTTTCCGTCAGGATCGGCACCACCCTCACGAGCGGCAATAGTGATTTCTTTTCCCAATTTGGTAAACGTACGCGCCATGTGTCCCCAGCGTTTCAGTTTGGTAGCCTTGCGATATTCAAATGCTCTTCCCATAGATACAAGTATTTAACAACAGAATTGTAAGTTTTATCAAAAATCGACGGCAAAGGTACATTTTTTCCGAAGAAAAACCAAATATACCGGTTAAGATTGTCATGAGATTTCCATTTGTCCGCCTGAACATGGAAATGACGGTTCCTTCATACAGAGTTGAAGGATACAAGACGTTCCCCACAGACAATATCTGTGACACCAAATCTCTTACAAGTCTCCCGTCAAGGGGTCGTTGAGGTAGGCTCAAGGGGTGCTAAAAAGAAGATTGCCAGCCGGCAGACCGATTCACATCCCAACGGACATCCCAACCAGTATGCTACGGGCATGAAGAAAGAGGATTGCCCATTGCACGGCAACCCTCTTCCGAAATACGGGTATATACTGTTTTTCATCCAATCCCGTGATGGTATTTTACACAAGAGTTGTCAGTCGTGCAATTTGTTGCGCATATAATAGCCTCTCACATAGGCGAAATAGAATATCACTCCGAGCAAATAGAAACAAGCACCGCTCCAGAATGCGATATTGTACCCAATATATTCAGCAATGGCTCCTCCCGCAAACATACCCACTCCCATGCCAAGATCCCAACTGGTGAGGAGGGTTGAATTGGCCGTACCACGCTGACTATTGGGTGCCATATTGATAAACATCATCTGGAAAGCCGGCCAGAGATGTCCGTTTCCCAAGCCGATAATGAACGGAGCGAGATAATATCCTACCGGATTATGCACCGCAGCAAACAAGAAAAATCCGCTCACAGAGACAATAATACCCATGGAAGCATTCCGCAGAATCAATCCTTTACGCAGAGACCGGCTACCCGTCAGACGAGATATAATCAGTCCTACCGCAAAGAGGGTGAAGAACATGCCAGTACCACTCGTGATACCCATTTCTTCTTTTCCATAGATAGCCACATAGGTGGAGAGAATACTATATGCCACAGCCACAGAGAAGATAACCAAGAAATGCGCCCACCCCTTGAGCATCAAGAAACGGTCCAACGAGACAGGCTGTTTTTCCTTTATCAACTCACGTTTCCTGAGTTTCAAAGTAGAATTGACTATCAGTCCCGCCAAAGAACAGAAGAGCGACAAAGCGAAAAGCATATCGTAACTATGGTAGCGGGAAAACAAGAACATCGCCACACCAGGGCTAATGGCAGTTGCTATATTGTTGCTGAGTCCGTAATAGCCAATTCCTTCGGCACGCCGCGACGACGGCAAGACATCAATAGCCACCGTGGACAATGATACACCCGTAGCACCAAACGGAGCCCCATGCAAAGTCCGGAAGACGGCAAACACCGTAAGACTTCCTGCAACAAGATAACCTCCAAAGAAAGCGGCTGTCAGAAAATAGAAAACAAGCAGAACCGTCTTACGCGGAAAACTATCCACAAAGAATCCACTGAACGGGCGAATGCACAACGCCGCCACCGCATAACCAGACAAGACCAAGCCTATCATCTGCTTATCCGCACCATAAGTGTCGCTCAAATACAACGGCAAAAGCGGCGTGAGAAGCATGAAGGCAAAATACATCAAAAAATTACTGCACCAGACCTTTACATAGTTGCTGTTCCAAAGTTTTTCCTGCTCCATCCAATTCAATCTCCTTACAATCTTTTATACCTCAAATTCCGAGCAGCAAAGGTACTCCATATTTCCAATATGTGCAAAGAAAATGAAGCCGTCCCGTCAATGACATGACAACACATACACCAAAGTGGCGTTACAGCAGTGCATGAGGGCGTTTAGAGATGTATCAGAATCAATGGTCGTTCACCCGAGGGAAGACAGTGGGCGACTGCCACGAGGTCAGCGACACGCGGATGGGCAGGATATACCGCTCGGCTTTCTTCCATCCCGTAGGCTCGGGGTCAGGAATGACGAGTTCGCGGATAAGCGAATAATCCTTTGCGTCCAAGGCATAGTAGCGCGTGTCGGTAGCTGTAAAGAGACGTACCGTCCAGTCGTGCATATTGCCCATCATCAGAATCTGCATCTCTTGCGGGTCATAAGCAGGAATGCCGAGTTGCTGCAAACAGAGTGTGCGGCGATTGACGACGTACATACGGTATTGGTCGTCCACCACAAAACCAAGGTTGCGCATGTTGTCGAACTCGGTAGTGAAGAGCGCGATGGGGCGTACACCATCGGGCAGAGGGATATTGTGCACAACGGGGCTTCCTTTTGCCATACGGAGATTGAAGAGTTTGCCCTCGCTGTCGGTGAGGAGATAGCCGTTGTCGTACTGCTTGCGCGTGGACGGATTGCCCCACACCAGATTGGCAGGGAAGACGAAACCATGTGCCTTCAGCACGGATGTGAACATGTCGGACTTGTCTTGGTTGACCTTGTTGGTCTCTGCGGTGATGAACTCGATGCCCGTATCGGTGAGGCGGAAGACGTCTTCGGGCAGTTGCAGGTCCACACGACCTGACTCCGAGTCAAGGAGTTCGTAAAGCGGTACGCGAGGCTTGTTGAGTTGGGCGGGAGAGGTCTTGAACGTGAATTGCTCGCGACGAAGGACCTTGGTGTCCATCGGTTCGCCGAAAAGCGAATCGGGCAAGCGCCCCTCAGACAGCAGTTGGCGATAGAAGAAATAGGGCAGGAGGGAGTCGGTTTGCGCCTGCGTGTAGCGGTTGCCCTGCATATCCACGAAGTCACCGTCACTACGGGTGATGAAATCATCAAGGATAGGGCTGTAGTAGATAAAAGACTCGCCTTTCTCCACCGGTGTGAGCATGGCGTACAGCCATGGCAAAATCCACATAAGCAAGCCTGCGGCTACGATGATGACGAAGGCTTTGTATATCTTGATTCCGTTGATTTTCATACGTTTGCTATTTGTTGTTTATAATCCGAGTCCTTGTTTGAAGCGGTCGATACTGAGCATAGGGAGTGCGCTGCACAGGACAGTGAACACCACCATGACGGGCAGGAAAGCGTTGTAGGCTTCGGGCATGGGACTCATGTAGAAGCCACGGAGGCAGGCTGCGGCAAAGAGCAGTTCGGGAATGCGCATTTTCCATGTGGGTTCGAGGGCAATCCATACGGTGAAGAAATATGCCAGCACTCCTGCAAGGTACCAAACCAATGCGGTCAGGAAGATGTGCCGCAGTATCTCGGCGGGCAGCCAACGCCCCATCACAACGAGGCAGGTGCCGAGGTTGAGAACTGCCAATCCGACCATGACCACTGCTCCGTAGAGCACCATGGTGCCGATGCTCTTCCAATTGTCAACGGGCAGGTGGAGGGTCAGTTTGATACGCTTCTGTGTCATCTCGGGCAATACTTGCGTCACGCCCAAGAGTATGCCGATAACGAGCGGCACAAAGCGCAAGAGTTCGATGAGCAATGTATCGCGATTGAGGAGGGTATCCCATACCGCCATCATACCATGCGAGGCAATTACACGACTGATGTTCAGCAATATATAGGCACATAACCCCATTGTAGCCACCACAGAGAGGATAACCGCCATGCGGGTCTTGAGCCACTCTTTGAAAAATAAACTCTTTATCATATTGAAGAAGGAATAAGGAGTAAGGAAAAAAGACAAATTACTTTTAGCGGGTTGGTTTTAGTATTTCCCTGTCATCTCGATAAAGGTGTCTTCGAGCGTCATGCCGGGCGTAATCAGTTCGCTGACTGGGCATTGGCGCAGTATCTTGCCATAGTCCATGATGATGCAGTCGTCCACCAGGCGTTCAAGGTCTTGAATGATATGCGAGGTGAGGAATACCGTTTTTCCCTTCGACTTGCAGTAGTCGCGCAGGTACTCCACAAACAACCGCCTGTACCCCGGGTCGAGACCCAACGAGAAGTCGTCCAGAATGAGCAACTCAGGGTCCTGCGCCATCAGCAGACCGAGTGCCACTTGTGAGCGTTGCCCGTTGGACATCTGGCTGAGGTGCTGGTATTCACGCACGTGCAACAGTTGCATCAGGTCGTAGTAGGCGTCTTTATTCCACTTGGGGTAGAAAGGCGCATAGAAACGTTCTATCTGCCGTATGGTCATAAACGGGTACTGCACATGCCCCTCTAATAGAAGCCCGATGCGCTGACGCACATGGGCGGGCATGGTGCGGGTGTCGTAGCCGAGCAGACGGCACGAACCTTCACACGGGCGAATGAACCCCGAAAGGATATTGATGGTGGTGGTTTTGCCCGTACCGTTCTTGCCGAGCAGTCCGAGAATGCGTCCACGCGGCACAGAGAATGACAAGTCTTTGTATATCAGTCGCTTGCCATAGTAGTGCGTGACGTGGTCGTACTCAATCATAATGTCGTTGTCTGCCATATATAAAGAATCATATTTCCATGGCAAAGGTAATATTTTTTCAGGAATATACAAGAGGAATCATTCTGCACTCAGTGCGACCGCACCAAAACCACAGTATAGCCATAATAGAGAAAATAGAGATTAGAGAACAGAGAGCATTATAGACGCGTCCATAAAACCTACAAACACAGGAGGGGTGTTTATAGAAATTCTAGTTGTTCGAGATGTTCTAGAAAGTTAGATATGTCTTTCTTTTACATGACCAGAAGAAAAGAAACCAAAGAGACTTCCACACCCCCCTACAGAGGGGGATATATCAGACTTCACTCATAGGAAAACTTCATGTCGGGCGTTGCAAAAAATACAAGTCACTCGAATTTCGGCGGAGACACAACCCGCTACGCTCATACAGTATCTCCGCTTGTCGAAATCCCCTGCTCCATTTTTGACGCACCGACACAATGCCGGAAGCAGCAGACACGCGGCCCCTCGCTTTTCATATTAATTCCGCCAACGGATATGATATATCATCTTATGATTGCTCCTTTCATTCTTTTGCATGAAAGAAATTCCAACTTAATTCCTCCAACGGATACAGGTATTACACATAAAATTGAAAGTATCTATTGCATTAAGAAAATAATTTTAATACCTCTGCCAAACTGAAGCAGTTAAATTAAGTTACGGAACCCACGAAAAGCGATATTGTTCCTAATACTCAAAGAGAATTACATAATGAAAAGACTACATTTGTTAGCAGTATGCTGTATCTGTTCGTTTGCCGTGATGGCACAGGATGTTATCATTACGAGAGACGAGAAACGAATCGAAAGCAAGATTCAGGAAGTGTCACCCACCGAGATACGATATCTGGAATGGGGTAATCAGGAGGGACCGGTGTTCGTATTGCCAGTGGAGGAAATTGCCGTCATTACGTTTCAGAACGGGAGCGTGAAAGTGTTCAGCAATACACCGTCAAACAGCAGCAACAAGAATGCGAAGCATCAGGCTTCAGCATACCCGAAAGGCACAATCACACGCTTTGGCAGTCTGTATGTCCTTGAACAGGACGGAGATGAAAAACAAATGGACAAAGCCATGTATCTGCGCTTTATCTGCAAGACATGCCCCGCGGCATACGAAGAATACAGAAAGGGCTTAAAGATGATGGCAGGCGGTTGGGGCTTGCTGGGCGGAGGCGTGTCACTGATGCTTGGTGCGGGAGTACCGTTGTATGTCATAGGCGACAACAGAGAAGAATTTGACAAAGACGGCGGATGCGACATGATGGATGCCGGCATTGCCATGATGACTATAGGTTCGGCAGCCACTGCAGCATCGGTTCCTCTGCTATGCGTCGGCTACAAGAGAATGAACAACAGTCACGAGGTGTATAACGTACATTGCGGAGGAAACAGAGCACTATTCTCCGTGAACGGACAAGTATCGGAAAACGGAGTCGGACTGGCACTGAGATTCTGAGTCCACGAAGTTTACAAGGAAAGGAGACACAAAGGAAAAGCCCTAGATACGAATTGTATCCGGGGCTTTTTGTATGTCACAAGACAGAGACATCCGTTTCATTATCAAAACAAAACACCCGTTTTGAAAGAGAACTGCCAACAGAACACCGAAGAGGCAGAAAGAGAATCGGACAAGAAGTGCGTATAGGAGGCAACAGGAGCGAAGAACCATGCATAGCGACCTCGAAGAGGAAAAGCATAGCGGACCTCAAGACCGGCTTGCAGTTGCGAAGCCGAAAGGAAAGACGCCAAGAGCGAGAAGCGCGTAGTTTCTTCGGATTTGGCAAGTTGAGGCATTTTACAGAAACAGCCCAAGTCGGCGACAAAGTTCATATACCCCACAGGGAGAGACAGACGATAATTGCCTTGCGCTTTGAGACGAAGTTGCTGCTCGTGATAGTTGGCAACGGTGAGAAGAAGGTGGTAATAATTCCCCGTGACATCACCATAGACATACTGTGTACCGAGACGCAGCATATAGTCGGCCTGAAGAAAAGCTCTCCAACGTGCTCCGGCATAACCGATGAGAGCAGAAACCGTGTGCGTGTGCAAGCGAGCAACAGGCGTAGATGTGGAACTTTTCAGTTCTTTGGTTATGAACGAGTAACGATAGCCCATGGCAGCCAACCAACCTTGTGAACGCGGTTGAAGCATGAGAGTTGCCCCTGCGTTCATCCCATGATAGTAGGACGAGAGAAAATCGCCGGCAAAACGCGTGTAGTCACGGTCTAACCCTATCAAATGGTACACCATGGCATTGCCCAGTTCGGAATAGAAAGAGATGTCGTTGTTCTGTTTGTAACGTCCGACTTGCGCCATAAGGCTATATGCATAGGAATTATCCATATAACCCACAGAACCTTCCACATCAAGTTCCGCCACTTTGTTTTTAGGACGGGGGTCGATGCTGCGGTAACTCTGCAAGGCACGATATTGCAATGCCAAGTGCCAGACAATGCGGTCCTTCGCCATGCGGTAGCCTCCGCGGAAAGCATATTGCTCGGAACGCATACCGCCACCGATAGTGTCGCAAGTGAGATAAGGATAGAGCAACTCATAGTCTGCATTCTCCACCCAGCGATTGCCTTTGGTCTGATTCCAAGAATAACTTGCTTCACCAAAGACACGGCTGACGGCATTGATATCATACACAGAATGTGCATTGACGCTAAAACCACCGTCTTGTACGCCTGCAACCGGCATGGTTGACTGCCCGTATTGCCCTTGCAGGTACGCCTCGGTGGAGGCAGTATCAACAAGCAGAGACGTTATTATGACGAGGAGGATATTCACTTGTTTGCGTATTAGAGTGTATCATTTACTATAATAGAAGGGATCGGCCTGCTGCACAGGCAAGAAATCGAGGGTAGAATTGTTGGTATCTTGCAATATACGCCGTCCTTCCTGCATCTGCCCGCGACGACGGACAGACTTGCCATATCGCGATTTATCCGAACCCGTTTCGCCTATATAGGTCCAACCGGCATCCAATGCGGGATCTACTACCAACCACTGATAAGAGGAATGAGGACACAAGTTCACGCAATCTATCACCCACTGATTCGGGAAGAGATAGCAAGACTGATTCATAGGGAAAGTGCCAGCATTGGTAATGAGGGTGTAGTCGTATTTGCAATAGTAGTCCACCAAATAGGCAGAATCCGTAACACCCGAAGGAATACGCCCCAAAGCGAAAGATGTATTCCCCTGACGATTGGGAATCCATATCGTGCGCGTATAGCAGTAAATCTTATCAAGATTGGGCACATTCGGGTTGTCAATATCCGTTACGGAGGCACTTGTGGACTGATCGTACCATTCAAAATCGGCAGAGGAGAGGTCGAAAGAATTGGCATTTGCCTTGCGGTGGTCTTGCGCATTATCCACAATAAGAACCGTTCCGCCAGGAACCACAGGATAATCGGTACCCGAGCCCGGGATACGATAAATGGCATCTGCACCAAAACTGCCGCTGATAAAATACGGAGTCAGTGTTCCCAACTTCTGTACGTTTCTGAGTTTGGACTCCAATAGGACGATGCCATCGGCATAAAGCGTTGTATCGGTGTTATTGTACAGCACAAAATAACTATCTCCCGTGTAGGTTTTTCCCTCATTGGTTTGCGTTCCTGCCACGAATATCTCGGCAAAAACAAAGTCCGTATTGCGCTCCTGCACAACGGAAGCAGTCATTGATAGCAGCGTGGTATCGGTTTGAGGGTTTAACACCAAGTTTTTGGAATAGGCCCGAAGTTGAATATCAGTGCTGTCAAGAGAAAGCAGGATCGTTGCATCCACGTCATAATAGCCCGACGGAACTTGCAGAGAAGACACTATATGCACAGAATCTTCCATAGTGAGACTTTGAGGGGTATAGGTATGGTTTCGTCCCATATTCAAATCGGCAAACATGAAAGAC
>JBNMIS010000006.1:0-43530 GCA_050873385.1 Bacteroidales bacterium | reverse complement strand
CCGGAAAGATGGCGGAGTGGTCGATCGCGGCGGTCTTGAAAACCGTTGACCTTAACGGGTCCGGGGGTTCGAATCCCTCTCTTTCCGCAGGAAGCGGGTGCTATGGCAGAAGGCACCCGTTTTTTTTGTGCCGTGAGATGTGGAATGCAGTACGAAAGGTACAGACTATGAAAACGAGAAAGGACGAAGCACCTTGCTGTGCTTCGTCCTTCCTTGTGGTCCCACTAGGGCTTGAACCTAGGACCCCCTGATTATGAGTCAGGTGCTACTAACCAACTGAGCTATGAGACCATTTGCTTGCCCGCATCGAAATGCGTTTGTTGCAAAAGCGCGGCAAAGGTAGCACTTTTTACCGAAACTTGCAAACAATCAGGAACACTAATTTACATATACGACATTCCTGCTGTTGCGGAGACGTGCTATTCTTCCACGGAAACCTTTGCCAGTTCCTGTACAAATCTGATTGCTTCTTTGTGTGATATATTTTTCTGCTCCCCGCTGAGGTTCGGAATATTCAGCGTAATGTTCTCGGGTATATAGTCAGGATTGCGCAACTTGTCACGGTTGGCAGCATAGATGTACACCCAGCAATCGGTGTTTCCAAAGTATTTCCGTGCCAAGCGTGAGAGCGTGGTGACATTCTTTTGCGTGTTGACCGTTGTCAGGATTGCCGGCTTGGCAGCCGGTTTTACGGCAACAGGTGCTACACTTTCTTCCACTTTCGCCTTTTCCTGCTGCAGTTGTTTGCACTTCTCTTTTGAGATTATGCGCATTTCCACACGACGATTGGGGAGATAGGAGTTGTCCACGTTGGTGAGCATTCCACGACCTATTGGGGCAATACGTTCAGAGGCAATGCCGTAAACTTTTTCCAACTCCTCAGCCACCCGATTGGCGCGGCGTTGTGCCAATTGCAGA
Organism: Bacteroidales bacterium; assembly: GCA_050873385.1. Classification (GTDB taxonomy): domain Bacteria; phylum Bacteroidota; class Bacteroidia; order Bacteroidales; family Paludibacteraceae; genus Colicola. The sequence continues at coordinate 42,612 of JBNMIS010000006.1, read as the reverse complement.
TTGTGCTGCTCGGAGCCGGTATTATCGCAATATCCTGCCAATTCGACGCAAAGAGAAGAGTCTTCCTGCATCTGTGCTGCAAATTGCTGTACGGTGATGAGGGCGAGATTATCCAACGAGTAGCGGTCGGTGGCGAAATACACATATTGGCGCCTGTCGGGTATTTTGACTTCCGGTACGTATTGAATAACGTTTTCGTTGTTGACAACTACGGTGTCTTTGTGCATAATAACTACGGTGTCTTTTTGCGGTTTTCTCAGTTCCTGCTCGCTTTCTTGCAATTGCGAGGCAAAGACCTCATCGCTTGCAAAGTTGCGTTGGTGGTTTTTCTTTCCGCCTCCTATCTTCCAGCGCAGGTATGCCGAAACGTATTCCTGGCAATCGTTGTTGTTGCCTTGTATCTTGGCATCCAGATTGTCTTGGGTGTAGATGTGATATAATCCTTTTGCTCCCAAGGCGATTTGGCGGCTTACATTAAATTCGAATGCCAATCCGACGGCGATCGCCCCTGCCATATCGTATTTGCCATCGGTCCGAGGCCAGAGCGTTTCTTCTCCTGCAGTCAGTTTGCTGTTGTAGAACGCCATGCCGACACCTGCCAAAAAGTAACATGAGAAAATGTCAGTTTTTCTATGAGGAAACCAAGCGTCAACGAGATCGTAGGTAAGGAGGAGGTCCACGGTGTGCATGTGCCCGTAGAGTAGCCAATCGGCAGTCTCTTTTTGTTTTACTCCATAGTTCGCATAGGAATAGACACCTGCCAATCCCCATGTCGGCGTAAAGTTGTATTCCAACGAAACGGCTCCCGTCGGTCTTATTTTCGTTTTAGGAATGATGGTTACATGTGGCTGGTTGAAATCCGCATCAATCAAATTGAACCCTGCCTCGAATGTCAAGGACCAATGTGCAAACTTATCAGACAAATTCCGAGTTTGCTTCCACGGGTGTATGCCCAAAGTTGTATTATTCACGGCGACAGAATCTTGTCGGGATTTTGCCATGCTTGTCACGGGAAGTGCAAGCAGGCATACGATGAGCAGTGAGTAAAGTTTGTTCATTTTATTAAATGCTTGTCTTTCAGTTTGTTCGTGGTTTACTATACGGATTGTGGTTACATACAACTTACAACGCAGTCTGCAAAGGTATAATGTTTTTTTTGTTTATGCAATTGATTTGCAATATATTTGCGACTAAAAGACTTCCCGAGTCCTTTTTTGGAGGGGATTTTTTTGTTTATACGTTGGTGAATAACAGTTGCGGTTTGTGAGTCGGTAGTGCGAGACATAGAGGACTAATAAGGCAAACAGGCAGAATGACATCATAGCCAGGATTCTTGATACAAATGCTTCACATCTTGTTGATAGGTCATATTATTTACGATTAGACAATTCACGATGCAGGATTTTCTCCATTCATCTCTTGTTGACGGGTCGATAAGTGGTGCTTCAGGTCTGCTTGAGGGGTCGTAGAGAAGTGGTATATCGTTTGATGTCATACTGCAAGGCGGAGGAACTTGCAATCTGCTTTCACTGTATCATAGAAGAACCACTGATATACCTGATGTGAGAAGTTGATGAAAGGTGTATTTCCGAGACGGTGCGCAGACTATACGAAAGGCGGCAGGAGAATACTTATCGGCAAGAGGCAACAATCTGTTTTGCGGCATTTACGGCAGCAGGTGTTGTTCCCAAGTCAGATGCAATCCGGTCGTATTCCTGCAACATGTCGTTGCGACAAGCGGAATCGGTGAGCAATCTGCGGACTTCTTTTTCTATATTTTGTGCGGTGAAGAGAGGACCGATGTACTCTTTAATGACCTCTTTATCCGCCAGGATGTTCACCAGAGTGAAATAGGGAATCTGAAAAACCAAACGGCGGACACTCCACAGGAATTTACCACAATTGATATGATAGACTGCAACTTGCGGACAGCGGAGCAAAGCCGTCTCCAAAGTTGCCGTACCCGAATTGACGATAGCGGCTTCGGCTTCGGAGAGTAGAGAATAAGTCTTGTCAAAAACGAGTGTCTCCCCCTGCAAGTAATTGTCATAGAACGCAGGTTCAATGCCAGGTGCACCTGCTACAACGATTTGATAACCTTGTATATTCCTGGCTGCCAATAGCATAGCCGGCAAACATTTTTCAATTTCGTGCCGGCGGGAACCCGGAAGAACGGCAATAATGTGCTTTCTTTCCGGATTCAAACCATGCGAAAGACGCAGGAAACCGGATACACTGTCCATCGTTGGATTTCCGACATAGACGGCATTGTAGCCGTAACGGGCATAGAAAGCGGGTTCGAATGGGAAAATGCCGAGTATGCGGTCGGAGAGACGGGCAATCTTGTGTACCCGCCAGCGTTTCCATGCCCAGATCTTAGGCGGAATGTAGTAGAAAATTTTCGTGGACGGGAGGTGCTTTTTGCAGAATTCCGCCACTTTCAGATTGAACGACGGGTAGTCAATGAGAATCAAAGCATCGGGTTGACACTGCAACAAGGCATTTTCGGCAATACGGAAGTTTTCGTTTACTTTATTCAGATTTTTCAGAACAGCGATGATACCCATGAACGCCATATTGCGATAGTGCTGCACAAGCCGGCACCCTGCACTGTGCATCTTGTCCCCTCCCATACCCAGGAAATCCGCAGCCGAATCAAGAATCCGCAGTTGGTTGATGAGTCCCGCTCCGTGCAAATCTCCAGAGGCTTCACCCGCTATAACGAAATACTTCATAAAACAATTACATTGATACGGCAATGCTGGCGAGAATGTAGGGCATGGCACCCAGCAAAACACCTTTTGACAACTTCCAAGTATCGGTCAGATAGAAAACAAACAACAATGCCAGGTCTGGGAAGACACTGACCAGAAGGAGTTTGTTGAGGATGGAGCCTGCCTGGAACTGAAACGTCTGCAATGCGTACCACAGGTTCATCCGGTCGATATAGACATACCCAAACAGCGCAGGCAGAATAAGTCCGATGACTATTCCAATCCAATACTTGTCGAACCGTTCCATTCTTTTGCAGTCATATCAATGGTTGTGGGCGTGACGGCAATATAGCCATGCGACAAAGCCCATTCGTCGGTTTCTTCGTTGTCCGGCTCACAATTGACGAAATTACCCACCAACCAATAGAACGGCTGTCCGGCGGGGTCGGTGTATTCTTTCATCTCTTTTTCCCAATATCCCCGGCATTGCCGCGTGATGCGAGTCCCTATAATTTTCCCTTTAGGTGCATTGATATTGTAGCAGAACCCGTAGGGGAACGATTGGGACAACAGTTTTTCCGTCAAGGGAACAATATACTGTTCAAACTCTGAGAAATCGGCATCCGCATCGTGGTCGCAGAGAGAGAATCCGATAGCCGGAATGCTATGCTCCGCTGCCACAAAAACGGCTCCCATGGTGCCGGAATAGACCACATTGACAGAAGCATTGGAGCCATGATTGATACCAGATACCACCAAATCGGGATTCTTGCCCTGGTAGATGATATTAAGTGCCAACTTGATACAATCGGCAGGGGTACCATTGCTGACATATATATCAGAATTTCCGTTATCAGGAGACGTGATTTTCTTCAGCCGCATGGGTTTCATGACACTGATTGCCCCCGACTGTCCGCTTCGAGCGCCATCGGGTGCAACCACAGTGACATGTCCGAGAGACTGCATCAGATGCGTCAGCACCCGCAATCCTTTCGAATCTATTCCATCGTCGTTGGTAATAAGTATTTCCATGTTTATGAACGGGCAACTATGTTGTGAACGGTGTCAATGATTTTTTGTGCAAGGGCTTGCGCTTCCTGTTCGGTAGCCGCCTCGGAATAAACGCGGATAATCGGCTCCGTATTGGATTTGCGCAGATGCACCCAACCCTCGTTGAAATCAATCTTGACCCCGTCTTTGTCGTTGATCCGCTCATTTTTGTAGAGTTCTTTTACTTGCCTGAGCAGTGAATCTACGTTGATGGCCGGCGTGAGGTCAATCCGGTTTTTGGAAATAAAATACAGCGGGAACTGTTTCTTCAATTCCGACACTTTGATTTTCTTATGTGCGAGATTGCTGAGGAAGAGCGCGATTCCGACCAGAGCGTCCCTTCCATAATGGCTTGCCGGATATATCACTCCGCCATTACCCTCGCCGCCGATAACAGCGGATGTGCGCTTCATTTCCGCTACGACATTGACTTCTCCGACGGCACTTGCTGAATAGGAGCCTCCGTAACGCTTTGTGACATCACTGAGTGCGCGCGTACTACTCATGTTGCTCACCGTATTGCCGGGAGTATGCTGCAATACATAATCCGCCACGGAGACAAGGGTGTATTCTTCTCCGAACATCTCTCCGTTTTCGCAAATGATAGCCAAACGATCTACATCGGGATCAACAACAAAACCAACATCGACTTTGTTCTGACGAATCAAGCCGGAGATCTCCGTAAGGTGCTGCGGAAGCGGCTCGGGATTATGGGGGAACTGTCCATTGGGAGTACAGTTGAGTTCTATAATATGTTTGACACCTAATGCCTTGAGAATGGCAGGTATTGCTATTCCTCCTACGGAGTTGACACAGTCGATGGCAACGGTAAAGCCGGCCTTTTCAATGCTTTCTTTGTCCACCAGGGGAAGAGACAGGACATTGTTGATATGATAAGGCAAGTAGTCTTTATGGCTGAGGTGACCGAGACAATCCACCTCAGAAAAGACAAAAGATTCGTCAACGGCGATGCGAAGCACCTCTTTGCCTTCGGAATCATTCAGAAATTCGCCTTTTTCGTTAAGCAACTTCAAGGCATTCCATTGTTTCGGGTTGTGGGATGCTGTCAGTATGATACCTCCTGCAGCCTTTTCCCCTACTACAGCCAATTCGGTTGTAGGAGTTGTTGCCAAGCCGATGTTGACGACATCGTAGCCCATACCCATCAATGTCCCCGTTACGAGAAGATTGACCATTTCACCAGAGATACGGGCATCTCTTCCGACTACTATTTTTTTGTTGTCCGGTAGATTGTTTGCCCGTTGAGTGGCATAAGCCGCTGTGAAACGGACAATATCTACAGGGTTGAGTCCATCTCCGACAGGACCTCCGATTGTACCGCGAATACCTGAGATTGATTTTACAAGTGACATAGTGATAGAGTTTTTAGAATTTTCTGATTTGTATCTTCATGTCATATCCGTAGGGAGTGACACTTTTGATGGCACTACTCGTCCCTAATTTGCTCGGGCAGATGAGTCTCCCTTCTGCGGCATTGTATTTCAAATAGGGAAGCGCAAGCAACCAACCTGAAATGACCTCGGAAGAGGACACTCCGTATTGAAACTGCACGGGATCGGCGGCCTCGTTGGTAGTCCAGCAATCCTTGATGATTTGCGGATAAGTATCCAGCGTGTATTGTTTGTAGCGAAGGAGGACAATGTCTTTGTAAACCAAAGAGTCTTGATCGGTATCTCCGTGTTTGCTTAAATGGAAGTAGCAGTAGTCTCCTATCTGCAAATAGTCTTTCTCTCCCCAAACGCCATCTGCAGGCGCTTGATGCAGTATGTTTATATTATTGCGAGCGATATAGTCGTCAATCGCTTTCTTCTCCTTTTTCAGATCTTTGGCGTATGTCTGGTCACTCTCACATCCCTGAAGACACAGAGAAACAACAAAACAGACCAATCCGAATAGTATCAGGTTTCGTCTCATAGAGTTAATCAGTTGTGTAGGTTTCTATATCAATTCTAACATTAGTATATGGCTCGACATTTTCATTCCCAGAGGCTCCAAATGCCAGATACCAAGGAATCAGTAATTCACATACTTCGTTTCTTCGCATCATAAGCAACATATCTTCTATGGCCGGTATGGTCTCGCCTTTCCCTATTTCAATCTGTTCCTGATTGTCAAGCAATAAAGCACCAGTGAACGAGAATATTTTCGTATGTATCAAGACTGCTTCTCCCTTTCGCCAATAACTACCGTTGGTGCGCTTTATGTATTTATACCAGAATCCATATTCGTCCAATGTATATTCTCCATTTGTTTGAGCGGCATACTGTGTCAGTTTCTTGTCAGCCTCTTCTGCTAAACGCTGAGTAACCAACAGCATGGCAACTCGTGAGGAATCTTGTTCCGAGTGTCGGCTTGGTGCTTGCGGTTTTGTTCGCTGGCAACTAAGTAGCAAACAACTTGCCAAAATGGCTATAATAGGAAATTTCATATTAATTGCATTCTTGTTTTTTATATTCTGTCGGAGTCATGCCGTATACCGCCTTGAAACACTTCGAGAAATAACGACTATCATTCATGCCGACCATATAAGTGATCTCGGTTATATTATAAGCCCCTAATTTTAACAATTGCGCCGCCCTTTTGATACGAACCTCTCTAATGAATTCGACGGGTGACAATCCTGTCAGGCTCTTCAATTTATTGAAGAAAACGGTACGTCCCAATGCCATTTCATTGACCATATCTTCAACGATTAAATCGCTGTTGTCCATGTTGCGTTCCATAAAGTCCATCAATTTTGCCAGAAAGATATCATTGGGTGATTGGGTTGTTACTTCTTTTGGTTGTAGACTCAGGAGAGTGCTTCGGTAGTTCTCTTGTAGTGTCGCTCGCTGTTTGAGCAGATTGTCAACACGTGCTTTTAGATATTCCGGCGAAAAAGGTTTCGTCAGATAATCATCTGCGCCGGTACGCATAGCCTCCAACTTGCTTTCAATGGCAGATTTGGCTGTAAGTAGGATGATGGGTATGTGATTGATGCTGACATTGTTTTTGATTTTGTCTGTCAACTCCAGTCCGTCCATGTTTGGCATCATAAGATCTGAGATGATTATGTCAGGGACAATTTCTTCCGCCATTTCCAGACCTTCCTTCCCGTCGTGAGCAACTGCAATTTGAAAATCCTGACGGAATATATTGCTCAGGAAATTTCTCATATCTTGGTTGTCTTCCACAATGAGCAATGTTTGCTTTTGTGAGGTATTTTGTTCGCTCTCGCACAGTTGGTGTAGAGGTTCATTCCTCAGGGGTAACAGTTGTGTACTGGCCAGAAAGTCCACATCATTTCCGAAGTGTTCCTTGCCCAAACGGAACATCACTAAGAATGTCGTCCCTTTGTTTACCTCGCTGTTTACTTCTATGTAACCCTTGTGCATGTCCACAAGTTCTTTCACCAGATTCAGACCTATTCCTGTGCTGGATATGGTGCTGTAGTTTTTTATCTCATTCTGTGACGTGAACCGCTCAAAGAGTAGGCTCCTCTTTTCTTGGGGTATGCCGACGCCTTCGTCACTTACTTGTAATAGCGCGAAATTTGGTTTCTGGGCGATGACTACTTTGATGCTTTTTCCTGCAGGGGTGAATTTGAAGGCGTTGGAGAGCAGGTTGTAAAGTATGATATCCACTTTCTCTCGGTCTATCCAGACTTTGAGGTCTGGAGCCTTGACTTCCACTTCAAAGTTGATATGTTTGTCGTATGCCTCTTTGGAGAAATTTGCGCAAGTCTTTTCTGCTAATGCCGCCAGATCAGTCTCTTGTATCTTCAGACGCATTTTTTTGTTTTGTATCTTGCGGAAATCAAGTATTTCATTGATAAGTCGCAACATCCTGTCGCAATTGTTCTGCACAATTTCCAATTGTTCTCTGACGCTTTCGGAGATTTTTTCTGTCTTCAGGATGTTTTCCACAGGTCCAGATATCAATGTCAACGGAGTTCGCAACTCATGTGATATGTTGGTGAAGAAGCGCAACTTGATGTCTGTAACCCGTTGCTCTAGTTCCACTTCGTGACGAAGATTGCTATAGGTCGCAAACAACTTGAATGCTATATACAAAAGCAACAGACCTATCAGTATATACAGACTTATAGCCCATCCTGTTTCCCAAAACGTGGGGCATACTTTTATGGTCAGACTGCGGGTGTTGTCTGTCCAAAGGCCTTCGGCATTCGTGCTCTTAACGCAGAAACGGTACACACCCGGCTTCAGATTGGTATATGTCACGCGTCTTGTGTTTACATAGTTCCAGTCGTCTTCGAAACCCTGTAGCATGTATGCGTAACGTATTCTGTCTGCGTCGGCATAGTCAAGTGCGGCAAACTCTATGCTGAATACGTTCTGGTGAGGTTGAAGGACAATCTTGTCAATGTACGAGATACTTTCTGTCAGAGGAGAGTTCGTGTCTCCTATTCCCGCTTCTTTATTGAACAATTCAAATCCTGTCAGCATCAGGGGCGGAACATTGTTCGAATGTAGGATAAGCCGTGGTGTAAACGTGCAAAAGCCATTGCTGTAGCCCGTAATGATTTTTCCTTTCTTTAGTTGTACGGCAGGCGCTTCACTGAAGTAACCGTACGAAATCTTGCTTAGAGGGTTGAAGTATTGGAAGGTGTTGTCATACGGACTAAAACGTGTGATGGAGCGTTCCGATACCAGCCATAGCATTCCGTATTCGTCTTCGGTAATGCTCAGTATGATGTTGTTGTTCAGTCCGTTCTGTGTTGTGTGGGCTTTCAGTCTGATTTTATGGGTCTTCTCGTCTCTCTCTGCTTTGTTTAGCCCTGCTCCATAACTTCCGCACCATAACCTGCCGTTGACGTCTTGATGCAGGCATGTGATGTCATAGTATGGGATGAACTGGCTCTCCATGGAGGGAAGTTCTATTCGCAATAATCCTTTGGTTGTGGCTGCCCAAAGCAGGCTGTCCCCGTTTGTGAGGAGCAGGTCGCGCACTTGGTTGGCTTTGTCCATGGGATAGTCTTTCCATTCGTTTCCGCTGTGGATGAATCTCCCGTCTTGTAGTATATTGATACCTCCTCCGTATGTCCCTATGTAGATAGTCCCGTCTTTGCTTTCTGTGATGCAGTAAATGTCATTCGAGGAAATGCTGTATGATGTGGTGTCGTGGCGGTAGAAATGTGTCTCTAACTGACCGTTCTGTTGCACGATGCCTTTTATCAGTCCTGAACCGCGGGTTCCGAACCATAGATTTTTGTCTCTGTCTTCGTGAATGCAATATACCAGTTCCTTGACGGAGAATGTCCGTTTCAGTTGCAGATCCTCGTCATAGTATAACACATTGCCGCTCTTGTTCGCTATCAAGATATCCCCGTTCTCTCGTTGGTGGATAGCCCTGACTTCGCTGGAGTATTGTTTTTGCGAACGTATGTCTGTCAGTTGGAATTTCTCAGGCTCTATGTTGATGCGGTCGATGCCTTTGTCGTATGTGCTTATCCATAGTATGCCCGAACGGTCTGCATAGGCGGTATGGATCATGTTGGTCAATCCTTCTATGGGGAAGTTCAGTTCGTCGCTGTCGTAATCATATCTGCTGAAGCCTCCTCCGTTCGGATTAATCCATGTGTTGCCGTTGGAGTCTTCTATCAGAAGAAAATTGGGTGCCAACAGCCCCTTGTAGCGTTCGTCAATGCTTGGAATGAGATGTTTTAGCGATTTGTCCTGGGCCCTGTAGCGGAATACACCCTCTTCTGTGTTCTCAATCCATGCTATCCCGTGCGAATCCAGTGTGATGGAGGTGAACTCGTTGTTATGGATGCATGGTGTCGTTCCCGATGAGTATTCTTGCAACTTCCCGTTTCTTTCGTTGTATAGAAAAAAACCTTTCGATGAAGTTGTGAATAGGATAAGATGGTTGTTCAGTGTCTGCAGATCCGTGATGCCGGACGCTATGCCGGTCTCTATGCAGTCGAAATGCATGTCTTTGGGCGAATAGTGACAGATGTTTCCTCTGTCTGTCCCGAACCAGATGCCGTTTTTGTCGGAAAAACTTGAAAGAAATTGCTCTTTCTTGTCGATGTTATGCGGTGAAAACTCTTTGTCCTCTCCGGAACGGTTCACGCGATGCAGCGTGTTCCCGTCGTCATACCATACACTGCCTTCCGCATCCGTAACGATAAAATGTGCGGTGTTTTCTGTCGGATAATAGGTCGTTTCCGGGTCCGAAGCGTAGCCATTGTCACATACTTTCATGACGCCTGTATTTCCGGCAAACCATAATTCGCCGGCACGGGGCTCTGCGTACAACGGATGCGTATGGTTGTGCAAATGTTCTATGGAACCGTTGGGGGAATAGAATTTTTCCGTGTGTTTGTTGAAACGGTGCACGTTTCCGTCGTATGTCTGAATCCAGATATAGTGCAATGAATCTTCGTAGATGAAGTGAATTCGGTTGTTCAGCATTTTGTCCTCCGAACCGGGCACCGATTTGTAGGTTGTGAATGTATAGCCGTCAAACCGGTTCAGTCCGTCCCATGTACCGAACCACATATAGCCGTCATGGTCCTGCAGAATGGCCATGACGGTATTCTGGCTCAGCCCGTCTTCTGCGGAATAGTGGTGTATATTGTACTGGTATTTCTCGGGATTCTCCCCGAGGACATCGACGCACAGCAATGTGCACAAACCCAATACGGATAAAATGTTCCTTTTTGTCTTGCCCATAGTCATTATTGGTTGTCAAGCCCCAGTAGATATTGTCCGTATTGTGTCTTCTCCAGTTCAGCCCCCAGTCGGTGCAGTGTGTCAGTGTCTATCCAGCCGTTGCGCCATGCTATTTCTTCTATGCAACTTACGTAGAACCCTTGCCTGTTTTGGATGGTGGCTATGAAGTTGCTTGCATCCAGCAGGCTGTCGCAGTTGCCCGTGTCAAGCCATGCGAACCCTCTTCCGAATAACTCGACACGCAGACTGCCCTCGTTCATATATACTTTGTTCAGGTCCGTAATCTCGTATTCTCCTCGTGCCGAAGGCTTGAGCCTGGCGGCTTTTTCACATACGGTCTCGTCGTAGAAGTATAAGCCGGGTACGGCAAAGTGGCTCTTTGGCTTGTCAGGTTTCTCTTCCAGTGAAATGACCTTTCCCGTGCTGTCGAATTCCACAACGCCGTATGCACGTGGGTCTTTTACGTAATAGCCGAAAATGCAGGCGCCCTTGTCTGTTGAGACGGCGCGGCGCAACATCTCGCTGAAACCTTGCCCGTAGAACAGATTGTCCCCCAATATCAGACACCCCCTGTCACCGTTCAGGAAATCTTTGCCTAATACGAATGCCTGGGCCAGTCCGTTCGGAACTTCCTGTCTCTTGTATTCCAAATGCATACCCAGACGACTCCCGTCTCCCAATAGGTCTCGGAACATGGGCAAATCCCTTGGGGTGGAGATGATTAACACTTCGCGTATCCCTGCCAGCATCAACGTGGACAGCGGATAGTATATCATCGGCTTGTCATATACCGGCATAATCTGCTTGCTGATAGCCTTCGACAAGGGATACAAACGGGTGGCGCTCCCTCCTGCTAAGATAATTCCTTTCATGGCAATTTGCTGATTTGTCTTTTTCTGTTTGTTGTTGTCTTTTTCCGATGGTGTTATGTCTTGCTTTCTCTGTCTTCCGTAAACATCTGCTTTGGTCTGACAGCCGCCTTTCTTGGATGAATAGGCAGAAACAATATATCCCACACACGGCAAAGATACAACTTTTTATCCCCGAAACCAAATTGTTCCTTGAAATCTTTAAGGAATTTGTTGGGAATTGCCTTGCAGTGTGTATTGGGGGATGTTTTGAGCAAATTGAAAGGCAATGGCAAGCGGTATGGCGAATCCTGTAAACAGCCGGCGGGGTTCGTGGAGAATGGTTGCCGGTTGGTGATATCCGTCTGAAAACCTTCTTGCGGCGTGGTGGCTTTCTTCGACCTCTCGTCGAATCCTGAACGACTCCTGTTGTGTCTTTTGTCGCTGTGCCTGCGGGAGGCTGAACGGACTTTTTCTCAGGAACTATCGGCATATTTCCGCCGATAAATAACTGGATGGCGAAGTTTCCGAGTCTTTTCACGTGCTTGTAAATGTGTCATAATCAGAATCATATAACTTTTCTCAGATTATTCTATCGGAAAAACAGTAGTGTGTATTGCATAGTACAAAGCAATGTACTATCTTTGCAGGCGAATTCAATAACCATGTATTATGATTGATAATATCAAAACACAGATGAGAAAGGGCGTCTTGGAGTATTGTATTCTGGGGGTGCTGGACAGGCGGGGCGAAGCCTATGTGTCTGACATCCTGAAAGTGCTCAAGGAGGCCGACTTGTTTGTCGTGGAGGGTACTATATATCCTCTGCTCACCCGCATGAAGAATGCGGGACTGCTTACTTATCGTTGGCAGGAGTCGTGTGGGGGGCCTCCTCGCAAGTACTATGCTCTTACGGAGCAGGGGCACGGATTGTATCAGTCCCTCGAACAGGAATGGGAGGCTATTCGGGCCTCTGTGGATATCGTAACAAAAAATCAATAATCAATGAATATGGAAACTGATAAAAAACTGCGTAAATCTGCCGATAAAATTGTGGCAGGGGTCTGTGCAGGCATTGCGGACTATTTTTCTATAGATCCTACACTCGTCAGAGTGGCTTATGCGGCACTTGCTGTCTTCAGTGCGGGCTTTCCGGGGCTGCTGCTCTATATCGTTATGTGCATCATAATGCCGCCTGCTGAATGATAATGGAATGAATTTATATGTTTTAATGCGGATAGTATGAAACCTACACTTACAATCAATCTCAACGGGTTGGTCTTTCATGTGGACGAAGACGCCTGTCAGACACTCGGTGATTATCTTGATGCTGTACGCCGCCAAATCGGTGATACGGAAGATAATGAGGAAATTATGCTTGATGTGGAAGCACGGATAGCGGAGTTGTTCACTGATATGCTTCAGCACAAAGGCATGCAGGTTGTTAATGGTTTTATGGTCAGACAGGTCATGGAGCAATTGGGGAGACCTGAAGACTTTTCTTCTTCTGAAGAGGAGGGCGGGGCTGAAATGCCGCAACCGGAGGCAGGTGCCGCTCCTCGGAGACATCGCCTGTATCGTGATGTGGATAACTCCATATTGGGAGGCGTCTGCTCGGGACTGGCGGCGTATCTCGGTTGGGATGTGGTTTGGATCCGGCTCTTGTTTGTTCTGTGTACGTTCCTTTGGGGTGCGGCAATTCCTGTGTATCTTCTTGTCTGGCTGGTGGCACCTGCCGCTCAAACGGCGGCGCAACGCTTGGAAATGCGTGGCGAGGTGGCTTCGGTGGAGAATATCCGGAAAGAGTATGAGAAGGCATCGCAATATGTCGGAGAACATCAGGTTGCCAATCGGGCAAGACGGGTGTTGGGCGTTGTCCTGAAGATAATCCTCTTTGCTGTTCTGGCGTGTGTCGCTGTCCCGCTTCTGGGAATGTTGGTGGCTGTTGTGGCGGTTTTGTTCGCTATGTCCATGGCGATGTTGTCCTTGCCTTTCGGTATGTTTGAAGCCGTTCCTGCCTTGGCGGATTTCTCTGCTTTCTTCGGGCATCCTTGGATGGCGGTAGTTGCTGCCGTTTTGTTGCTCTTTGTGCTCGGAATTCCCCTTTTCATCGCTGTTTATTGGCTCGTGAAATATGTCAGGAAGCGTCAGCATCCTTCCTCTTTGTTCTGGATCGTTACGCTTTCATTGTGGCTTCTTTCTTCCGTTGGGTTGGGGGTGCTTGCCTTGCATGTAGGTAGACATTGGAGCGATGTTTCCGTTCCTGAGTCTTTTGAGCCGGATTGGACGTCTTGCAACAGCCGTCTTGCTGTGCAGCCGTTCACAGGAATCCGAATCATGGGAGCGGTCCGTTTGCAGGTGTCGCAGGCGGATACCTGTTCCGTCTTTGTCGGAGATGGCGATTTGGTCGGGTTGACGACAAATGTGGAAAATGGAACTCTGGTCGTGAAGACCGTGGAGAGTCTCACCTCGGTACCGTCTCTCAGGGTGACTTTGCCGGAATGGAAGGAATGTTCTGTCGAAGGGGCGGCGCAAGTTTTGACCGATGGAACCGTGCATTCCGACCGGCTCTGTATTTCTGTCGAGGGGGCTGCGGCTTTGAATGTTGACTTGGATGTAAAGGTCTTGTCTGTCTCTGTGGAAGGGGCTGCGGTTTGCGAGTTGAGCGGAAAAGCAGGATTGTTTCAACTGTCGCAGGAAGGTATGGCTGTAACCCATGCGGTCAACTTGGTGGCTGATGTGGTTGACGTGTCATGCGACGGAATGTCTGCGGCGGAGGTCATGTGCACGCAGAAACTGACGGCAGAGGCGGATGATATGAGTAAGATTGCCTATTCGGGTAATCCTGCGGACTGCAATGTCCGGGCGGAGAGTATGGCTACGGTGAAGCCCATGTAATTGTCACTGTTTTCTCCTTTCCATCGGGTGTAATTTTCGGAGAGCAGTCATGTGGATGTGATTGTGATTGCTCTCCGTTGTTGTCTCCTGTGTGGTTATTTCAGAAAGACAAAATACACGGCGGCTATCAGACAGCCGAAGGCGGCGATGTGATTCCAGTGAAGGCTCTGCCCTTTGAAGATGAATACGGAGAACAAGGTGAAAATCGTGATGGAGATTACTTCTTGTATGATTTTCAGTTGCATCAGGGTGAATGGACCGCCGTTCTCTATGAAGCCGATTCTGTTTCCGTTCACTTGGCATACGTATTCGGGTAGTGCCAGTAGCCAGGATAGTACGATGATGAGAAACAGCGGAGTATTGTCGGTGATGATGCCTTCCGATTGTAGTTTCAAATGGCCGTACCATGCCAGTGTCATGAAGATGTTGCTGCAAATCAGCAGTCCTATTGTCCAGATTCCTTGCATATGGTTTTGTGTTGTTGTCTTGTAATGGGGAGATACTCCTCTTTGATATTGCTCATGGCTCCCCAGATGCTGTCGCGCACATGGGGGTTGAATGTCTCTAATTGTTTGATAAGTTCTTTCATGCCGCTTCTCGAACTCTCTTTTTCAAAAGGGCATAGTTTCACTTGTTTGTGATAACCCCGCATCGCTGCGTAGGTCGCAATTTCTTTTTCCTCCATCAGACAGAGCGGGCGGATCATGGTGATGGGAAACTTTGTCATGGATAGTTTTGGGGCGATCGTTGAGAAACTCCCTTGGAAAACCAGGTTCATTAACAGGGTTTCTATGATATCGTCCTGGTGGTGACCCAAGGCGATTTTGTTGCATCCCGACTCTTTTGCTGTTTCAAAGAGAGCCTTGCGCCTGTACCATGAGCATAGGAAACAGTGCGACTTCTTGCGCTCGTCCTCGGTGTCGAAGTGGGTGGAGCGGAGAAGAAACCGGACATTGTGCGATTCGCAGAAATCGTGCAGATAGTCTGTGTCTGAACTGTAATTGATATTGTCAACGGATATGTGGACTGCGTAAACGGTGAATCTCGGAACATGGATTTTGGAACGTTCTCCCAGAAATTCTACCAATGCGAGCGAATCTTTTCCTCCCGATAAACCTACCAGGATTTTGTCTCCGTCTTCTATTAATTCATATTCCGAACACGCCTTATGGAATAGGCGTGTTAGTTTGACCTGCTGTCTTAGGAGTTCTATTTCCTCTTTGGTACGTTCCATAAATGTGATTTGTCTGTGTTTGCCTTCTTTTTTCGAGGGTGCAAAGATAGTGAAAACGCCATGATTTCATGTTGTTGTATACTTTTTGCTAATTTTTTGCGGAAAAATTTTGGAGGGTTGGAAATTTGTTGTACCTTTGCAACCGCTTTTGAAAGATAGGTCTTGCCGATTGCTTGGCAAAACAACTTTCAGAGACTGCGGAAATAGCTCAGTTGGTAGAGCACGACCTTGCCAAGGTCGGGGTCGCGGGTTCGAGTCCCGTTTTCCGCTCTGACCGGAGTGCAGAACAGTGGTTCTGCGTTTTTTCTCTGAAAAGAGAAGCGTTTTGCCCGAATGGCGGAATTGGTAGACGCGCTCGTTTCAGGTGCGAGTGTTGAGAGACGTGCAGGTTCGAGTCCTGTTTCGGGCACGGAGAAAACGGTTGATAATGTGGGGTGATTGAGTCGGCGGACTTGGATTCGCCGATTTTAAGGAGGGATCGCGGCGTCGCGGATTTGCATGGCGGGTCTGTTGTCGCAAGCGTATTCCGACAATGCGCAGGTGGTGAAATTGGTATACACGCTACTTTGAGGGGGTAGTGGTCGCAAGATCGTGTGAGTTCGAGTCTCATCCTGCGCACAAAGAAAGAGAGTCTGATGGTGAATCAGACTCTCTTTCTTTATTGCGGATGAGGTCGACCGTGCTTGGCTATAGGTGGCTCTTGCACAATTTCTTGCATAGTTGGGGTACTCCGGTGCTCGCTTTTTCCTTTATGTGTACTACTCTGTTCCTGTATATGCCGAAGTCTGGTTCGCCTGGATCTACGACGTAAATGGGACTCTCTTTGGGAACGTAGGCTAAAAGCGAAGCCGCAGGGTAAACGGCGAGCGAGGTCCCCACTACTACGAATATGTCGGCTGTCCTGACAATCTCAATGGCGGAGGGAAAGTTGGGTACATTTTCCCCGAAAAATACAATATAGGGACGCAGTAGGCTGCCGTCGGGATGTCGTGCATCCTTCGGTTGCTCCCATTGGGTGATAGGAACGGTTGCTGATTCGTCTTTGGAACTTCGCAGTTTCATGAGTTCACCGTGCAAATGGGTGACGTGGGTGCTGCCGGCGCGTTCGTGTAGATCGTCTATATTCTGGGTGATGACTTCTACCTCGAAGTGTTTTTCCAGTTGGGCGATGGCTTGGTGTGCCGCGTTGGGCTGTGCTTTCATGGCGTCCTGCCTTCTTTTGTTGTAGAAGTCTATTACCATGTTTCTGTTCCGCTCGATTGCCTCGTGGGTGCAGACATCTTCCACTCGGTAGTTCTCCCACAGACCGTCTGAATCTCTGAATGTGCTCAAACCGCTTTCGGCAGATATTCCTGCTCCTGTGAAAACGACTGTTTTCATACGTTGTATATTGGTTTGCTTTGCGTGCAAAGATATGCAAAATCTGCAGATGTTGTATTTGTTGGCACCAAATAAATCCATTATCTTTGTAAGTTATTATGATCAGTGTGAAATAAAGAAGACAAAGGTATGTTGAGAGGGCTGAAGATGTTGGATATGCTGTGTGTCATGTTGGTTTGCATGGCTTGTGCGAAGGCTCATACGGAAGAACGCTATTTGGCGGCCGAGCGCCCTGTGGTTGTTCTGTATGGGGTGGACGGCGATAGAAACTTCTATGTGGCGGATAGTTTGCCTCGGCAAACGGAAGTGCGGGTGAATACCGATATGTGTATTCGGAGAGACGATGCGGAATATCTTCCTGTTTTAGTAGGAGACTCCGTGTTGTATGTACTGGAAGGCAACACTGCTCAGACTCCCGATGAATGTGTCTTGGAGCGCCGGATATGGGTGCGCACGCCGGCTTCTGTTATCGACGACACCCTGACCTCGCATATTTGTGGTTTGGCGGATAAGGGGGATTCGTATGAGGTCGTGGGTTATGATGGATTGGATGATATGGGGCATGTCAATCGGTATAAAATCCACTATGGCGATAGTATAGAGGGGTACATATTTGCCAAATATTGTGTCTTTTCGGAAACGGAGGCGTTGCAACGCTATCGTCCGCTTTGGCAGGACTCCGTCCATGCCCGCGTTCGTAATGCTTTTGGCGGAGGGGAGGCTGTCGGTTGCGATTTCTATCCTGTGGAAAAACCTGTTTTTGCCGGTAATGAAATGCCGCTGTCGTGCTATGCTCTTTACCTCAATATATCACCCGCGGTTATAGGTAAGATAGATAGTTTCATCTTTCTTGCTCGGCAGACAAAGATTAACACCTTTGTTATAGATATCAAGGATAACGAGTGCCCGGGATACAAAGCCGATGCCATGAAACGCTATTCTCCCACAAACTATAAGTGGGGTGGGGCAAATAAGGAACAAATGTACCGTTATGCGCTCGGGCGGCTTCATGAGGAAGGTTTTTATGTGGTGGGGCGTATAACGTGTTTTAAGGACTCTTACTTTGTGAAGGATAATCCGTCTTGTGCTGTCACCGACAAAACGACGGGGCAGCCCTTCTACCATAATCATGCCAATTGGCCGAGTGCTTACGACCGTCGCGTGTGGCAGTTTAACGTTGAGTTGGCTAAGGAGGCGGTGCGCAAATTCGGTTTCAACGAGATAAACTTTGATTACGTGCGCTTTCCTGACAGGATGACGGGCATAGAGTCGCAAGTGGATTACCATAATCAGTTTGGTGAGAGCAAAGTCCAGGCGATTCAGCGTTTCGTGCAGTATGCTTGCGATGAACTGCATCAATTGGGCGTATATGTGTCTGTGGATGTCTTCGGCGAGAGTGCCAATAGAGGCTATACAACACCTTACGGACAGTATTGGCCGGCGCTCAGTAATGTGGCGGATGTGATGTGCGGAATGCCGTATCCCGACCATTTCGCGGCAGGCTATGGTGGAATAGATAAACCTTGGAACAATCCCTATGCAACGCTCTCTGTTTGGGCGAAGTCAGTGCAGGGACGTCAGTCGGAGACGCCGTCTCCTGCCAGGGTGCGGACATGGATACAGGCGTACCATGTGATGCACTATGTGGATCCGGAGGGAATTGATTATGATGCCGCCAACGTGGAAAAAGAAATCCGTGCCCTTTTTGATGCTGGGTTGACGGGCGGATATACCACTTGGTTGTCTTCCTCGTCCTTGGAGCGGTATGCTAAACTGAAGAAAGCGTTTTCAATTGATTATTTGAATGAGTCGGAATTGCGGCAAAAAGATGAGAATTTACCAAGATAGTGCTATTGGACGGTCTTTTTGCCGTATCCGTGTTGCCGATAGTTTGTAAACCTATGGAATTTTATATAACTTTGCACCAACGAAAACCCTTAGACCATGACAATCATCAATATAGAAACATCCACGAATATCTGTTCCGCCGCCTTGACGGTTGATGCTGAATCTGTTCTCTCTTTTGTGGACTCCGAAACACGCAATCATGCCAAACAATTGCCCTTGTTTGTTGATAAGATGCTTGACGAGTTGCGCAGACGCAATTTGTGTTTGGATGCGGTGGCGTTGAGCAAAGGCCCCGGCAGTTATACCGGTTTGCGTATAGGGACGGCGTTGGCAAAGGGAATCTGCTATGGAATGAACGTGCCGTTGTTGGCAGTAGACACATTGCAGTTGATGGCAAAGAAAGCCTTGTCCTTTACGCAAGCGGAGATATTGTGTCCGATGATAGATGCCCGCCGTATGGAAGTCTATTGTTGTCTCTTTTCTCGTGACCTTTCTTCGCTTTCTTCGGTGGAGGCAAAGGTTGTTGATGCCGACTCTTTTCGTGACTTGCTCAAGGCGCACACTGTCTGTTTCTTTGGTGATGGAGCCGATAAGTGCAAAACGTTGTTGCAGGGTCCCGGCGTCTCTTTTTTGGAGAATATATTTCCTGATGCTCAAGACATGGGCTCGTTGGCTGAAATCGCTTATAAGTCGGGAAAGAGAGAGGATATTGCCTATTTCAACCCGTTCTACTTGAAAGAGTATCAAGCAGTCCATAGTAAGAATAAAGTGTTGTATGACAATGAAAACAATAATAACATCTAAACATAACGAACAAATAATTATGAAAACCGAAGAACTGAAAAACAATTTCCTGGAAACTTATGGTCATGAAGCGCAAGCCGTGTATTTCTCGCCGGGGCGGGTAAACCTTATTGGCGAGCATACCGATTATAATGGTGGTTTTGTTTTCCCGTGTGCGTTGAGTTTTGGTACTTTCCTGCTCATTGCCCCGAACAATGACCTGAAAATGCGCTTCGCCTCGTTGAATATGAAAGCGCTGGACGGAAAACCCGAAATAGTAGAAGTACTAATCAATGCACTGACATCCCCGTTGCCCAAGAATGCATGGGTGAACTATCCGTTGGGCTGTATCGCACAGTTTGTCAAGCGAGGTCATATTATTTCCCAAGGCTATGATATGCTCTTTTGGGGAGATGTGCCGGCAGGCGCGGGGCTCAGCAGTAGCGCAGCCATTGAAGTCGTAACGGCTTTTGCCTTCAATGAGTTGCTCCATATTGGCTACGACCGTACCGAATTGGCGAAAATCGGACAATTGTCCGAACATGAGTTTGCGGGCGTCAACTGCGGTATCATGGACCAGTTTGCGTCCGCACAAGGTAAGAAAGACCATGCTATCTACCTCAACTGCGACACGCTGGAGTTCGAATTGGTACCTGTCAAATTGGATGCTATCAAGGTGGTTATTAGTAACACACACTCGCCCCACAAGTTGGACTCTGGTGCTTACAATGCCCGCGTTGCGCAATGCCATGAAGCCGTGGATATGATTAGCAAGGTGCGTCCCTTGATGCACTTGGCAGAGTTGAGTATGGCTGAATTTGAGCAGGTACAGAACGCTATTACCGATGAGGTGGCACTGCGCCGTGCACGTCACGTGGTGGGTGAAGTACAACGTACGAGAGAGGCGGTAGAAGCATTGCAAAAAGGTGATATACAGACTTTTGGCAAACTGATGAACGCCAGCCATGTATCGTTGCGCGATGACTACGAGGTGACGGGACCGGAGTTGGACGCCTTGGCAGAGGCTGCATGGCAGGTGGATGGTGTGATAGGAAGCCGTATGACAGGCGGTGGCTTCGGGGGCTGCACAGTGTCGTTGGTACGCGAAGATGCTATCCCCGCTTTTATAGAACAGGTTGGTAAAGAATATACTGAGAAAACCGGTCTCAAGGCGGATTTCTATATTGCTGAGATTGGTGATGGTGCTCGTAGAGTGGAGTAAGGCGATATGGTAAACGAACTTTCTTTTGCAGGACTCCTGCAACATAAGCGTGTCGGTTTGTTCACGTTGCGCAATCCGAATGGTATGCGTGTACAAATCACAAACTATGGAGCCAAGATAGTCTCTCTGTATGCTCCCGACGGTAATGGTGAGTTCGCCGATGTGGTATTGGGATTTTCCTCTTTTGAGGAGTGGAGAACAAAAGAAACCTATTTCAATGCAGTCATTGGTCGTTATGCCAACCGTATCAAGGATGGTCGTTTCACTCTTGATGGCAAAGAATATCAATTGGCTACAAATAATGGTACCAATCATTTGCACGGGGGTGTTGTAGGTTTCAACGAAAAAGTGTGGGATGTAGTGGGGCAAACGGCTTATTCTGTATCACTTCACTATTGCTCCCCTGACGGCGAAGAGGGCTATCCTGGTACTCTTGATGTGTATGTCACCTATCGTCTGACGCGTGACAATGCTTTGAGTATTACGTATGAGGCGAAGACCGATAAACCCACTGTTGTTGGGTTTACCAATCATGCGTATTTCAATCTCAAAGGAGAGGGAAATGGTAATGTCCGGGATCATGTCCTTCAGGTGAATGCAGACGACTACACTCCTTTCGACGAAACGGCATGCCCTACAGGTGAAATCCTTTCGGTGGAAGGAACGGATATGGATTTCCGTCAACCTGTTCTCATAGAAGAACGAATTGACAAACCGTTCTTTGTCCCTGGGCGGGGTATTGATAATAATTGGGTACTTCGTAAAGCAAGTGCTAAAAAAGAACCCGAGTTGGCGGCTGTTTTGAAGGGTGGAGGACGAACCATGGAAGTATGGACTACTATGCCTGGATTGCAGGTCTATACAGGCAATTGGGTAGAGAAGAATATCGGAAAGTCTGGAAAGGAGTACGATGTACAGACTTCCATCAGTCTTGAAGCGCAAAACTTCCCCAATTCTCCCAATATAGCGTCTTTCCCTTCGCCGGTCTTGCGTCCTGGAGAAATCTATTTCGAACAGTGTATCTATAAATTTCTTTGATGAGATATCATTGTAGTATATACGGTATAGTGGCGGTGATGAGTTTGTGGTGTCTGTCTTCCTGCTCGACGCAGAAGAACACGGCATTGTCGCGAGCCTATCACGCCACTACTACTCGGTATAATATCTACTACAATGGTAATCTTGCTTTTGAGGAAGGACTGAAAGCAATAGACAAGGCGAATCAGGACGATTTTTCTCGCCTGATTTCTTTGTATCCTGTCAGCAATCATGACGCCGCTCAGTCTGCTTCAAGTCAAATGGATAGGACGATTGAGAAATGCCGCAAATGTATTAAGTTGCACTCCATTAAGGCGAAACCGGCCCCGAATCCTAAGAAACGCAACGATCCGAAGTATCAGGCTTTCCTGAATCAGAGAGAGTTTAATAAGTATATTGCTGATGCATGGCTCTTATTGGGGAAGGCGGAATTCCATAAGGCGGATTTCCTTGGTTCCATCGGAACTTTTTCCTACATAATCAGGGAATATGACTACGATAAGAATATTGTCGCACAGTGTCAATTGTGGATGGCGAGGGCTTATGCGGAGATAGGGTGGATGTACGAAGCGGAAGAGTTGTTGCAGAAGGTCAATCAGGATGACCTTGATAGGAAGAAAGCCTATCTCTATGCCGCTGCTGCTGCTGACATTAAACTGAAATCCTCTCAATATAAGGAGGCTGTGCCATTCTTGAAATTGGCTGTGAAAGAGGAAAGTAAAACGCAACAGACTCGTTATTATTATTTGCTTGGACAACTCTACGAATTGCAGGGAGATGAGAGGGCTGCTTCTGCAATGTATAAGAAAGTGGCAAATAAGAATCCTGATGCCGACATGGACTTCTCTGCCCGTGTCAAACGTTTGGAACTGTCGGGTGATATCATTGGGCTGAAGAAGATGGCGGGGCAGTATAAGTATAGGGAAAAATTGGATTACATCTATGGTTCCATCGGAGATATTTGTTTGAACAAGAAGGATACTTCGGAGGCTCTTCTCTGGTATCGGGCTGCAATAGATACGATTCAGCAGGCAAGCCTTAAGAAAGCCGATATTCTTGTTCGTGCTGCCGATCTTTATTACAGCAAAGGTAACTATTCCTCTGCTCAGCCTTGTTATGCGGAGGCAGTGAATATTCTGTCTGCGGAGGCTCCTGAATACAAACGCTGTGCAAAGCGTGCGGAAGTACTTGGTGAGTTGGTCGCGCAGCAGAATGTGGTTGCTTTGCAGGATTCTTTGCAGTATTTGAGTACACTTCCTGAGGAACGGCAACTCGAAATCGTTCGGCAAGTTATTGCAGATCTGGAGAAAGCCGAACAGGAGGCATTGGCAAGAGCCGAACAGGAAGAACGGAATGCTCGGCAGGGGGGATTGCAGGGGGTGAATACTCAGAATATGCTTGGAGGGGGAGGCGGAAGTGCCGAGTGGTACTTCTATAATCCGCAGTTACTGCGGACGGGAAAGCAGACTTTTGTGCAGAAGTGGGGGAATCGCATGTTGGAGGACAATTGGCGTAGAAGCAGCAAGGTCGTATTGTCTTCTTGGGAAGAAACAGATATGGCAGTGTCCGATTCTATTCAGTCCGATACACTTGATGTGTCTGCCGCCGGCGGAACTGCTGACGGGAAAGATCCTCAGTTCTATCTTCGGCAAATTCCTAAAACGGAAGAGGCGATGGCAGCATCCGATATGCAAATTGCCGATGCCTTGTACGCAATGATTATGATCTATCGGAATAAATTGGAAGACGAGTCATTGGCGGAAGAAACATATCAAGAGTTCCGCCGTCGTTTCCCAACGGATACTCGCTTGTTGGAGTTGTACTATAGACAGTATCTGAGCAAGTTGCGAACCAATGATTTGCTTTCGGCTGAGAAGTATAAAGCACTCATTTTGGCAGAGTTTCCTGATAGCGAACAGGCTGTAATTGTCAGCGATCCTGACTATTTTGAACGTCTGAGCAAGATGGCTAGGGAACAGGATTCTCTCTATCAGATTACTTATGATGCATACAAACAGGGGGCTTTTCTTGTGGTGAAAAACAACAAGTTGTATGCGGAGCAAAATTATCCTTTCTCCCCCTTGATGCCTAAGTTCCTCTTTCTGAATGCGGTTGCTACGGCGAAAACGGAGGGACAGAATGCGTTTGTTGATGCTTTGCGTGATATGCTTAACCGCTATCCTGCAAGCGACGTAGGGGCAATGGCAAAGGATATGTTGGCTATGATGAACCAGGGTATGGAGAGCCAAATGGGTGGCTCGGTCAATACTCTGACGCAGCAACGGAACGCGGCAATGGATTCCGACGAGACCGATTCCTTGTCCGTGACAGGTTTCTCCTCCGAACGAAGGGAATCAAGTTCCGTTCTATTGTGTTTGAAAGCCGACGAGGTCCTGCTCAATAATCTGTTGTATCAAGTGGCTCTCTTCAATTTCTCGCAGTTCATGATTAAAGACTTCGAATTGAAGTCTCTGCCTGTATTCCGTGGTTCAGGTTTGGCTGCTGTTCAGATTCTCGGATTCGAAAGTTTGGATGAGGCTGAGTGGTATTGCTCCTTGCTTGAAAGTAATGCGGATTTGCAGATGTTCTTCTCGCAAAACAATGTGCAGATGGTGAGTGTAACCGAAACCAATGAGAAGTTCTTGTACCCTCCCTTTACCATCGAAGATTATAGGAAATTTCTTGACGCGCAGGCTGCAGTCAATTAGTCTCCATTCCTTTTAGGACTTCTTGACGGGTATATTCTATCAGGATATTTCTGTCTTCTTCCGTGTAAGAATCTGTGTCAATCGGTTTGCCGACGGTCATTTTGGTGGCGTGATGTCGGGCGTAGAATCTTGTGCGTGGCATCACTTCGTAGCATCCTGATAAAGATATCGGAATAATGGGTAAATGCAGGTCTGTCGCAATCGAGAATGCACCGCGCTTGAAACGCCCCACTTCTCCTGTGCGTGTCCGGGTCCCCTCTGGAAATATGACAATACAGACTCCGTTTTTGACAATGCGTTCCGCTTCTTCAATGCTTCGCATGGAGGCAACCTTGTTGCTTCTGTCTATGTAGATGTGCCCTGCGGCCTTGCAGGCGGCTCCGACCAATGGCACCTTCCGTAGTTCATTTTTCATGATCCATTTGAAGATGACAGGTAGCCAGCCATATATTACGAATACATCCACCAGACTTTGATGGTTGCTCACAAAAACGTACGACTTATGGGGTTCTATGTTCTCTAAACCTTCTACTGTAATGGGAAGAAACAATAAACGGCAAAAACTTCTGGCCCAGAATTGTTGTATTTTGTGCAACCATTCTGCATTCTTCCATGGTATGGCGGCAATAGTTGTCAATGCCGTGAATATGGTCAATACGATGAAAATAGGTAAGGCTATCAGATACTGATAGAGGATGTAGAATATTTGTCTCATGATGTTGCCGTGTTGCGTGGTTTCTTTATTTGTCTGCATGAGTCATAAAGCCGCGATACAGGGCGCACAACCTCCTGATTTCTTCCCATGTCTCTTCGGAAAGTTTCGTACCGACAACTTCAACAACTCGCCCTGCTGCCAATGTCCCGATCTCTGCACATCGGCGGATGTCAAATCCGTCGGATAAACCGTGTAGAAAACCTGCAGCATAGAAGTCTCCGGCTCCTGTGGAGTCCAGACATTTCGATGTGATGGCACCTATGTGATACATCTCGTCGCCGCACTGGACGTACGAGCCCCGCTTGCCTACTTTCACGCAGGCTATCTTGCATTGTCTCGAAATAGCCTCTACTGCCAGTTGGGGGGCCAGGTGGGTATAGGCGAAACTCTCGTCTTCGTTGGCGAATACAATGTCCACATAGTTACGGATCAGCGACTCGAGAAAATCATGATTCTCGTTCACCACATTGTAACTGGCTAAGTCGATGGATACTGTTAAGCCCGACTCTTTGGCCAAGATGATGGCTTTCTCTATCAAAGCATGGTTCTGTACCATATATCCCTCTATGTGGAATATGTCATAACCGTGAAAAGCCTCTTTCCTTATATCTTCGGCAACTAAGTCTGACGATGCGCCTAAGTAGGTGCAGAACGTGCGTTCGCCGTCAGGAGTGATTAATACAGTGCAATAGCCCGACATCAAAGAAGAAGGAAGAAGCATGGGCTTGACGCCGTTTTTGAGCATGTCGGTTCGGTAGAAATCGCCGACTTCATCGTTTCCTAACTTGCCTATAAAAGCCGATTTGCCTCCCAATAAAGCAATGGCGTTGATCGTGTTGGAAGCACTTCCTCCGGCAACCATCGTTTTTCTCACACTGCCAAAACGTCTTTGAACTGCTATTGCAGTGTCAAAGTTGATTAGATTCATGCTTCCTTTAGGCAAATTGAGGGCTGCAACATCTTCTTCTGTTACTTGCAAAAGAATGTCTGTCAGCGCATTACCTAATCCTATTACCTTCTTCATAAAAATAGTACCAATTTTTTTTGCAAAGGTATTGTTTTTTTTGTGAAAAACCTCTACCTTTGCAACGCAATTTTCGAGAGAATGTGGCATGTCGCTGTCTCGGCGGTTGTAATGCTTCCTTAGCTCAGTCGGTTAGAGCATCTGACTGTTAATCAGGGGGTCCAAGGTTCAAGTCCTTGAGGGAGCGCAAGAAGAGAGGTGTAGTCTGCATCTCTCTTCTTTTTGTGTCTGCATATGCGGTCTTGATTGTTAGGGTAAATGGGAAGCATGGTCCTTTGCTTGACGAATGGTTGAAGCGTAGTGCAAGCCGGAGAGTTATTCTTTTTGAAGGACATATATACTGCGCGGTTGTCTGCTTCTGGAATTTGCGTTTTGGCAGGGGCTTCCTTTTGAGTGGTGATAGGTGGCTGACAGGCTTTAAGGGATTGAGTCTTACGGGACCTCAAGCCAGCCTCAACGACCCCTCATCGGGAGACGGGGAACACTCGGATTGCTCTCCTTATATAGGAACGAGGTATGAATCCATGGATTCATACCTCGTTCCTATCCGACTTGTGACCCCGCTGGGACTCAAACCCAGGACCTTCAGAACCGGAATCTGACGCTCTATTCAACTAAGCTACGGAGCCAATAACCCGTCTTGCATGGGGTTCTTCAAAAGACCTCGCAAAGATACAAACTTTATTCTGAATACACAAAGTGTACTGTATCATCATTATCTTCTGCTGAAAAAAGACCTCTGGCGGATTCGCATTTGTTCCTTGTTGTCTTTGTAAAAGGCATAATTCTTTCATTTCCCCGCTTCTTTTTGGCGGTTGATGTTCCCCTTGTTTGTGTTTTGTGGTATTCATGTAATTATTGTATCTTTGCCAGACAAAAGTTATGTATTATGGACTTTAAGACGTTTTGGAGCAAGAGTAATACCGCCTTCGTAATTAAGAATTTATTGCTTGCTGGCTTGATTGGGCTTGTTTTGATTGGGGGCGTTTATGCTTGGTTGAAACATTATACGCGTCATGGAGAGGAACTGCAGGTGCCTGATGTTTGTGGTATGTATATCGGGGAAGCACAACTTGCTTTGCAGTCGATGGGGCTTGCTCTGCAGGTTATAGATTCCACGTATTCCAACAAGGTGCCTTTGGGTACTGTTGTTGAGCAAAACCCGTCTGCCGATGCTTTTGTGAAGAAAGGGCGTCCCGTTTATATTATTGTTAACGCTCGCTCTGTAAGGCAAGTCCCCGTTCCTGACCTCAGGGATGTTTCTTGTCGTCAGGCGGAGGCTACTTTGAAAGCGCTGAATCTGTCGGTAAGCGATATCGTTTACGAAGCATCCGAGTACCGTGGTTTGGTGCTTGATGTTCGCAAAGACGGAAAATCGCTGGAGGTGGGTACTCGTTTGCCCGAAGGATCGGCCGTCGTGTTGGTCGTGGGGCAGGGAAGTGGTATGGGAAGCGTATCGGTACCGGATCTTGTTGGGAAAACGCTTCCGGCTGCTCGTGAGCAGTTGCTTGCCATGCGTCTGATTGTGGGAGCCACCAACTATGATACGCCGCAGGAGGAAGGGAAAGAGTATTATGTCTATAATCAGGAACCGTCAGGTGGAGTTTGGGCGCGTGAAGGCGATCATGTGGATCTCTATTTGTCGGAAGATATTGATAAAAAGGTGCAAACTGCCGGAACGGACGAAGAAGAATTCTTTTAGATGATTCTATCGCAATGACAGAGGAAGAATTCGATACCATAGAACAGAGCGAACCTTTCGAACGGTATAGGCAGGAAGTGGACAAGGGGCAAACGCCTTTGCGGATAGATAAGTATCTGTTCCTGCATTTGGGAGGAACTTCAAGAAATCGAATCCAGTCCGCAGCGGATGCGGGAAATGTTTGGGTTAATGGAAAGCCTGTTTCTTCCAACTATAAAGTGAAGCCGGGCGATGTGGTGCAAGTCCTTCTTGACCATGAGCGGCGCGACTATACCATCACTCCTGAGAATATCCCGCTCGATGTGGTTTACGAAGATGATAGCGTGTTGGTGGTAAACAAGCCCGCAGGACTGGTTGTCCATCCTGGGCATGGCAATTGGTCTGGTACTTTGCTGAACGCATTGGCATACTATTTCCAGGGGAAAATAGATATGAACGACCCTGCCATCGGCTTGGTGCATCGTATTGATAAAGATACAAGCGGACTCTTGCTGATTGCCAAGACACCGCAGGCAAAAACATCGCTGGCAATGCAGTTCTTCGACCATACGACCGAACGCACCTACAATGCCTTGGTCTGGGGGACATTCTCCGAAGAGTCGGGAACGGTTGAAGGGGCTTTGGCAAGAGACAATAGGGACCGTCTTGTGTTTCGGGTCTGGGATCTGGAGGAAAATCCTGCGGCAAAGCCTGCAATAACTCATTGGCATGTGTTGGAGCGGTTCCCCTATGTAACGCTTGTTGAGTGCAAATTGGAGACGGGACGGACCCATCAGATACGGGTTCACATGCGGCATATAGGGCATCCTTTGTTTGCAGACGAACGATATGGAGGAATGGAGATCCTGAAAGGACTGCCTACGCAAAAATATCGGCAGTTCATACAGAATTGTTTTGACCTTTGTCCTCGGCAGGTGTTGCATGCCAAAACGCTCGGTTTTATGCATCCTGTTACGGGGGAACGTATGCATTTCGACTCGGAATGGCCGCAAGATATGAAGGCCCTGATTAAAAAATGGAGAGACTATGAAGCAACAACGAATCTTATGGGCAGATGACGAAATAGAACTTCTGCGCCCCTATGTCCTTTTCTTACAACAGAGAGGTTATGAGGTTGTAACTGCCAACAATGGAACGTCTGCTATTCAATTATGCAATAATCAGGTGTTCGATATCGTGTTCCTCGATGAGAATATGCCGGGATTGTCCGGATTGGAAACTCTTGCGGAAATAAAAGCGGCACATCCTGCTTTGCCGGTTGTGATGGTGACAAAATCGGAGGAGGAAAATGTAATGGATCTTGCCATCGGAGAAAAAATCGCCGACTATCTGATTAAACCGGTCAACCCCAATCAGATTCTGCTTACGCTCAAGAAGCATATCCATCAGCGCGACATAGTCTCGGAACATACCAATACCAACTATCGGCAGGAGTTCTCCGATATAGCCTACATGATTGATACGGCAACCACCTTGGAGGAGTTTGTCGCCATACACAAGGTGTTGGTACATTGGGATTTGGAATTGCAGGGAATAGAGTCTTCCATGCGTGAGATGCTCCTTTTGCAGAAACAGCAAGCCAACAAGGCGTTCGCCAAGTTTGTCTCTCGGCATTATGAGAGTTGGTTCACGGAACCCTCGAAGCGACCGTTACTTTCTCCCGACGTGTTCAAAACGCAGATATTTCCTGCTTTGGACAAGGGCGAGAAGTTGTTCTTGGTTGTTATCGACAATTTCCGGTACGATCAATGGAAAGTTCTCCAGCCGTTGATGTCCGAATGGTTCAATGTGACGGAAGACAGGCTCTATTGTTCCATTTTGCCAACGGCGACACAATATGCCAGAAATGCCATTTTCTCAGGTTTGATGCCTTTGCAGATAAAGGAAATGTTCCCGGAATTGTGGGTGGAGGAAGATGATGAGGAAGGCAAAAACCTCAATGAGGAACAACTGGTCAAAACGCTTTTGGCACGTTATCGTAAGCCGTACCGCTTTACGTATAATAAAATCAACGAGTCCGACTACTGCGACAAACTTATCGGACGGCTCAAAGGGCTTGCTTCACCCCTCAATATTGTGGTCATCAACTTTATAGACATGCTGTCCCATTCACGTACGGATAGCAAGATGATGCGCGAATTAATGGGAGACGATGCCGCTTATTTGTCACTTACGCAGAGTTGGTTCCGGCATTCCAACACAGCCCAACTCTTCCAGCGTATAGCCGAGTTGGGGTATAAAGTGGTGCTCACCACGGACCACGGAACAATTCGTGTGGACACACCGGTACAAATAGTGGGTGATAAGAACACAAACACCAATTTGCGTTATAAAGTGGGAAAATCATTGTCCTGCAAAGATAAAGATGTCTTCGTAATGGAAAAGCCGCGTCTTTGCGGTCTCCCCGAACCCAATCTTTCCACCACCTATGTCTATGCTACGGG
This sequence comes from Bacteroidales bacterium, assembly GCA_050873385.1. Classification (GTDB taxonomy): domain Bacteria; phylum Bacteroidota; class Bacteroidia; order Bacteroidales; family Paludibacteraceae; genus Colicola. The sequence continues at coordinate 12,306 of JBNMIS010000006.1, read as the reverse complement.
TAGTCAGTTTTTCGCTTATCCCAACAACTTCAATTACTATGCCTCCTACTATCGTGATACTTTCCAGCATGGTGGTATTAGTTTGGATGAAATGCTTATTCCTCTGATTTCAATGGAACCCAAATGACTTGGTTATTCTTGGCGATAGGCTCCGCCTTTTGTTTAGGCTTTTACGATATCAGCAAAAAGAGAAGTCTGGAAGGGAACAGTGTACCTTTCGTACTATTTCTTTCTGTTCTGTTCAGCAGTTTGTTGCTGTTGCCGTTTCTTCTCCTGTCGCGTTTTTCGCCCTCTTTTCTTGCCGACACACTCTTTTTTGTACCGCAAGTCGATCTGCACACCCATTGTCTTATATTCTTGAAGTCTTGCATTGTCCTCTTGTCTTGGGGGTTGGTTTATTGGGCGGTGCAGCACCTCCCGCTCACAGTTGTATCGCCTGTTACCGCCACTCGGCCTATGTGGACGCTGCTGGGTGCCCTGTTCTTGTTCTCCGAACGGCTGAATCTTTGGCAGTGGATAGGAGTTTCTGTTGCCATCGCCTCCTTTTGGTTGTTCTCTTATGTCGGGAAAAAAGAGGGCTTTGATTATGTTCGCAATAAGTATATCCTCGTTCTGATATTGGGAACATTGTGTGGCTCGGCGTCCGGACTATACGACAAATATCTGATGCATAGCCTTGATCACGCCGCCGTGCAGGTCTATTACACGTTCTATCAAGCCCTTCTTATGGGGATCATTTGCGCTTTCTTGCTTGTTTGCAACAGGAAACGGGAACGGCAACGTATCGGGATACGTTCGAAAGGATGGATCGTGTGTATCTCTGTATTCTTGATTTTGTCTGATTTTCTCTATTTTCTTGCGCTCTCTTATCCCGATTCGCTCATCTCCGTCATCTCGCTGGTTCGGCGTAGTGGTGTGGTTATTCCTTTCATCTATGGAGCCACTCTTCTCCACGAGAAAAACCTTCGTTGGAAAGCCGTTTGCCTGTTGGGGGTGTTGTTCGGAATGTTTTGCCTCTTCCTGGGAACACTTGGCTGATTCGTGGTCCTCGTTTGGACGATAGTCCTTTACAAATGGTTTATGGCTCCATTTGGAGAAAACGATGATAGGTCCGCATCACTTTTCTGACGTATGTAGTCGTCTCATCGGCGTTGCAGGGACCATATAGTACCACACTGTCGTTCACGTATGCTTCTTCCTTCAGTTGCCCCAACCAGTATTCCGTATGGTCTGTCCATACGTATGCACTGCGTCCGTAGCGTTTTGCAAGACGGCGTGCATCCATGATATGCGCAGGACCGGCATTGTATGATGCCAATACGAACTTTGTCTGTTCTTCTTTGTTTGAGATGAAAGAGAATATATCCTGCAAACGTTTGATGTATTCTGTCCCTGCTTCGATGTTGTGTTGGGGGATAAAGATGGTCGAGTCATTAAGGCCGAACCGCTCTGCGGTCTGAGGCATCAGTTGCATCAGTCCCAATGCGCCCGATTTTGAACGGGCAGTGGGGTTGAAATGGGATTCTTCATAGCAGACGGCTGCCAGCAGTTGCCAATCCCAACCCAACTTGGGAGCCTGCTCTTGAAACAAGGTCGTGTAAGGAATGGCGTAGTATGCCTCTTCTGCGTCTTCATCGTCCATATACCTTTCTTGTAAGCCGCGGCGGAGTCCTGTGGCGAATATGCCGCAGAAAAGCAGGAGTAGGAGAGTGTATGAGGTTACCTTGTTTTTCATGTGCACAGGTTTTTGTCAATGAGCGCACTCGATGTTCTCGGGGGCTATTAGTGGCAGTCCGTTTAGCCGCATAAACACTTGTGCTGTGGCAACAACATCCTTTTGACAGTAGATCGATATCCTGCCGAGGTCTTTTTCTTTGTAAAATGTGTTTGCTACCTGACTCCCGTCTATATCGTCCTTTGGGGTGGGTATGCCGAATATGGCGGTCAGCAACTTCAGTGCGGTGTACGATTTGTAGTCACCGAATTTCCATAGTTCCATGGTGTCCAGAAAATGTACTTCCCATGGCTTCTTGCCGGCTATCTGCAGGCAGTCCGGTAGGGTCAGTCCGTTCACGAGAGCCCTTCGGCAGACAAAGGGAATATCGAATTCTTTGATATTGTGCCCGCACAGATTGTGATAGGGACTGACCATAAAACGCCCTAACAACTCTAAAAAGTCCGCTACGATTTCTCTCTCGTTCTCTCCGCAAAACGACTTTGTCCGCAAATGCCATGCTCGGTCTTTACCGAAATAGCATACGCCTACCGATATGCAAACCACACGGGCAAACTCTGCATACACGCTCGCTTGCTGCCAACCTTCATCGGCTGTCCACGTGTATCGGTCGGGTTGTCTGCTTTGAAGTTGGTCATACTTGTCCGACCATAGGTGTTGCATCTCTGCAGAAAGCATCGGCATTTTTTCAACTACTGGAGCCGTTTCAATGTCGAAGAAAAGGATTTTGTCTAGAGATACGTCCATCTTCTTATTCTCGGTGTTCGCTTATCTGTTGTTTGACGAATTTCGTCAGGATATTGATGGCGGCCTTGTTGTGCCCTCCTTGGGGGATTATGATGTCGGCATATCGTTTGCAAGGTTCAATAAACTGCAGGTGCATTGGTTTTACCACACGCGTATAACGTTCCATAACTGCCTCTGCGGTTCTTCCGCGCTCTACGACATCGCGTTGTATCACACGTATCAACCGGTCGTCAGCATCCGCGTCCACAAAGATTTTCAGGTCCATCTCGTTGCGCAACTTTCTGTCGCATAAGGCCATGATTCCCTCTACAATAACCACTTCTTTGGGTTCTACGTGTATTGTTTCCTTTTCCCTTGTGCAAGTGATATATGAATAGGTGGGTTGTTCTATGGCTTTCCCCTCTTTCAGCATTTTCAGATGCTTTTCCAGAAGTCCCCAATCAAAGGCGTCCGGATGGTCGAAGTTTATATTCTGCCGTTCCTCGACGGGAACATTTGAAGAATCTTTGTAGTAGGAGTCTTGGGGAATGACAACGACTTCGCCTTTAGGAAGACGCTCCGTAAGTCGTTTTACAACAGTTGTCTTGCCGGAGCCTGTACCGCCCGCAATGCCAATGATAAACATAAAATTAAGTCTTTAGTGTGCAGAGTGGTGCTCTGTACGGATTGGTTATTACGGATTACAAAGGTAAAACCTTTTTTCCAATGCACCAAATCCTAACGTTTATAAAATGTCAGACTTTGGTTCGGTTGCCTTTGTCCTATCCTTTTGGAGGATGAAACGGTTTATGGAATCGCTGCTAAGACGGATTCTGTATAATTGATATATGGCTTGGAGTGTTTGCTGTGATAGTGCCGCTTGACATGCCGCGAAGCACCTTGAATAATAAATCGGATGAAACATGTCGCAGCCTGCTTGCTGCTTTCTGCGGCAATGAATCCGACTTGCTGTGTCTTGATAAATCTGACATCCGTCTCAAGCACCCCTCACCGACCCCTCAAGCACCCCTGAACGGAAGACTGAAAAGAAAAATCGCACATCAATTGTGGATAGAAAACTCCTTGGGGTAGGAGATAGGGGAGGTCTATTCTTCTTTCCGCTTCTCGTAGGCGGCGATGATTCGCTCCACCAAGGGGTGACGGACAATATCCGATTTGTTGAAATGGATGATGGAAACCCCTTTCGTGTCTCCCAATACTTCGACGGCATCCCGCAACCCCGATTTTTGTGAACTGGGCAAGTCTATCTGTGTCAAGTCACCCGTGATAATCATCTTTCCCTGCATCCCGAGACGGGTCATGAACATCTTTATCTGTGGAATGGTTGTGTTTTGAGCCTCGTCCAGCACCACAACCGCTTGGCCCAATGTTCTGCCGCGCATGAATGCCAGGGGCACAATCTGTATAACGCCTTTTTCTATGTATTCCTGCAGTTTCTGTTTGGGAATCATATCTTCCAAGGCGTCATACAAAGGCTGCAAATAAGGATCTATCTTCTCTTTCATGTCGCCGGGCAGGAATCCTAGTTTCTCACCGGCTTCCACCGCCGGACGTGAAAGTATGATTTTCTTCACTTCCTTGTTTTTCAGGCTTCTGACAGCCAGTGCAATGGCGGTATAGGTTTTTCCCGTACCTGCGGGACCTATGGCAAACAGCAAGTCATTTGTTGCGTATGATTTCACCAATGCCTGTTGGTTCTTGCTTCGGGCTATGATTGACTTCCCGTTTACGCCATGAAGAATGAGATTGTTGTCCAAAAACTCCTTGGGTTGCTCCCCGTGCAGGAGTTGGAGGATTTGTTCCTCGGTGAGTGTATTGTGCTTGATGCAAAATTCCTCGCACAATCTGAGTCTTTGTTCAAATTTGTGAATGGCGGCTTCCGGACCTGTCGCTTTGATTTGATAGCCGCGGGCAACAATGCGCACATCGGGGTGCTGGTTCTTCAGGCAGAGGATATTCTGGTTGTTCACACCGTAGAATGTGGCGGTGTCAAGGCTTTCGTTCAGTTCAATAATTGATTCCATGAGGGGATGTCGTTCAGATATTCATATTGCTTTTGTAGCACATGCGCCACAATCGATTGTTTTCCGTTGCTCAGCAGAAGATATGGAACATGGAGTTCGCGGTTGTACACGGCGGCTTGATCCAATACGCTTTGGCTCAGGGGGACGGTCTCAGCCTTGAACTCTATGAGCATAAGAGGTTTCAGAGCCTTGTTGTAAACTATCGCATCGCAGCGTTTTTGCAGTTCTCCCACTTTGATAGGGGCTTCCACTGCAATCAGTGAGTGGGGATAACCGTATTGTTTCTCCAGTGTTTCCAACATTTGCTGTCGCACCCATTCTTCCGGCGTCAGACGGACAAACCGTCTCCGCCAGGCACAAAACACCTGTTCCTTGTTGTCCCGCACTCTCGTCTTCATCTCTTTTGTTCTCGCTTCAATACCCTTAGGTCTTGCTGTATGGGTGAATGTCTCTTTGTTGTGCAAATATACGAAAAAAGAATTGAGGTGAACAAATAAAAATGGAATAGATACTGCTGCCGCTTGCTTTCGTTCTGAAGATTATAGTATAAGTTGGCGACTTGGCTTTCCGTAAGCGGATAACTGACTGTCTCGCTATATGATAGTCCATTGCTTGCTGTGTTTGGTGTCGTCGTTGGATAGGATAAGATGTATGAGATACATCGCAATGGTATGTTGTGATTCACTGGTGCGTGTATAAAGACAAGATGTGCAGACAGTCCGCATGGCTTGTCTGCACATCTTGTCTTTCGGTAATGCTGTATCTTATTCAGGGAGCATTACCACTTCAAACATATTGCCGGAAGCAACTAAGTTCTTCAGCATTTGTTGCACTGTTTCGGAAGTGATGGCACGTACCGCACTTTCATAGGATGTAACATAGTTGTAGCCGTACAGGTAATACTGTGGCAGGATAAGAGAAGACCAATAGTTGTTTTTCTCCATGTTCTCTCCATAGTCTTTTAGCATGGATTCTTTCTCTTTGCTGAGGTCGGTTGCCAAAGGTCCGTTGTCCAGAATCGTCTGCACCTCCTCATGGATGATATTGATCAAGACCTCTTGTTTTTCAGGATCGGTGTCGAATATCATGAACAACTCTGCTTCTGCTACGGGATTTCTGTGCAAGCGGCCTGCTACACCCACACCGTAAGAACCGCCTTCCCGTTCACGGATAGACTCCAGATAACGTGTGGACAAGATACGCCCGATCATGTTTACATTGAGCATGTTGTCCATCGTGTAGGGGATGTCATAGGAGGTATATTGGATATAGTCGGAGGCGGTACGCGTCTGCATAGATTGTGCAAAATAGTTCTTCTGGGTTCCTTGTGGTGCACGTACGCCGTTGTCCGTGAAGTTCTCACGGGTTTTGTTGGTCTTCATTCCGCCCAACCATGTGCAAACCAACTTCTGGAAATCTTTGTCGTCAGGATTGATGCACCCTGTGAAGGTGAAGATGAAGTCTGCAGGATTGGCGAAACGTGCCTTGTATACTGCCAATGCACGGTCCAGGTCGATTTCCTGCAGTTTCTCTTTCGTCCACACAATCGTGCGGGGTGAATAGTTGCTTGCCATCACATTGATGGAATCATACCAGATGGATTTCGGATCTTGATTCTTGTTCGCCAAGGATGTCTCCATGAGCGAAATGAATGTTTGGAAAGCCTTCTCGTCGCGTCGGGGAGAAGTGAAGTAGAGATAGTTGAGTTGGAGAAGCGTCTCCAGGTCTTTTACAGTGGAGGAACCGCTCATTGACTCGGAGAGAGTGTTGATAGACGGAGAAATGTTCACATGCTTTCCTGCCAATGCCTTCGAAAGATCGGTATTGGAGAAGTCTGCCAATCCGCAAAATTCCACTACATCGGTTGCCATTATGGCAGAAGGGAGATCTGCCGGATTTGTTATCAACGACGTGCCGCCAAACGAAGAAGCGGAGAAGAGTATCTCGTCTTGCTTGAAGTCGGTAGGTTTGAGTATAATACGTACACCGTTGGAAAGAGTCCATTCGGTAGTTCCCAGAACGTCATTGTGGGCAACTTTCTTGATTCTACCGGCTTTTGGGGTTTTCTCTACCAGGGTGGTACGTATCGTTTCCTCCTCGGGAGCCTCAATTGGGAGAGAGGACATGTTCTTCAGCCCGGAGCGTATTTCTTCCTCGGTGGGCAATTGGGCATTGGTGGGAGCCGTAATGGAGACGATCACGTTCTCGTCGGTAATAAGCGGTTTCGCGATGCGGTTGATTTCGGTGATAGTCAGAGACGGAAGAAACTGCTTGACTGCGTCATATTCCCATTCTATGCCGGGCATCACTTCGCCGTCTAGGAAGTTGCGCTTGCATTCCTGCACATAGCCTATATTGCGTGTGCTGTTTCTCTCGTTGTAGAACTTCTCGTATGTGGAGAGCATTTCCGCCTTGACACGTTCCAGTTCGGCATTCGTGAAACCGTAACGGCGGACTTTCTCCAATTGATAGAGGAGGTCGGCATACGCCTGTTTCTCTTGCCCCACTTTGGGAATATAGACGGCATACAGGGCATCCTTGGCTTTAACCAACTCTCCGTAGTCGGTCCCGCCTGCCACGAAAGATGCATTCGGGTCAAGAGCCAAATCGGACATACGGTTGTCAATCATGTCCGTGACAAGAGTATGTGCAATACTCAGCACATAGTCCATATCCGTTCCTTTGATACTCTCGGGGAGAGGGTCTTTCTTGAATATGACCGTGATGCGCGTTATCTGGGCTTCTCCGTCGGTTACCACGGAGACGATAGGCTCTTCGTTGTTGTCCACCGAGTAGACGGGACGCTCTCCGCGGTTGACACGTGCCGGAACATCTGCCCACAATGCTTTGATCTTTGCCTCGATGGTATCCACATTGATATCTCCCACCACAATGACTGCCTGATTGTCGGGACCGTACCATTTCTTGTAATAGTCGCGGAGTGCATCGTATGCGAAATTGTTGATTACTGCCGTGTCTCCTATGACGTCGCGCTTGGCATACTGACTCCCGGGATACATGAGGGCGTTGCTTTGTTTCCACATACGGCGGTTGGCATCGGCGCCTGTACGCCATTCCTCGCGGATTACGCCGCGCTCTGCGTCTATCTCCTCCGGCAGGAGAGAGAGACCGCAAGCCCAATCGTGCATCACGAGCAAGGCTGAATCGACAATACCCATGCGGGTGGTGGGTACATCGGAAAGGCGATATACCGTTTCGTCAAGCGAGGTATAGGCATTGATATTCCCTCCGAAATTAACGCCTACGGATTCAAAATAATTGATGATGCCCTTTCCGGGGAAATGTTCTGTCCCGTTGAACGCCATGTGCTCAAGAAAGTGTGCCAAGCCGTTTTGGTGGTCTTCTTCAAGAATAGCCCCCACCGCCTGCGCGATATGGAACTCGCAGCGTTGTTTCGGGTACTCGTTGTGACGGATATAGTAGGTCAGTCCATTGTCCAGATGTCCTACACGGACGGCAGAATCAATGGGCAGTTTCTGCGGCTGCTGCGCAGAAACTGTCAGACATAGTGTCAGCACCAGAGTGCCAAGAATGAATCGTTTCATATAGTTGTCCAATTGTTAAATAGTTGTTCGGTTGTTAATTTGTTCTGCTTCCGGTGCGAGATGCACAATATCCGATCCTTGCTATCGTCGCACCATGTTGCCGTCCATTACTCGGCAGATTCGTCCGAAGCAGGTTGTCCGCTTTCGGGAACGGAACCGGAAGGAGAAACTGCCGGCTGTTCCTTGTCTTCTTCTGAAGGCGATGCGGCTTGTTCTTTTTTCTTTTCTGCTTCCAAGATGGCTTCGTTGTCCTCGATTATTTCGTCCTGCCGGGATTTCCACGGACGCGGTCCGAGTATGTTTTCCACATCCTCTGCCGTAATAACCTCCTTCTCGATGAGAAGTTCCGCAATCCGGTGATGTCCCTCGGCATGTTGAGCAAGGATTTCCTTGGCACGCGCCATCTGTCGGGAAATGATGGCACTTGCCTCCTTGTCGATGGTTTCAGCCGTCTTTTCCGAATAAGGTTTGGCAAAAGCGTAGTCGGTCCGCCCCGTGGAGTCATAGAAACTGAGATTTGCCAACTTATCGCTCATTCCATAGTAAGCCACCATGGCATACGCCTGCTTGGTTACACGTTCCAAGTCGTTGAGCGCACCGGTGCTTGTTTGTGAGAGGAATTCCTCTTCCGCAGCGCGTCCGCCCAACGTGGCGCACATCTCGTCCAAAAGATGTTCACGGTTTGTCAACTGCCGTTCTTCGGGAAGATACCACGCCGCGCCCAAAGAGATACCCCGCGGAACAATGGTGACTTTGACCAGAGGATTTGCCCAACGGAGCATCCACGAGATGGTGGCATGCCCTGCTTCATGGTAGGCGATGGAGCGTTTCTCTTCTTCGGTCATGATCTTTGTCTTCCGTTCAAGTCCTCCGACAATGCGGTCCACGGCGTCCATAAAGTCTTGTTTCCCGACTGCTTTCTTATCGTGCCGTGCAGCAATAAGCGCCGCTTCGTTGCAGACATTGGCTATGTCGGCCCCCGAGAAACCTGGGGTCTGTTTTGCAAGGAAGTTGACATCCACCGTGTTGTCCAAGTGCAACGGGCGGAGGTGGACTCCGAAGATTTCTTTCCGTTCCTGCAAGTCGGGCAGTTCGACATGGATTTGACGGTCGAACCGTCCTGCACGCAGAAGCGCAGCATCCAAGACGTCGGCACGGTTGGTGGCGGCGAGGATGATAACCCCCGAGTTGGTGCCGAAACCATCCATTTCTGTAAGCAACTGGTTGAGCGTGGATTCCCGTTCATCGTTTCCGCCACTCATTACATTTTTCCCCCTTGCCCGTCCGACGGCATCAATCTCGTCGATAAAAATAATGGACGGCGCCGCCTCTTTGGCTTGGCGGAAGAGGTCGCGGACACGCGAAGCACCTACTCCGACAAACATCTCAACGAAGTCGGAACCGGACATTGAGAAGAACGGCACATTGGCTTCACCTGCCACGGCTTTTGCCAACAGTGTTTTGCCTGTCCCCGGAGGACCTACCAACAGTGCCCCCTTGGGAATCTTACCTCCCAAATCAGTATATTTCTTAGGGTTCTTGAGGAAGGATACTATTTCCTCCACCTCCTGCTTGGCTCCCGCCAGACCAGCCACATCCTTGAATGTGACCTTGTCTTTCTTGTCTTTGTCGAAGACCTGCGCCTTGGCTTTGCCTACGTTGAATATGCCAGCGCCAGCGCCCCCTCCTATAGGTCCCCGGCTCATCATCATGAAGAAGAATACCAGCAAGACAAACGGGAGAAGGTTGAGCAGTATCAACCACCAGTTGTGTTCTTTCTCGAACGTAAGGTCGATACTCTTTTTACCGGCTTCCTGACGCTGTGAATTGACCTGCGTCATGTATTGGTTGAACTCATCGACCGAGGGTATAGACACCACGAGCCGCTGTTGCTTCGCTTCCGCCGCTTTTTCGGGTTCGGAGGAGAAGACGACTCCCACTGCATCGGGAGCGACCTGTGCTTTGACCGTACCATTGTCGTACACAATCATGGATTCGATACACCCCTGTTCGATATAAGATTGCAGTTTCGTATAGGAAACATCTTTGGAGACGGAGGACCCATCGGCAAAGAACCAACTTCCGAAAAGGAAGATGATGATAGCGATATACAACCACGACAAACCGGGACCTTTCCGTTTCCCTTTCTGTTGCGGCATATTCGAGCGTTGTTGATTATCTTGTTTGTTCATAGTTCCTGTCTGCTATTATAGAAAAGTGATTTCTTAGTCTTCATCGGGCAAGATTGTGATGTCGGCATCTCCCCAAAGATGTTCAATGTCATAGAACTCGCGTACTTGCGGCTGGAAGATATGCACAATGATATCCCCATAATCCATTGCAATCCACTCCGCATTTTCCACTCCTGCGGTCGCCAACACTTTTTCGCCAACCGTTTTCCGCACAAAGTCCTCCACTTCGTCGGCAATCGCAGCAACCTGCGTATTGGTATTTCCCTGTGCTATAACAAACATCGGGCAAGGGACAGACTCCAGGGAGCGCATATCCAGAACGGCAATCCGTTTACCCTTCTTATTCCTGATTGCCTCTACAACAGCATCTCTGAGTTGTTCCAACGTCGGTTCAATTTTCTTCATTCAGTATAGTATGTTTCAATAGTTATTCTTTCTGTCCGGAGCGGATACAATCCCACTTCCTACGGTAATCTTGCAAAAAATGCGCCAAAGCAGGCATTGCCAAAATGGCACAACAACGCAATGCTACAAAGGTAATGCATTTTTTTCAACCTAACAACCTCTTTCTTACGCGGTCTTGATTTCCGGCGGACGGCAGAAGAAGCGGATTTGCAGGATTTAAGAAAAGACCGTACTTTTGCAAGGACTCCAACAGAACAGATTCAACAGTTAAATTTTGTGATATGAAGAAAACATTACTTTTTTGCGTTTGCCTTGTCTGCATGGGTGCGACAGGAGTGCAAGCCGAGGTTATCAAGTTGGATTTAAGCAAACCCGCCAATCCGACAAGCATAGAATATACTACGGATGACATCTGGGTAGAGACTTACAACGAATCGGAATCATTGAACCAGTTGGAGTTCCAAGTTTTCCGTTTTTCCCACCTGCCGAGCGGAGAATCGTACGCAGGGAGGTCATGGGAAGGTTTTACGGTGAGCAAAGTGGCATCGGACAGCGCAGGCTACAACGGTTGCATGAGCAAAGGCGGACAGCAAGGCGAGGGGACACCTTTTATCCTGGCTTACTATAGCGAATTTTACAGAGAAACATCGAACATTGTCACCTTTACAAATGAGACGGCATACCGTCCGTTGAGCGTATGCATCTGCCAGAACACAATGGCTTACAAAGATATTACGAAAGGAGACTATACCGGCTACAAGTTCAAAGAAGGAGATTATTTTGCACTTCACATCTATGCCCTTGACAAGAATCTGCAGAAAGACGAAAACAAGGAAGTGACTTACTATCTGGCAGACTACAGAAGTCAGAAACAAGAAGAATGGACGCTCAACAAGGGTTGGGAAGATGTTGATTTGAAAGTGCTTGGCGACTGCTACGGCTTATGCTTCACCATGACTTCCACAGGAAAAGGGCAGTGGGGGACAAACACTTCCACGTATTTTGCCTTAGACGGACTGCAAGTGGAGACTACGAATTCCGCCGTTTCCGATATTGATTCCGACACGGAAGCAGAATGGACAATCTACAGCATTGACGGCAGACAGATAGGCACAATGCATTCCACCTTGACGGAAGTACGAAACCGACTTCCATACAGCGGGACATACATTGTCCGTAGCGGGAACTACTGCACGAAGATAGTGAAATAAGGTAACTTTTCCGCTTCTCCAAAAGACGGGTCAGACGCCCAAACCTTTCCAAAGCCGAAGACAGACAAACCCAAGCCCCTTGTTTGAAGGAGTCTTGGGTTTGTTTTTGAGGTCTCGTTGAGGGGTCGATGAGAGGTCGTCCAGGTCTCGACAAAAGAATATGAAAGATCCATCATGTACCATGTAGCGGAAAAGACATAGAAGTATTCCAAAAGAGACTTACATACAACAAAGGAACCGCTTTGTGAGCAAATACTCACAGAGCGGTTCCTTTATGAAAGACAGCACTGATTATTCGGAGAGATTGACGGCATAGTATGCCACCCTGCCATTCGGTTTCATTCCTGCCAGAAAGAGGACCTTATCCTGCTCGGATGCCTGCAGCGCATCATTAAGGACCTGCGACAAATCGTCGACAGAACGTAT